>CAYVVB010000581.1:0-4873 GCA_964454955.1 uncultured Bradyrhizobium sp. | reverse complement strand
CGATTCCCGAGCGCTATAATGCGAGCCGCATCCTGTTCGACAACCTCGCCAAAGGCCGCGGCGACAAGCTGGCGCTGACCGGTCCCGCCAGCCGGCGAAGCTATGCCGAGCTCTGCGCCGATGCGGCGCGCTGGGGACATGGCTTTGCCTCGCTCAGGCTGGAACGGGGCGAGCGCATCCTCCTGTTCCTCGACGACACGCCCGCTTATCCGGCTGCGTTTTTCGGCGCGGTGCGCGCCGGCTTTGTGCCGCTCCTAATCAACACGCTGACGCCGCCTGATCTGTTGCAGTTCTATCTCTCCGATTCCGGAGCAAAGGTTGCGGTCGTGGACGCCGAGTTCTGCTCGCGCTTCAACAGCGAGGCGTGCCGCGACACAGCGCTGCACACGTTGATCGTGGTGGGCGGCGGCATCGGCGATCAGGCCGCGCCGGAGGCGATCGCCGGCGAACCATGGCTGAAAGGTTTTCCTGCGGAGCTTGCCGAGGCCGACACCCGTCGCAACGAGATGGCGTTCTGGATGTACTCCTCCGGTTCGACCGGCCGGCCCAAGGGCATCATCCATCTGCAGCACGACATGGCCTATAGTGAACTCGCCTTCGCGCGCAATGTGTTGAAGCTTTCGCCTGACGACATCTGCTTCTCGGTGCCGAAAATCTTCTTCGCCTACGGATTTGGCAACGCCATTACCTTCCCGTTCTCCGCGGGCGCCGCGACGCTGCTGTTGCCGGGCCAGCCGAAGCCGGCTGCGATCTTCGAGGCGATCGGGCGCTTCCGCCCCAGCGTGTTTTTTGGCCTGCCCACGCTCTATACGTCGCTGACCAAGGCCGAGGGCGCGGACAAGGCCGATTTCTCCTCGCTGCGCATGGCGATCTCCGCGGCCGAAGTGCTGTCGAGCGAGGTCTTCCAGGGATGGAAGACGCTCACCGGGCTCGAGATCATCGAAGGCCTCGGCTCGACCGAGGTGCTGCACATCTATCTGTGCAACCGCGCGGACAAAAAGAAGCCCGGAGCCGCGGGGCTGCGCGTGCCCGGTTATGACATCGCATTGAAGGACAAGGATGGTCGCGAGGTCGGCGACAACGAGGAGGGCATTTTGTGGGTGCGCGGCGATTCCAACACCCCGCTGTACTGGAACCGACCGGACAAGACCGCGGAAACCATCCGCGATGGGGGCTGGATCTATACCGGTGACCGCTTCGTGCGCGATGCCGACGGCTTTCACTTCTTCCGCGGCCGCGCCGATGATCTCATAAAGATTTCCGGCCAATGGGTCTATCCGCTCGAGGTCGAGCTTTGCCTCGCCGAGCACCCCGAGATACGCGAATGCGCCGTCTTCGCCGCCGAACTGCCGGACCGCCGCATGACGCTTAAGGCGGCCGTGGTGATGAACAGCGGTTCGTTCGACGAAAAGGAAGCGACCCGGCGGCTGCAGGATTATGTCAAGGCGAGGCTCCTGCCCTACAAATATCCGCGCGAGATCATGTTCCTCGATGAACTGCCGAAGACTGGGACCGGCAAGATCGACCGCCAGGCGGTGATGCGGATGTAGCAACTCTCAGTTCCGTCATCGTGAGGCGCGAGCCTTTGCGGCGCAATGCGCCGCTGGGCGAGCCTCGAAGGATGACGGCGATGGATCGAGTGCTGGGCTTGCGCCGCCTACCCCAGCCCCGTGCCGCCATAGAGCCAGGCGAGATCGCCGTAGTAATCTTCCGAGGTCTTCGCGCTCATGATGGCGTTGCGTAGCCGGGCGTGCTCGCCGGCGGGATGATAGATGTGCTCGCCGATGGCGCGCGACATCAATTGCACCCGCGCGGTGCGCGGGAGCCGCTGCGCGCGGTAGCGCTCGAGCGCGGCCGCGTGATCGTCCGGATATTGCGCCAGCATGTGCGACAGGCAGACCGCATCCTCCATGGCCTGGCAGGCGCCTTGCGCGAAATATTGCAGCATGGGATGCGCGGCATCGCCGAGCAGCGCGACGCGGCCGTCGACCCAGCGCTCAGTGGGATCGCGATCGCACAGCACCCAGAGCTTCCAGGTCCTGCCGTGACGGATGATGCTCCTGGCGCGCTCGTGCACATGACCAAAGCCCTGCATCACCTCGTCATTGCTGACCGGTTGGCCGGCAACCGGCTCGGGAGCGTCGTTGTGATAGGTAACGACAAGATTGAACACCTTCCAGCCCGACAGCGGATAATGCACGATGTGGCATTTCGGGCCGGCCCACAGTGTCGCCGCGTTCCAGCGCAAATCGTCAGGCATGTCCTCCGTCGGAATCACCGAGCGGTAGGTGGTGTGGCCGGACACCCGCGGCGCGCCGTCCCGCGTGACCTGCTTGCGGACGTTCGACCACAGCCCGTCAGCGCCGATCAGAAGCGAGCCGGTGACCCGCTCGCCGTTGGAAAGCCGCGCCGTCACCGAGCCGCCGTCCTGGTCATAGCCCGTCACTTCGCTGCTGACGCGCAGCTCGATCAACTCGTGCGCGCGGCAGGCTTTCAGGAAGACGCCGTGCAGATCGCCGCGATGCACGACGGCATACGGGTTGCCGAAACAGGCGCGAAAGGGCTCGCGCAGATCGACATGGGTGATTTCCTCGGCAGTGAGCGCGTCCATCAGCCTGAGCTGGTCGATATAGACAGCCATGCCGCGCGCGGCCTCCCCGACGCCGAGATAATCGAAGGCATGAAAGGCGTTCGGGCCGAGCTGGATGCCGGCGCCGATCTCGCCGAGCACGGCGGCCTTCTCCAGCAGGATCGAGCGAATGCCCTTTTGCGCAAGCCCGAGCGCTGCCGCGAGCCCGCCGATGCCGCCGCCGGCGATCAGCACCGGTTGCAGGTTCGCCATCAGCCCGCCCTCCCCAGATGTTCGAGCGCTTCTTCGGCGCGAAGCGGGACGCGAGAGGCTTCGTTGTTGCGATCGACGAGCTGGCTCAGCAGCTCCGTGAGCGTCTTGCGATCGGAGGCCTTCAGGGGCTGCAGCATCCGCGCCTGTGCGCGGTCCACCGAAGGCATGATGTCGCGCAACAGCTTGTCGCCCGATCGCGTCAGGTAGAGCAGCTTCACGCGCTTGTCGTCGCTGGCCGGCTCGCGCGCGATATGGCCTTTCGTCTCCAGCCGTTCGATCACGTTGCCCAGCGTCGAGCGGTCGAAGGCAATCACAGCGGACAGCCTGGTGGCGTCGATGCCGGGATGGGTGCGGATCGCAACCAGTGCGGCATATTGCACCGGCGTGGTGTCGAACGTCTTGCACTCTTCGACAAAGATCGCGACTGCGATCTGCTGCATCCGCCGGAACAGATAGCCCGGCTTGGTGTAGACCGCGTCCATGGTGAGCCGTGTCGACCTACTCGGCATCGCTCTGGCGCTCCGGTGCGGCATCGGCAAAGGCCGGCAACGCCTTGGCGGCGGCCTCTGCCTGCAGCAGCCGGGGAAAGGCGGAGACATCCACGCCGAACCGCCGCGCGTTGGCGAGCTGCGGCACCAGGCAAATATCGGCCATCGTGGCAGTGGCACCGAAGCAGAATGGGCCGGGCTCCGAGGCGACCAGCTTTTCGCAAGCGGTGAGCCCCTCGCGATTGACCCAGGCGGCCCATTCCGTCACCTTTTCTTCGGCAAGCCCGAGTTGCCGCAGGCGCGCCAGCACTTTCAGGTTCTGCAGCGGATGGGTGTCGCAGGCGAGCGCAAGCGCGAAGGCCCGGACACTTGCGCGGCGCAGCGGATCCTTCGGCAGCAGCGGCGGTTCGGGCCGCGTCTCCTCGAGCCACTCCATGATGGCGAGCGACTGGGTGATGATCGCGCCTTCGTCGTTTTCCAGGGTCGGCACGAAGCCTTGCGGATTGAGCGCAAGATAGGCGGGCGCGCACTGTTCGCCCTTGCGCAGGTGGTGCGGCAGGTGCTCCGCGCGCACCCCCTTCAGGTTCAGCGCAATTCTGACCCTGTAGGACGCACTGCTGCGGAAATAGCCATGCAGCTTCATCGGAACCTCCCTGACCGAATTATGGTTGCAATTGACGCTATCTACATTGTCAGTATGCTGTCAATCAATCGAGAACGAGATCGGGAGGTTGTCCATGGAAGCGGTGGCGAAGACCCCGGAACGCGAGGCGTTCTACCGGAAGATCGAGGGCGAGAATCTTTCCGCGCTGTGGAACGTCATGGGCGATCTGATCACGCGCGAACCGAGAAGCGCCTGCCGCCCTCACCTTTGGAAATACGATGCCATCCGCGCCCACATGGTGGAGGCGGGCAAGCTGATCACCGCGAAGGAGGCCGAGCGGCGGGTGCTGATCCTGGAAAATCCCGGCCTGCGCGGCCAGTCCAAGGTGACGACCTCGCTCTATGCCGGCATCCAGATGGTGATCCCGGGCGACGTCGCGCCGGCGCACCGGCACAGCCAGTCGGCGCTGCGCTTCATCCTCGAAGGCAAAGGCGCCTTCACCGCGGTCGACGGCGAGAAGACGCTGATGGAGCCCGGCGATTTCGTCATTACCCCCTCGAGGACCTGGCACGATCACGGCAACGAAACCAGCGAGCCGATGTTCTGGCTCGACGGGCTCGACATCCCCCTGGTGCAGTTCTTCGACGCCTCCTTCGCGGAGGGCGCGAGCGAAGACCAGCAGAAGATCACCAAGCCCGCCGGCGACAGTTTTGCGCGCTACGGCCACAATCTGCTGCCGGTCGACGAGAAGCGCAGCTCCAGAACTTCGCCGATCTTCAATTATCCCTACAGCTACACCCGCGAGGCGCTGGAGCAGGCCAAGAAGCGCGGCGAGTGGGACGCCTGTCATGGATTGAAGCTGAAATTCAGCAATCCCGCGACCGGCGATTTCGCCATGCCGACCATCGGCACTTTCATCCAGCTGCTGCCGAAAGGCTT
>CAYVVB010000580.1:0-2449 GCA_964454955.1 uncultured Bradyrhizobium sp. | reverse complement strand
GCCTTGCGACATATCTTCGGCAAGCCTGGCCTCGATGGCGGCCGGATCGGCGCCGCGGCGCCAGTCGCCGGGAATGAAATCGACCTCGATGCCCCAGCGCTTCGCCATATTGTGCCAGAGCGTGGCGAAGTGGCCGGTCTCGACCATCAGGACCTTGTCGCCGGGTGAGAGCGTGTTGACGATCGCGGCCTCCCAGGCGCCGGTACCCGATGACGGGAAGATTACGACCGGGCCCGAGGTCTGGAAAATCCGGGCCGCCCCCTGCAACACCGTGCGCCCCAGTTCGGCGAACTCGGCGCTGCGATGATCGATGACCGGCATGTCCATGGCGCGAAGAACACGGTCCGGCACGGGGCTAGGCCCCGGAATCTGCAAGAAATGCCGTCCTTGACCCATGGCGACCTCCGATCTGATCCCGTTTAGAAACCCCGACAATCAAATTTTGCATTCATTTTCTGAATGCGCAATGCTATTTTTACATTCAATTGAGACCCTCGACGCGGACGGGTTCCGCAAATTATCGTTGCGATCATGAAATCAACGATTCCCGAAGCCGGCGTGCCGCTCACCAAGATCGCGGCTCAGGACGGCCCCGACCGGCCCGAGGCCTCGCTTCACGACGAGATCCTGTTGCGGCTTCGCGACTATGTGGTGGAGGGCAACATCCCCGACGGCGGGCGCGTTCCCGAACGGCAGCTCTGCGAATTGTTCGGCATTTCCCGCACGCCCCTGCGCGAGGCGCTCAAGGTCCTGGCCGCCGAGGGGCTGATCGACCTCTTGCCCAACCGCGGCGCCCGGGTGCGGCAGCTCAGCGAGCGCGACCTCGGGGAGCTGTTTGAAATGATGGGTGGGCTGGAAAGCCTTGCAGGGCGGCTGGCCTGCGAAAACATCACCGACGGGGAAATTGCCGAGATCGAGCAACTGCACTACGAAATGTACGGCTATTACCTGCATCGCGACATGCACAACTATTTCCAGGTCAACCAGCGCATCCACGAGAAAATCGTTTCGGCCTCGCGCAACGAGACCTTGCGGGCGACCTACGCCAACTTCGCCGGACGAGTCCGCCGGGTGCGCTATTCCGCCAATTTCGCACGCAAGCGCCAGCGCTGGGCCGAGGCGATGCGCGAGCATGAGGCGATCCTGGATGCGCTCCGCCGCCGCTCGGGGACCGAACTGAGCGACATCCTGTTCCACCACTTGCGCAACAAGCGCGCGGCGGCAATCGAACACCTCGCGGAGGTCGGGGATGGCAAGGCAATGCCTACCGCAGACAACCCGTCTCCGCCCATTGTGAACTCATAATTCGCATGACGCGGGAATAGATTGCATCTATTCCGCGGAAGGTGCAAAGCGGCTGCCGCCGATCATCTGGAATTGGAATGAAGCATACTACCTCACCGCTCGAACGCCGACTGCGGTCCGAAATCACGGGCGATGTCCTGTTCGACCCGTTCAGCCGTGGCCGCTACGCCAACGACGCGTCGTTCTACCAGATCATGCCGGCGGGCGTGGTGGTGCCGCGCACCATGGACGACGCGCTGCGAGCGCTTTCGGTCGCGCGCGACGACGGACGCAAGGTCACCCCGCGCGGCGGCGGCACCTCGCAATGCGGCCAGACTATCAACGACGGCATCGTTGTCGACTTCTCGAAATACCTCAATCGCGTCGTCTCGCTCGATATCGACAAGCGCACCTGCGTGGTCGAGCCCGGCATCGTGCTCGACCATCTCAACCGGCAGCTGAAGAAGCACGGCCTGTGGTTTCCGGTCGATGTCTCCACCGCTTCGCGCGCAACCATCGGCGGCATGGCCGGCAACAATTCCTGCGGCGGGCGCAGCCTGCGCTACGGCACCATGCGCGACAATACGGTATCGATGGAGGCAGCGCTTGCTAACGGCACGCCCATTCATTTCGGCGAAGTGCCGCGGGATTTGTCCGGGGTGAACGCACCCGATGAGGGGCTTGCGCTGTTCCGCGACATGCTCGCGCTCGGCGAACGCGAGGCCGGCGAAATCTCCGAAAGATTTCCCAGGGTGCAGCGCCGCGTCGGTGGCTATAATCTCGACGCGCTGGTGCCACGCAACACACCCAACAACATGGCGCATCTCCTGGTCGGCTCGGAAGGCACGCTCGCCTTCACCACCAGGGTGGAGCTGAAGCTCTGGCCGGTGATCCGCAACAAGGTGCTGGGCGTCTGCCACTTCGGCAGCTTCTACGAGGCGATGGATGCGGCCCAGCATCTCGTCAAGCTCAAGCCCATCGCGGTGGAGCTCGTCGACCGCACCATGATCGCGCTCGGGCGCGAGATCGCGATGTTCCAGCCGATCATCGAGGCCGCTGTCCGCGGCGCCCCCGATGCGCTGCTGGTCGTGGAATTCGCCGAGGAAGACCAGGACGAGAATTTGCGCCGCCTGAAGCAGCTTTCCGAGCTGATGGCCGACCTCGG
>CAYVVB010000579.1:0-31752 GCA_964454955.1 uncultured Bradyrhizobium sp. | reverse complement strand
TCGATCGGTGCGGCGTCATAACCGGCAATCACCAGAAGGCGCTGAATGCCTGCGAGCCGCGCCTGCTCATCATCATATTCGCTGTCCTCGGCGAGATAGGCGACGAGATTGCCATCGTCAGCCTGGCTCGGCGCGATCTGGGTAAAGGACGCGGGCGTCTGCCCGGAGCGGCATTGCCGCGCGGCTGCGATCACGAAATCGCCCGAGGCGACACACAGTGTATCGGTACCGTTCTGCGGCAGCGGAGCGGCGCCGTAGACGCTGAGCGCGCGCGCATTCAGAAGGATACGGTCGGCGGAAAGCGCGCCCTGCACCACGACACGGCAGGTGGCCGGATCGATGCGGAACCAGCCGCGTGTGGCGGTCGCCGCCCTCTCGTCGATTCCGATCGCGGTCTCTACCACATAGCTCATGCGGTTGCATATCTTGAGGTCCGCAAGAGCCGGCGCGGAGGACGCGAAGAACGAAACTGCCGGCAGCGCAAGCAGCGCATGCCTCAACAGGGATGGCGAAGGCTTGCGGGCGGTCACTTGTGGATGAGCGTGCCGGTGCCCTGGTTGGTGAACAATTCGAGCAGGACCGCGTGCTGCGTCTTGCCGTCGATGATGACGACGCCCTGCACGCCCTGTTCCAGGGCATAGATGCAGGTTTCGACCTTCGGAATCATGCCGCCGGAAATTGTGCCGTCGGCGATCAGCTTGCGCACCTCCTTCACCGAAAGGTCCGGAATGAGCTTCTTCGACCGGTCCAGCACGCCTGGGACATCGGTGAGCAATAGCAGCCGCTTGGCCTTCAGCGCCCCGGCGATGGCGCCTGCAAAAGTGTCGGCGTTGACATTGAAGGTCTGGCCGTTGCGCGAGGTGGCAAGCGGCGCCAGCACGGGGATCAGCTCGTGGCCGATCAGCTGGTTGAGCAGCGTGAGATCGACCTTTTCCGGCTCTCCGACAAAACCGAGATCGACGACCCTCTCGATATGCGAATCCGGATCCACCATGGTGCGGTTCGCCTTCACGGCGCTGACCATGTTGCCATCCTTGCCGCACAGGCCGACGGCCTTGCCGCCGGCTTCGTTGATGTAACCGACCAGCTGCTTGTTGATCGATCCCGCCAGGACCATCTCGACGATCTCGATGGTCGCGGCGTCGGTGATGCGCAGGCCGCCCGCGAATTCGGAATGAATGCCGAGCCGCTTCAGCATGGTGGCGATTTGCGGCCCCCCGCCATGCACCACGACCGGATTGATCGCGGTCTGCTCCAGGAGCACGATGTCGCGGGCAAAGGCACGCGCGGTATCCTCCGCACCCATGGCATGGCCGCCGTATTTGATGACGATGGTCTCATCGTCATATTCCTGCATGTGAGGCAGCGCCTCGGAGAGGATGCGGGCCTGATCGAGCGGGCTGATTTCGGGCGCGTCGGTCATGAAAGCGAATCTCGCTGACGGGGATCGGAAAAGGTCGGGCGGTTTCTATCCGATTGGCGAAGCAGGCGCAAAGTGTCACATAGGCCGCGGCCAGGCGGCGGCCACCGCCAGCAGAAGCCAGCTCAAAATCAGGAGCGTGCCGCCGGTCGGGGCCGCAAATGGAAACAGGCCGTGCCCGGCATATTGGCGCAGCGTCAGATCGCCTGCGAACAGGAAGGATGCCGCGACAAAGCCGAGGCCGGCGGCGAGGCCGCCATTCCGATGGATGAGGCAGCGCTCCACCAGAGCCACTGTTCCGAGCACGGCACTTGCGTGAAACAGCAGCATGGAGGAAGCGGGCGCCAGACGCGCGGCATTCTCTCCATGCGCCGACAAGGCTGCCAGGATCACGCCGTCTGCGCCCATGATGGCGGCCAGGATGACAAGAATGCGACTGGTCCTGCTCATCAACCGCGTTCCTCCAGCAGTCGCACGATTGCCGCGCGCAGTTCGGCGATTCCGGCGCCGTCGCGGGAGGACGTCGCCAGAATTTCCGGAAAGGCGGCGGGATGTTTTGCCAGGGCCGCTTTCGTCTCACGGATGCAGTCTTGCAGCAGGTCCGCCTTGACCTGGTCCGCCTTGGTGAGGACGATCTGGTAGCTCACCGCTGCCTTGTCGAGCGTCGTCAATATCTCGCGGTCGACGTCCTTGAGCCCGTGCCGCGCATCAATCAACACGTAGACCCGGGCAAGGCTCGCGCGCCCCAGCAGGAATTTGTGGATCAGCGCGGTCCAGGACGCGACCTTGGTTTTTGGCGCCTGGGCGTAGCCATAGCCCGGCATGTCGACCAGGCGCAAACCGGCCTGTTCCGGGCCCTCGAAGAAGATCAACTCCTGGGTCCGTCCGGGCGTGTGCGAGGTTCGCGCCAGCGCGTTGCGCCCGGTCAGCGCGTTGATGAGAGAGGATTTGCCGACATTGGAGCGGCCGGCGAAGGCGATCTCGGTTGGTCCCATTGGCGGCAGAGTCTCGATCGAAGGCGCCGCATAGGAGAAACGCCAGTCGCCGGCGAACAGTCTTCGCCCCGCTTCGATCAGCTTCGCATCGATCTCGGTAGTCATACGGTCCAAGCCCACTCCTTGTCATGGCCGGGCTCGTCCGGCCATCCACGTCTTGATCTCTGGCGACACTCCAAGACGTGAATGCCCGGCACAAGGCCGGGCATGACGAACTAGAGATCATTTCCGCGGCGGCTGCGCGTCACGTTGCCTTCTTGGAAACGAAGGTGGCCCTGAGATTATCCAGCAGTTCGACCTTTACGCCGTTGCGGCGCATGATGAAGCTCTGCTGAATGACCGACAACAGGTTGTTCCACGCCCAATAGATCACGAGACCCGCCGGGAAGCCGGCCAGCATGAATGTGAAGATCAAGGGCATCCAGTTGAAGATGATCTGCTGTGTCGGGTCGGGCGGCGTCGGGTTCAGCTTCATCTGGAACCACATCGTGATGCCCATGACGATCGGCCAGATGCCGAGCGCGAGGTAATGGCCGAACACCGGGAGCTGCGTCGGATCGAAAGGAATGAGCCCGAACAGGGTGAACAGGTTGGTGGGATCGGGCGCCGACAGATCCTTGATCCAGCCGTAGAATGGCGCATGGCGCATCTCGATGGTGATGAAGAGCACCTTGTAGAGCGAGAAGAACACCGGGATCTGGATCACGACCGGAAGACAGCCCGCGACCGGGTTGATCTTCTCCTTCTTGTAGATCTCCATCATCTCCTGCTGCTGCTTCATCTTGTCGTCGGGATAGCGCTCCTTGAGCGCCTGCAGCTGCGGCTGCACCGACTTCATCTTCGCCATCGAGGCGTAGGACTTGTTGGCGAGCGGGAAGAACAGGAGCTTCACGATCACCGTCACCAACAGGATCGAGATGCCGAAATTGCCGAACAGGCGGTAGAAGAAGTCCAGCGCCAGGAACATCGGCTTGGTGATGAAGTAGAACCAGCCCCAGTCGATCAGGAGATCGAAATGGTTGAGCGAGAGTTCGCGGTTGTAGCCGCCGAATCCCCAGATCGGGAAATTCATGCCGACGACGCTCGCCTCCTTGGCGCCGGCGAACAGCCGCGTCGAAGCGCTGCCTGTGCCGCCGATTGCGATCGTCTGGGCATCCTCGAGGTAATCGGTCTGGTAGGTCCTGGTATTGTTGACCAGGTTCGACGAGAAGCGCGCCTGCAGTTGCGCGCGGATGTCGGGCAACAGCGCCGACGCCCAGTATTTGTCGGTGATGCCGAGCCAGCCGTTGACGACCTTCCAGTTGACCGACTTGGCCTCGTCGATCTTCTTGTAGGTGAATTGCTGCAGGCCTTCGTCGCCGAGATAGCCGATCAGGCCTTCATGCAGGATGTAGTAGCCCGAAACCTGCGGCGTGCCGTGGCGCGAAATCAGCGCATAAGGATAAAGCGTGACCGGCGCGCTGCCGACGTTGGTGACGTCGTCCTTGATCGTGAACAGATAGCGATCGTCGATCGAAATGGTACGGTGGAAGGTGAGGCCTTCGCCATTGTCATACTTCAACACGACCGGGTTCGTCGGAGTGAGCGCACCGCTGCCCTCCTGTTGCCACATCGTGTTCTGGTCGGGCAGTCGCACGGTCGCACCCGCGGCGCCGACCCAGCCGAACTCTGCGTAATAAGGTGCCGCGGTGCCGGAGGGCGAATACAGTACGATCGGCGGCGACTTGGGATCCACGGTTTCGCGGAACTTGATGAGCGACAGATCGTCGATGCGCGCGCCCTTGAGCGAAATGCTGCCCTCGAGGCTCGGAGTCTGGACTTTGATCCGCGGCGCTGCCGCGATCGCGTCATCGCGGCTGTCGCCTGGCGCATTGGCGGCCGCAGGCGGAGCCGTCGGCGTGGTGCCAGCCTGCGGCGGGGTCGATGGAGTTGATGGAGATGCCGCGGGTTTCGGTTGGGCCGGCTTCGCCAGTTCAGCCTGCATCTGGCTTTGCGCGCGCTGCCGCTCCATTTGCGGAACGTTGTAGAAATATTGCCAGGCGATCAGCACCAGGCCGGACAAGATGATGGCCAGGACAGTGTTGCGATTATCGGTCATCAGTCAAAATCTCGTCATCCAATCCGGTTTGCGGCACGCCCTTTGGCGGTCTGCCGGTCGAGACGATCCAGCGAGGTGCGGAGATCGTCGAGCATGGTATTGAAGTCGCGCGAGAGCGCCGTCCGCCGGCCGACTAGCACATAATCACTGTGCGGTCGCATTGCCATGACATCGAGCCGCTTCACCAGTTCGCGAAGCCTGCGCCTGATGCGATTGCGCTCGGTGGCGCTGCCGTTCTTCTTGCTGACGGTAAAGCCGATCCGGATCGGACCCGAATCCTTGCGGTGGCGGCTCTGCAGGACAAAGGCGGCAGCGGCAACCCGTGCGCCGCCATTGGCAACGGCGAGGAAATCCGCCCGCTGCCTTAGCCGCTCCATGATGCAATCTCCGGAAGAGACGCCTTAAGGCTCAGGCGCTCAGACGTTTGCGGCCGCGGGCGCGGCGCGCTGCAAGAACCTTGCGGCCGCCGGTAGTGGCTTGACGGGCGCGGAAGCCGTGACGGCGCTTGCGCACCAGTTTGCTGGGTTGATAAGTCCGCTTCACGGGTCGTTCTCCGCTGACCGGGCAATCTGCCTGTTGAAGTGAGAGTTAAGTCCGTAAGATGCTTAAGGCCCAAAACAGGCCGCTTCCGGCCCGAACGGGCCGGCCCCGGTAGGAGCAGGGCATCGCGGACAATTCGGGCGGCTTATACGGGAGCGACCCCAATTCGTCAATGTGGCGGCTTGCTTCGCCGGGCGCCTCGGAACATCGCCATTGGTGCGGATATCTATGTCTCGGGCGCGAATATTTTGGCTATTTCGGGGTTTTTTGGAGTTAGGATGGAAACCTCGGTAATCATGCCTAGATCACCGTTTTCGTTTCGCGGAGATTAGCGATCCGTAATTTGACCGGTCAGGGGGCGGATCGCATCCTAGATCAGTGAAGGCAGAACTTCATATCGTGTCAGCGACCGCCGACCAGCCGGCCACTGAGATAACCCGCCCAAGGGTGCCGCGCCACTTGGGGCTGTCGGGTAAGCTCCTGCTGTTGACCATTCCGCTGGTCATGATCGCGGAAATCATGATTTATGTGCCCGCGATCGCCAATTTCTGGATGAACCGTCTGAACGACCGCCTGGCGGCGGCCAATACCGCGGCCCTGGTGCTGGACGCCGCCCCCCTGGGCATGGTGCCGGATTCGCTGGCGCGGCAAATTCTCAAGAGCATCCAGGCGCGCGCCGTCGCAATCAAAATGGGCCAGCAGCGGCGGCTGCTCGCCAGCGCCGATCTGCCGGCCTCCATCGACCATGACATCGACGTGCGGAACATGACCGTGTGGTCGGCGATCACCGGTTCCTTCCAGATGATGCTGGAAACCGGCCATGAGGCGATCCGCATCATCGGGCCGGCGCCCGGCGATGCGCAGTTCATCGAGGTGGTGACGGACGAGCGGCCGCTGCGCCTGGCGATGTTCCGGTTTTCCCGCAATCTTCTGGTGGTCTCCCTGATCATTGCGGTCTTGACCGCGGCGCTGGTCTATCTCGCATTGCACTTCTTATTCGTGCGGCCGATGCGACGGCTGACCGCGAGCCTGGTCGGCTTCCATGAAAATCCTGAAAGCTCGGCACGGATCATCGTGCCCAGCCAGCGTGGCGACGAGATCGGGGTCGCGGAGCGCGAATTGTCCGACATGCAGCGCGATCTGGTGTCGATGCTGCATCAGAAGAGCCGCCTGGCGGCGCTGGGCCTTGCCGTCTCCAAGATCAACCACGACCTGCGCAACCTTCTGGCTTCGGCGCAACTCATTTCGGATCAACTCGCCAGCGTGCCGGACCCGCGGGTGCAGCGCTTTACACCCAAACTGATGCGCTCGCTGGAGCGGGCAATCGCCTTCTGCCAGTCGACGCTGTCCTATGGACGGGCGCAGGAGGCCGCGCCGGATCGCCGCGCGATCCTGATCGAGCCGGTCGTGGCTGAGGTCCGCGAGACCGCAGGGCTTGCCAACGATGCCTCGATCACCTGGATCACCGCGATCGAGCGGGGTCTCACCGCCGACGCTGACCCGGACCAGCTGTTTCGGGTGCTCCTCACTCTGGTGCGGAACGCGGCGCAAGCGCTGGAAAGCAACCCCAACAGCGACCGCGCCAGTATGCAGATCCGGGTCAGCGGCCGGCGCGAGGGCGCGGTTGCGATCCTGGAAGTATCCGATACCGGTCCCGGAATGCCGCAAAAGACCCGCGAGCATCTGTTCGAGGCCTTCCAGACATCGGGGCGACCCGGCGGCAGCGGGCTGGGACTTGCGATCGCCGCGGAACTGGTCCGCGCCCATGGCGGCCACATCCAGCTGGTCGAGGGCACGATCGGCGCCACTTTCCGGATCGTGATCCCGGACCGTCCGGTGGAACTGCTCTCGGTCCGCAACGAGCGGGCGCGCGCTTAGGTCGCCGGCCAACCCGGGAGTTTTGGTAATTCGAAGGTGGTGCGGCAGCCTTGCCTCCGGAATGGCGGTCCAAAAATGGCGGCCAAAAGCCTGCTTGTGGACCTTGCCATTTGCGGCCGGAGCCGGTAGCTAGGGGGCCGCTTTCGCCGCCTTCCGTGTCGTTTCGGATTGCAGCGGGCTATTGCCGCCCGCGACGCTAGCGAAAAACGCGCCCGTAGCTCAGCTGGATAGAGCATCAGACTACGAATCTGAGGGTCGGACGTTCGAATCGTTCCGGGCGCGCCATTCGGCCATATATTCCGTCCGTTAAGACCCTTAACGGAATATTTTCTTCTCTCAGAAATAAATTCTGCAGAATTTCATTTTCCGATTTTTGGGGGTCGCGATGAGGCGGTTTCTCCGCAGCGCCACATCGACATCATTGGCGGTCACACTTCCGGATGCCGAGCCGGAATTCGACGTGCATCGTTTCCTTGCCGCGGTCTCGGCACTGATCGCGCGACAGCCGAACGTCCACCTCGAAGGCTTTTCACCGGATGTCGCGGCCGCGCTTAATCAGGCGCGTGGGGTGTTGGCCGCTGCCGATGAGCAGAGTTTGCGCCAGACGGTCGAGTTTTCCATTCACGCCAGCGAGGCCATGGCGGCCACCGCGCGAATTACCGGCGAGATCCGTGATACGAACACGCGGGCGCAGACGATAGCCGCCGAGGTTCAGGATCTCACCGGCTCCATCGATCGGATCACCGCTACGGCGAAAAACGTTGCGGCCTCGATGGAGAGTGCCAACAGCGCCATCTCCGCCGGCGCCGATTCGACCCGTGAGGCGGCGGTCGCCAGCCGCAACATCGGCCAGTCGTTTTCCCGCATGAGGGAGGCCGCCGATCAGCTCGCCGCGGCCGCCGAGCAGATCGGAACATTCGTCGCAACCATCGAGGCCCTGTCGCGGCAGACGAACCTGCTGGCGCTCAATGCCACGATCGAGGCGGCGCGTGCGGGCGAGGCCGGTCGCGGATTTTCGGTCGTCGCGTCCGAGGTGAAAGCCCTGTCCGGACAAACCCAGAATGCCACGGACGACATTCGCAGCCGTATCGAGCGGCTTGAGCGCTATGTCGGCGACGTGATGCAGTGCGTGACAGAAGTTCGAGACTATGTCGATCGCAGCGTGCAGCAATCGGAAGGGGCCAGCAAGCAGATCGAACAGGTGCGTGCCATCGTCGCTGACAATTCCGGAAAGATGGGCGAGATGGCCGGACTGCTTCACGGGCAAAACCAGGTGGTTGGCGAAATCGCCGATAGCGTCAACGCCATTGCAGGAACAGCCCGCACCGCTGATGACCATGCGAGCCAGGTGATCGCAGCCGTCGGCGCGTCCGAGAAGCTGATCAACGAGCAGTTCGCCGACCTCGAAAAGTGCAATATCGCGCGCTACGTCCTGCATCGCGCGAAATCGGATCACCTGCTCTGGAAAAAGCGACTGTCGGAGATGCTGGTCGGCCTGAATACGCTGAAGCCCACGGAATTGGCGGATCACCATAATTGCAGGCTGGGCAGATGGTACGACGCGGTGACCGACCGTGCGCTGCGCGAGAACCCGGCCTTTGCTGCGCTACTGGCTCCACACGAGGCCGTTCACCGCCATGGCCGCGCCGCGGCCGATTGCTACGTGCGCGGCGATCGCGCCGGCTCGCTGGCCGAGCTCGACCAGATGGAGGAGGCGTCGAAGGCGGTGCTCAGCGGTTTGGATCGGCTGCTCCGGTGAGCTCTGCGCAGAGGTAGAGTTCAGTTCGGCGATCTATTCTGAATGGCGCCGGGCATGATGACGACCTTGCCTTGAAAATTGCGCACACACCGTGTTCTCCGACCGTCGCAGTTGATACCGAAACCGTTCCCTTCCCGGGATTGCGGCTGGCTCACCGCAAATCGAACTCTTCGGAAGGGGTTTTGTGTGGGGACGGCGCGCGTGTGGTTCGCGCCTCGCTGTCGGGAATCTTTCGCAAGAGATCACTCGTGAGATGCCTCAGGCTGACGGAAGCCGAGTCCAGCCGGTCACTCCAAACATGTTGATTTCGGAGACACGTGTCCTCCGCGAGGTCAGTTGCCACCCGGGAGGCGGGCCCGATTCACCGGAATCGCAGCGCAAATGGAACTGGCATTCAAGTTGCTCTGTGGCCTGCAAGCAGATTCGGGAGGTTGCGAATGCGAAATAGTTCTATAGCGGCGATGGCTGCAGCGTTCTTGTTGGGCTCAGCGGTGTGTGCGCACGCCCAGATTTCGGACGACGTCGTCAAGATCGGCGTGTTGGACGATATGTCGGGGCCCTATGCCGACATCCAGGGGCCAGGTGACGTGGTTGCCGTAAAGATGGCCGTTGAAGATTTCGGCGGCAGCGTCAACGGCAAGCCCATCGAGGTCGTCTCGGCCGATCTCCAGAACAAGGCGGATGTTGGCGGAGCGATCGCGCGTCGCTGGTATGACGTCGAGAAGGTCGATGCCATTCTCGGTCTTGGCAATTCGGCGGTTGCGATTGCGGTGCAGGCGATTGCGCAGGAGAAGAACAAGGTCGCGATTACAACGGCGGCAGGCTCTACCGCGTTGACCGGGAAGAGCTGTTCGCCCACCGGAATCCACTGGGTCTACGACACCTATGCGTTGGCCAAGGGCACCGCGACAGCGATTATGAAGCAGGAGGGCGGAAATAGTTGGTTCTTTTTGACCGCCGACTACGCTTTCGGCCACGCACTGGAGCAAGACACGGCCGCGGTCGTCAAGAAGAACGGCGGAACGGTGGTCGGCAACGTCAGGGCGCCGCTCAACACCTCCGACTTCTCGTCCTTCATCCTTCAGGCGCAGTCGTCGAAAGCCCAGGTGATCGGTCTTGCCAACGCCGGCGCCGATACCATCAACGCGATCAAGCAGGCATCGGATTTCGGCATCGTCGCCGGAGGTCAGAAGCTCGCCGGCCTGCTGGTGCTGATCACCGACATCCATAGCCTCGGCTTGAACGCCGCGCAGGGCCTGCTGTTCACCGAGGCCTACTATTGGGATCAAAATGACGAGACCCGTGCTTTCGCCAAGCGTTTCGCCGAACGTCACGGCGGCAAGCCGCCGACCATGTTCCAGGCCGGCATCTACAGCGCAGCGATGCACTATCTCAAGGCGATCAAGGCGGCGGGTACCGACGAGGCGTTGGCAGTCGTCGGGCAGATGAAGAAGATGCCCGTCAACGATTTCATGACCAAGAACGGGACGATCCGCGAGGACGGCCGGATGATGCGGGACATGTACCTGCTGCAGGCCAAGAAGCCCTCCGAATCCAAGAGCGAGTGGGACCTGATGAAGGTCGTAGCGACCATTCCGGCGGATGAGGCGTTTCGCCCGCTGTCCGAAAGCGAGTGTCCCCTGGTCAAGAAATAGAGCCGCCACGGCATGATCCGGAAAGTGTGTAGCGGTTTTCCGGAAAGATCATGCTCAATCAAAAGCAAAAGCGCGATGGCGATTCAACTGATCCCATCGCGCTTTAGTTATGTCGCCGCCGTCACGCGGGCTCAGCCTTGCCGAGCCTGCTCCATCTCGGCCAGTCTCTTGTAGAGAAACGAGCGCGAGATTCCGAGATTGGCCGCGGCCTTCTTCTTGTTGCCGCCGCACGCCGCGATAGCTTCCTTGATCTGCTCGTTCTGGATGTCGGAGATCACCTGTCTGAGTTCACGCGGCCTCGCCGTCTCTGCGACCGGCAGCGGCGGCTTTTGAGAGCGCCTCGGGACCTCGGACAGATCATGGACTCCAATCATCGCGCCGTCCGAAAACACGAAGGCCCGCTCGATCTCGTGCTGCAATTGCCGGATGTTGCCGGGCCATGAGCGCTCGGCCAGTTCGGCCAGCGCGTCGGCGCTGATGGAGGGGACCGGGCGGGCGTGTCGATAGGCGATGTCCTGAAGGAACTTCGCGACCAGCAGTGGGATATCGTCCAGTCTCTCGCGCAGCGGGGGCAGATCGATGACGATCGGCGAAATCCGGTAAAACAGATCGAGGCGAAAGCCGCCGCTTTCCACCATCGACTGCAAGTCCTTGTTGGTGGCGGACACCAGGCGGAAATCGACCGCGCGGGCGCGATCGCCGCCGAGGCGTTCGACGATCCTGTCCTGTAGCACGCGCAACAGCTTGGCCTGGACATCCAGCGGCATGTCCCCGATTTCGTCGAGGAAGATGGTGCCACCTTCGGCCTGCTCGAACTTGCCCTTGCGGCCCTTCTTGTCGGCGCCAGTAAAGGCGCCCGGCTCGTAACCGAACAACTCGGATTCGACGAGGTTGGGAGGCAATGCGGCTGCATTGACGTTGATCATCGACCGGTCGCGGCGGGGGCTGAGTTGATGCAGCGCATGAGCGACCAGTTCCTTGCCGGTCCCACTCTCGCCGCGGATCAGAACGGGAATCTCGAGCGGGGCGACTTTCACGATTTGGCCGCGCAACCGCTGCACCGCCGGGCTGCGGCCGATGATCGCCTCGAGGCCGTAATCGCGCGAGCGGAGCGTTTCGGTTTCGCGCTTATAGAATTCCAGCTCGCCCTCGAGATCCTTGATGCGTCGGCTTAGCGCCTCGAGCTGCTGCGGACCCTTGAACATCACGCGTCCGATGGCGCCCATCACCCGACCGTCGCGCTTGATGGGCACCCGCGACACGACGCGTTCGGCGCCGCGCATCCGTTGAATGGCGCCGACCTCGGCCTTGCCCGAGGCAACCACCTCATGCAGCCGCGTGTTGTCGATGACCTGCTCGACCGGCTTGCCGTTGCCTTCGCCGAGCCTGAGGCCGAAAAACGCTTCATGGATCGGTGAGATGTAGACGAGGCGCGCTTCGTCATCGACGACCGTCATTGCGTCGAAGGGGTCGGTCAACAGGTACTGGAAAATGTCCCAGGCGAAATTCACGCTGCTGATGAAATGCAGCAGAGCATCTCCCGGCACCTGGCTTATGACGATCAGCTCGCCTTGTTCCGACGGTGCGAGCAGGACGCTGTAGGCTTTGCGGTCCAGATTGAGGGTCGTCAGCCGTCGTTCGCGCAGTTCGTTCAACCAGCCGCGGTCGGCGACGAGCGCCTTCACGCGGGGATCAGATCCAAGCCCAGTAGCGAAGGCGGTTTGTCCCTCCGTGCTGAGCAGCGCTATTCCGGCGACTTGCGCTGTCTTCGGCATTTTTTCTTGTGTCCTTCTTGAAGACACAAGATCATGGGCCGACTGGGTGCGCAAGGACATTTGTTGCCGCCGAAGACATGGCCGATGCGCATTTCCGCTGAAACTCCGGAAAAAAGTCGGCGATTGGTGCCTTCTCGCGTCGTGGAGCTCTATGGCACGGCGGTTGCTGATAATGACTGCTGCAGCGCTGTCCAACGATGCATGCTGCAATTGCGAGATCACCATGCGGCCATTTCTCACGCTTCATCATCCAGCGGACGCGACGCGCTATTACCGGCAAGGACTCTGGCGCGACGACACTTTCTACAGCTTGCTGAGTAGGCATGCCGACGAGCGGCCGCAGGCGCTTGCGCTGCAAGACGGACGGCGGACCGTCTCGTGGTCCGAATTGCGGCGGTGGGTGGACGGTGTTGCCGGCAGCCTGCGCGAGTTCGGATTGGTCGGCGGCGATCGGGTTTCGATCTGGATGTCCAATCGGGTTGAGGCTGTCGTGATGTTCCTGGCTTGCGCACGCGAGGGACTCGCCTGCAATCCATCGCTGCATAAGACCTATACCTGCGCCGAGATCGCCGAATTGCTGTCGACGCTTTCGGCGCGTGCGTTTCTCACCGAGACGGGCTGGGGAGCGGATCGCGCGCAGGTCGATTTCGATTCCATTTTGGTCAGGCTGCCCAGCCTGAAGATGGTCTACACGCCGGATACGTTTCCCCGCCCGACGGCCAACGCCACGCCGCCGTGCAGCGATCCCGATAAGGTCGCCTATCTCGCCTTCACCTCCGGCACGACCGGGGCGCCCAAATGCGTGATGCATTCAGACAACACGCTGCTGGCGAATGCGCGGGATCTGGTTGCCGACTGGCAGCATGGGCCGGATACCGTGCTGCTGTCGCTCTCGCCGCTGTCGCATCATATCGCCTGGGTAGGGGTTGCCCAATGGCTGCTGACCGGCGGCCGCTTCGTCACGGATGATCCTCCACCCGGCGTGAATCGTCTCGACTGGATCGAGTCCACCGGAGCCAACTATGTGCTCGGTGTCCCTACGCATGCGATGGATATCCTGGCCGAACAACAGCGGACGGGGCGACGCAGTCTCGGCCGGGTCTCGGTCTTCTACATGGCCGGTGCGCCGATCCCTCCTGCCACCGCCGCGGCCTTTGTCGAACAGGGCATCAAGCCGCAGAACGTCTACGGGATGACCGAGAACTCGTCGCATCAATACACGCATCCCGGCGATTCCGCCGACATCATCGTCACCACATGCGGCCGGGGCGGCAAGGCCTATGAGGTGCGGCTGTTCGATCCGTCCGATTCCGACAAGGAGATCGGGCCCGGCGAAGTCGGCCAGATCGGCGGCCGCGGCGCGGCGCTGATGCTCGGCTATTTCGGCAACCAGACGGCGACCGAAAGCAGCTTCAACAAGGATGGATGGTTTCTCTCAGGCGATCTCGGCATACTCGATCAGGCTGGCAATCTGCGCATCGAGGGTCGTCTGAAGGACCTAATCATCCGTGGCGGTCACAACATCTATCCGTCGCATATCGAGGCCGTCGCAGTTCGTCACAAGGATGTCAGCCGGGTGGCGGCATTTCCAGTGCCGGACGACCGGCTCGGCGAGCGGGTCTGCCTCGCCATATCGGGCTCGGTCGAACCTGATGATCTGATGCAGCACCTGCGCGAGGAAGGCATCTCGAAATACGATATGCCGGAGTATTTCCTGCGCCTGGAGGAGTTTCCCTTAACGGCCAGCGGCAAGATTCTCAAACGCGAACTGGCCTTGCAGGTGCGCCGCGGCGAGTTGCAGCCGGTTCCCATCCATGGCAAGTCCATGGCCAAGGCCTAGCGGGTGGCCTCGATGATGCGTCCTCTCCAGGATATCTGCGTTCTGGATTTCAGCACCCTGCTGCCCGGGCCGTTCGCTACCTTGATGCTGGCGGAGGCTGGCGCCAAGGTGATCAAGATCGAGCGGCCCGGAAGCGGCGACGAGATGCGCGGCTATCAACCGCGGCTCGGCGCCGACAGCACCAATTTCCACCTGCTCAATGCGGGCAAGGAAAGCATCGCCATCGATCTCAAGGCGAAAGATGCGTTCGACCGGCTGCGGCCGCTGATCGCTCAGGCGGACGTGGTGGTGGAGCAGTTTCGTCCCGGCGTGATGGATCGTCTCGGCTTCGGCTATGAGGCGCTCCGCGCCGTCAATCCTCGCCTGATCTACTGCGCGATCACCGGCTGGGGTCAGAATGGACCGAAATCGCAGGTCGCCGCTCACGATCTCAACTATATGGCGGAAGCCGGCCTGCTTGGTCTCAGCCGCGGCAGTGACGGTGCGCCGGTGGTGCCGCCGGTGCTGGTCGCCGATCTCGCAGGCGGGGCGTTTCCCGCGGTGGTGAACATCCTGCTCGCGCTGCGGCAGCGCGACCGCAGCGGTGAGGGCGCCTATCTCGATATCGCGATGGGGGAGAATCTGCTGCCGCTCGCCTATTGGGGTCTGGGAAACGGATTTGCGACCGGCGATTGGCCGAAGGGCGGCGATGCCCTCGTAACCGGCGGCAGTCCACGCTATCAAATCTATCGGACAGCCGACGGACGCTATCTCGCCGCTGCGCCGATCGAGGATCGGTTCTGGAACAATTTCTGCTCGCTGATCGGGCTTCCGGGCGAATTGCGAAGCCTTGACGCGGATCCCGACCAGGCCAAGCGCGCCATCGCCGACATCATCGCCGGACGAACGGCTGACTCCTGGCAGGCTATTTTTGCCGGCCATGATGTCTGCTGCTCCATTGTCGCCAGTTTGCAGGAGGCGGTTGCCGATCCGCACTTCGCGGCACGCGGATTGTTCGCGCGCAAAGTCGTCGCCGAAGGGCAATCCCTGCCTGCACTTCCCGGCCCGGTCGCGCCCTGCTTCCGTACGGAGGGTGAAATGTCTGCGCCTCGGCTCGGTGCCCAGACCATAGCGCTGACCGGCAAGGAGCGTCATTGATGCGCGGCTATCAGGTTGTCGATTTCGGGCCGCCATCTGCCTTGCGCATCGGCGAGATGCCCGATCCGGTCCCGGGCGAGCGTCAGATCCTTGTCGACGTCGCGGCCGCGGGCATCAATTTTCCCGACACGCTGGTGGTGTCCGGACGTTATCAAATCCTGCCTGAACGGCCATTTGTTCCCGGCAAGGAGATCGCGGGCGTCGTACGCGCGGTCGGAGCCGGCGTCTCGGGCTTTGCGCCCGGCGATCGGGTGCTCAGCCAACTCGAACATGGCGCCTTCGCCGAGCAGGCCCTGGTGACGCCCGAGGATACGTTCCGCATGCCCGATGGACTCGGATTTGCCGAGGCGACCGCGCTGGGCCTGGTGTATCAGACCGCCTATTTTGCGCTGTGCGATCGCGCCCGCTTGCGGAGCGGTGAGACGGTCCTGATCGGAGGTGCGGCCGGCGGCGTCGGCGTCGCCGCGATCCAGCTTGCCAAGGCGTTTGGGGCTCGCGTGCTCGCCGCGGTTCGCAAGCCGGATCAGGCGGAGTTCGTCCGTGCCATGGGCGCCGATGCCGTCATCGACGTCGGCGGAAAAAATTTGCGTGACGATTTGCGTGCTCAGGTCTTCGCCGCGACCGGAGCGGCGGGCGCCGACATCGTGCTCGATCCGGTCGGGGGAGAGTTCTTTGGTGCGGCGCTGCGAGCGCTGGCCTGGTGCGGACGGCTGGTCGTGATCGGCTTCGTCGCGGGCGACATCCCCTCGGTGAAGGCCAACTATCTTCTTGTGAAAAATATCAGCGTCAGCGGCTTGCAGTGGAGCGATTATCGCGAACGCGCACCGGCGCGCGTCGCTGCGGCGCAGAAGGAGATTTTCGAACTGTGGCGCGCAGGCGTGCTGCAGCCGCCGGTGACCAAAACCTTCAGCTTCGAGGAACTTCCTGCCGCGCTGGACCTCATTGGGCAGGGGCGGATCCAAGGCAAGGCGGCGATCCTGATCAAGGCCGGAGCGGTCGCATGAGTGTGCAGGTAGAGGTGGCGCCCTCGGAAAGGGTGAGGCATGGCGGGAGCCTGCCCGCGGACGCGTTGCCGCTCAGGCAGCCGGGCGCCGGATTCGGTTTGCTCGCGGGTGTGCGTGTCATCGATCTCACGACATCCATTGCCGGTCCGTCCGGCAGCATGTTGCTCGCCGACATGGGAGCCGAGATCATCAAGATCGAGCGGCCCGCTGGTGGAGACGACGCGCGCTCCTGGGGACCGCCGTTTCTCGACGGCGAGTCCCTGTGGTTCGCCAGTGTCAATCGCAGCAAGAAGAGTGTTGCACTGGATTTTTCGCAGCCTGCCGGGCTCGATGTCCTGCATCGACTGGTCCGCCAAGCCGACATGGTCTTTGTCAATCTGCCTCCTCGCGTGGCGCGCAAGCTGAAGGTGGACGCCGACACACTACGAGCCCTGCGCGCGGACCTCATCTACGTTTCGATCACCGGATTCGGTCTGAACGGGGAACGCGCTGACTGGACTTGCTATGACCTGATCGCCGAGGGTTACTCGGGAATCATGGACCTGACCGGAGCGGCCGGTGGAGAGCCGCAGAAGATCGGCGCACCGGCTGCCGATATGCTCGCCGGCCAGGATGCCGCCTTCGCGGCCATAGCTGCGCTCTACGCGCGCAGCACCACCGGCAAGGGACGGCTCGTCGACGTCGCGCTGGTCGATTCCATGACGCGCCTGCTGTCGTGCCGCATCATGTCCTACCTCGGTTCGGGCGAGTTGCCGACGCGATCCGGCGGCAAGGATAGCGTGATCGCCATCTATCAGACCTTCGACACCGCAGACGAGCCGATCGCGTTGGCGCTCGGAAACGACAATCTCTGGCGGCGCTTCTGGGAGGCAGTCGGCGATCCGGCCTATGCCGAATCCCCCGAGCTGCGGACCAACGCCGATCGTCGCAAGCGGCGTGAGCGGATCGTGGCGCGTATCGCCGAACTGCTACGGGGCAAGCCGCGCAGCCACTGGCTGGCGCTGTTTCGCAACGCGCGCATCCCGGCCGGCCCGATCAACAATGTCGGTGAGGTGGTCGCCGACGAGGCGCTGCTCGCACGCGGCATGTTCTATCGGTTGGCGACTGCCGATGGGGGCTCGATACCGCAGGTCGGCACCGGCATCCTTCTCGACGGCGAGTCCGCGTTGCCGCGACATGCGCCGCCCGCTCTCGGCGAGCATACCGACGAGGTGCTTGCCGGTTTGCTCGGATTGAGCGATGGCGAGCGCCAGAGCTTGTTGGAACAGAACGTCATTCGGAGGAAAGAGTCATGAGCTTCAACACAATCATCTACCAGGAAGACGGTCCGATCGGCACCATCACGCTGAACCGGCCGGATGACGGCAACATGTTCACGGTCGAGATGTGCCACGAGATCCGCGACTGCATCAACGCGATCCGCCGTGAGACGCGAACCCGCGTGATCGTCATTACCGGTGCCGGGGACAAGTTCTTCTGCATCGGCGGTCGCAAGGAAGACATGGAGAACACGATCCTCTATGCCGGCGTCCTTCCGACCCTGGAGATGTATGAATCGATTGATCGGCTGCAGAAGCCCGTGATCGCCAGCGTCAACGGCTTTGCGGTCGGCGGCGGCAATGTGCTGCAGGTGGTGTGCGACCTCACGATCGCCAAGGAAAGCGCGATCTTCCGCCAGGTCGGGCCGATGATGGGATCCTTCGATGCCGGTTACGGCACCTGGTACCTGGAGGACCTGATCGGCAAGAAGAAGGCCAAGGAGATGTGGTATCGCAACCCCAAGATCACGGCTCAGGAAGCGCTCGAAATGGGGCTGATCAACAAGGTCGTGCCGGACGACAAGCTGAAGGAGGAGACCCGCAAGTTCGCCCTTGAAATCGCCGACCGTGGTCCCTTCGCGTTGGCGTCGATCAAGGCTGCCTTCAACGCGCGGCACGGCGGCGTGTCGGGACTTGCCCGCGTTTCCCACGATCTCTTGCTGCGGCCCTACCTCGACACCGAAGAAAGCCATGAGCTGTCGGCATCCTTTGCCGGGAAGCGCAGGCCGGACACCGCCAAATTCGGGAAGTAGCACGATGGCCGTGGAACTCTTGAAGGTCGACGATTACGCCTTGTTGCGTCTCAATCGGCCTGACGCCCTCAATGCGCTGTCGTTTGCGATCCTGCGCGACATTGCAAAAGCCTTGGACGAGGTCGGGACCTGGAAGGTTCGCGCCCTGCTCGTCACGGGTACGGGCGACAAGGCCTTCTGCGCCGGCGCCGACATTAAGGAGTTGCGCGGGCGCAGCATGACCGAGCGCAAGCGCGGTGCCGAGCTCGGCCAGGCTGCCTTTGCCAGGATCGAGCGGCTGCCGTTTCCCTCAGTCGCCGCCATCAACGGCTTCGCCTTCGGCGGCGGCCTCGAACTCGCGCTGGCCTGCACATTCAGGGTTGCTGTCCGCAGCGCCAAGCTGGGCCTGCCGGAGATCAAACTCGGCCTCATTCCGGGCTATGGCGGAACGCAGCGGTTGCCGCGCGTGATCGGCGAAGCGCGGGCGCTCGAGATGATCCTGCTTGGACGCACGGTGGCCGCCGAGGAAGCGGAACGGATTGGTCTCGTTCATCGCCTGGTGGACGGGGCCGCGATCGATGGTGCGCTGGCACTGGTTCGGGAATTTTCCTCTTACAGCCTCGTTGCGCTGGGTCTCGCACGCGAGGCGGTAACCCGCGCGCTCGACCTTCCCGTTCATGAGGGGCTGAAGATCGAGGCCGACCTTTCGACGCTCGCCTTTGGTACCGCGGACGCCGAGGAGGGCATGGCGGCATTCATCGAAAAACGCAAAGCGGTGTTCAGGGATGAGTAAGGGGCAGGTCATCGTCACCGGGGCGAGCCGCGGCATCGGCAAGGCGATCGCCGTCGAACTTGACCGGCGCGGCTTCGAGATTGCGGCGTTGTCTCGCAGCGGGCAATCCGAGGTCGGCTTCGGCATGGTCTGCGACATGACCGACGAGGGCTCAATCGCCAAAGCCATCGCGAGCATCGGCGAACGAGGACCGGTCGTCGGCCTGGTGAACAATGCAGGTGCGCATGAGGCGAAGCGGAGCGCCGAGCTGTCGCTGTCGGAATTCGAGGCCTGCATGCGGCTGAACGCGTCGGCGGTGCTGGTTGCCAGCCGCGAGGTCTATCCGTATCTGCGAAGGGCCGGCGAGGGTCTGATCGTCAATATCGGGTCTTTCTTCGACCGTCTGGCGGTTGCCGAAAACCTCGCTTATTGCGCCTCGAAGGCTGCAGTTGGCGCCATGACCCGCTGCCTCGCGTCGGAATGGGCCCGAGACGGCATTCGGGTCCTCGATGTTGCGCCAGGCTATATCGAGACCGATCTCAACCGCGATTTCCTCGCCAACGACAAGGTGAGGAGCTGGCTCAAGCGGCGGGTGCCGATTGGGCGGCCGGGAACTGTCGACGAGGTGGCTCGGCTGGTCGGTGTGCTGTTTGCCGAGAAGATCGGCTTTCTCACCGGTGAGACGATTTATATCGATGGCGGACAGGGAGCCAATCTCTGATGAAGATTTTCGATGCGTTGGAGCGGGCCCGTAGTTGGAGCGAGGATGAACGCCTGCTGCTCAACCAGGTCGATCGGCTGGTCGCGGAGGTGATAGCCCCCAACGCGGCAGGAATCGACGAAACGGGCGCGTTTCCCTGGGCGAATGTCCGGGCAATCAACGATCTCGGCCTCAACGCGATTTTCATCCCGGAGGCTTTCGGCGGCGCGCCGATGTCGTTCAAGCTCTATCTGGCCGTGGTGCGCCGCATCGCCGAGGCCTGTGCATCGACCGGCATCATCTACGCCACCAATTTCCACGCGATGAAGCCCCTGATCGAGTTCGGCTCGGACGAACAGAAGGCTCGGCTGCTGCCTCGAATCGCCGATGGCGGGCTCGCCTCGCTGGCCATCACCGAGGAGACCGCCGGCTCTGATGCCACGGGCATGAGGACGAAATTTCGTCCCGAGGCCGACGATATCGTGGTCGATGGGACGAAGCTCTTCATCACCAGCGGCGATGTCGCCGACCGCATTCTGCTGTTCGGCAAATATTCCGAAATCGAGGATCCGCGGCAGGCGATTTCGGTGCTTGTCGTGGAAAAGGGCACTCCGGGGCTCGAGGTCGTTCGCCTCGAGAAGAAGATGGGACATCGCGGCTCGTCGACGGCGGCGTTGCGGTTCGATGGCTGCCGGGTGCCGCGCGCGAACCTGATCGGGCGGCCCGGTGACGGCCTGAATATCCTGCTTGCATCCTTGAACAGGTCGCGCCCCAGCGTTGCAGCCCATGCGCTCGGCATCGCCACCGCGGCGTTCAAGGACATGACCGCCTACATGAACGAGCGCCGGCAGTCCGGGCGCAGGATCATCGACTTCCAGGCCAATCAATTCCTGCTCGCCAACCTCGCGACCGACCTCGCAATGGCCGAACTATGGCTCGACCGCCTCGCGGAGCGAATCGATGCCGGAGACGGTGATTTTGGGCTCGAGGCCTCGATGGCCAAGATGCGCGCCTCCGATGTGGCCAACTGCATCGTCACCGAGGCCGTGCAGATGCACGGCGGCTACGGCTACTGCAATGATTTTCGGGTGGAGCGGCTGATGCGCGACGCCAAAATCACGCAGATCTGGGAAGGCACGAACCAGGTTCATCGCCAGCTTATTGGACGGAGCTTCGCAACGAAATGACAAGACCGATCAAAACAGTCGGGGTGTGCGGCGCGGGGGGAACCATGGGCGCGGGAATCGCGCTGGTGGCCGCGCGCGCGGGCTTCAGGGCAGTGTCGTTCGATATGTCCGAAGCTGCGCTCGATAGAGCGGCGAAGCAATCGGCGGATTTCCTCGACAAGTCAGTGGCGCGCGGCAGGCTTGATGGCGGCCGGCGAGACGCGGTCCTGGCATCCATGAGCCGCACTACGAAACTCGGAGACCTTGCGGAGTGCGATCTGGTCATCGAAGCGGTATTCGAGGATCTCGCCGTCAAGCGGGAACTCCTGGGCCGCCTCGATGCCGTCTGCGCCGAGGACGCGATCTTCGCATCGAACACCTCGACCCTCTCCATCACCGAGATCGCGGCTGGCTCGAAACGGCCGGAGCGCGTGGTCGGAATGCATTTCTGCCTGCCGGCGCAGTTGATGAAGCTGATCGAGATGTCGCCCGGGATCCTCACCTCCGAAGAGACGTTCGAGGCCGCCTGGCGATGGACCGAGGCGTGCGGCCAGACGCCGGTGAAGACCCAGGACAAGCCCGGCTTCATTCTCAACGCGCTTCTGGTGCCGTTCAACAACGACGCGATCCGGGCGGTGGAGGCTGGCGTCGCCGAGCCCGCCGACATCGATCGGGCCATCAAGGTCGGGCTCGGCTACAAGATGGGCCCCCTGGAACTGATCGACCTGGTCGGCCTCGATACCCAGTTGCGCTTGTGCGAGGCCTTCTACCCGATCACCCTCGATCCAAGAGCGGCGCCGCCGCCGCTCCTGAGGCGGATGGTGGCGGCCGGACTGCTCGGCCGGAAATCCGGCAGGGGCTTTTTCACCTATCAGGGCAATGCGATGTTTGGAGCCTGAGCAGATGCGTTATGTGATCCACAATGCCGGGCCGAGCCGTTCGTTTCCGGAAGGCGACGCGTTTCTGCGCAACCAGTCCGAAGCCGCCGCAGCGGAGATCGTCATCTACAGCGGCGCCTGCTTCACGCCCGATCCCGGCAAGGCCGCGATCTTGATCGAACTGGGGCACGAATGCCTGGGCGAACATATCAGTGAGCAGGACCCGACCCGCGCCAACGTGTTGGGCTTTGCCCGCTATCGCAATGGAGGCGATCCGCCATCGAAGCTCGTCGAATTGGTTCGGCATTCGAACGGGAGCGAGACGGCAGTTGCCGCCGCACGACAGTTGTTTATCGACGCGGGACTCGAGGTCGTTGTTTGCAGCGACCAGGCCGGACGGATCATCAACCGGCTCGCAGTGCCGAAATACAATGCAGCACTGCGCTTTCTAGATGAAGGTCTCGCCAGCCAGGCCGACATGGACCTGACCTGCAAGCTCGGACTTGGCTATCCAGACGGCCCGATCGAACGGGTGACGCGTGGAGGTCTTGCCGATCACTATCGCATCAGCAAGGCATTGTTCGAAGCTTACGGGACGCCGGCTTACGCGCCGCCGCGACGGGCGAAAGTCGCCGTCGAACATGAGGCGCGCGATTTCGCAAGAATCCGCGACTGAGCTCACCCTCGCTGCGAGCGCGGGCACGGCTCCATGCAATAGTCACGCGCGCGACCGAGCGCTGCGACGCTACCGGCGCGCCTCATGCGGCCCCCCTCCTTGTCCGTCTAAGAGGTTATGGGGCGCGACTCCGCTGGCGCGCGGCCGTTGCCGGCAGCCTTGCGCTCACTCGATTTGAAAAGATCCGTGGAGTGTCGCCGTTCCAGCTCCGTCTTTTCGGCCGTGGCGTACTCTTGGATTGCAGCGTTGCTTTCTTGACCTGTTGGCGCAACTGATCCAGTTCGTGGAGCTGAGCAACGAGATTGGTGGTCGAGTCGGTAACGGCGGCGATAAGTCGCTGGATATCAATCATTTGAAACCCCTGCCTCATCACAAAGGAAGCTTCAATTACAAACAAAATAACCGGCGCCTAGCGATATCTCCCCCCAGCCAGACTGATATCCTAGCACAACAACGCGGCCGCAGCGAATTTAAATTGGTTAAATTGTGCGCCCCGCGACACGGACGATCCGGACGCATTGGAGCGCGTGTTTAATCCGGCGCGCGGGGCGGCCCTGGCGGGATGGGGGATTTACCGAGGCCGTCGTTCAACCGCGCGTCGGTGATCGGGGTGAGTACAACCGTAGTCGTTACATAAAGACGTCGCGCCCCCTTGCGGAACTTTCCATCGCGTAATATGAAATTAAATCGTCACAAACTCAGAACTGCCTCAATTAAAGGCGCAGCATGTCGATCAAAAGGATAGATCTGGAATCGATGTCCGTCGAAGACCTCTGGTCGGTTCGTGAGCAGATCAATGAGGTCCTGTCCGCGAGGATCACGTCGGAAAAGCGTGAGCTTGAAAAGCGCTTGGCTGTTCTCAATCGTGGAAGGGACCTCATCGAGGGGGCAGATGCTGCGCTGGCTAACAATTATGGTAAGCCTCGACGCAAATACCCGATTGTCCTCCCAAAATATCGCAATCCACTGACGTCGGAAACATGGTCTGGTCGCGGCAAACAGCCGCGCTGGCTCGTTGCGGCCATAAAGACCGGCCGGAAGATTGAAGATTTCGAGATAGGCGGCGCGAGCGAGTCGAAGGCGCGACGCCAGAGAGCGTGAACTGGAATCTGGCGAAGCGTCCTATCGTCGATTGGCGGCTCGGAGCAATTTGAACTCCGGTTGATCGAGTGAGCGACACTCCCAAGGCCTTCGGCCGTCGCACGTGATTGGTTGTGCAACTACCGCACGACCGACCGAGCGGACCTCGCGATGACCGCAGGCCGGCAACTTAATCCGGTGCCTGTCAAGGGAGCTACGGAGTTCGAGCCGGGACACCCGCTGTGTCTGCAATCAGCCTCGCGCTCAACCTCGCGGTCGGCCGTTTCGAGAAGGCTCGCGGAGCAGTGCTCTTCCTATTTCGCCTCTTCAGGTGCGGCGTTCTCTTGGTCAATAGCAGCGCCTTTCTTACCTGCTCGCGCAAATGGTCCAATTCACGTAGCTGAGAAACGAGTTTGTCCGTCGAGTCGGTAACGGCGGCGATACGTCGCTGAAGAGAACGCATTTGAAACCTCTACCTGATCATCAATACTAAAAAAACACCAACCGGCACATAGCGACTTCGCACCCCTCCCCCCTTCCAATATATCGCAACAACGCTACAGATGCGAATTTAAATCGGTTAATTTTCGTCCTGGAATCGCCAAATCTCAACGCCGTCGGACCGATTTAAATGTAGCCGGTTCGCCGTTAACTGCTCCCCGTGCTTCGGGGGCGCCCCGGAACGCTGGAGTCATGGAACTTTGTCTTCAGATACTTCCTTGGTTCGGTCGATCCGGTATTCTTCCAGCTTGTGTCCGGATTGAAGCGCTGCAACGAGCCAGCGTGGCTGCTTGCCTCGGCCAGACCATGTTTCTGTTGTGGATGGATTGCAGTATTTCGGCAGCACCTTGGGATATTTGCGTCGCGGCCGGTCAATTCTCATCGATTCTGCCGGCTGCGAGACTGCCTCGTCGGCTGCCTGCACGCGATTGAGCTGCGCGAGACGCCGCTCCAGCTCACGCTTTTCTGCGCTGATCTTCGCTGCGAGAATTTCCGTCATCCGTTCGTGCAAGAGCCAGAGCTCGCTGAAATCCATGGCTTCCAGATCTAGTGTACGCATCGCACTCTCGTCACGGTTCACCAGATTGCAACCCAATCGAGGTGGCTTCAGCTGGCGTGCTCTGAGCAGGGTGGACGGGCACGAATAGCTCGGCCTCCTCTTAATTAATCGAAATTAACATTAAATTGATCAGCTTTAATTGCAAGTAATCTTTGGCTGTCTTGCGGAGTGTGCTATGCAGCAAGCCGCCTTTTTATGAGCCGGCAACCCGATTACCGGCTATCGCAGGGCGAAGAAGCTTATTTAATTTGGTCGCGTCCTGGGACTCTATGGCGGCGTGATCTGCCTCATAGTTCCCCTTGCGGGATTTCGCCTGTTGCGGTCCCGTTGTGGTCACGCCTGAGACCTGCAATCGCGGATTGAATTTGGCTGCCTGGTTTTGAGCGCAGGTTGTGCCGCCCCGGCGCGGCCTTATTTCTTCACTGTTTTCTGTGCTTTGTGCCATGACAAACGGAGCCTGCCCCTTGATTAATACCAGGGCGGATCATATGACAAACAAAACATAGAAAATGGTGCGGCAACATGTCAGCGAAGCCACTCGAACTGGAATCCATGTCGCTGGACGATCTCTGGGCTCTTCATGAGAGTATCAGCGCCATTTTGTCCGCCCGGATCAAGGCCGAGCAGCAGGAGCTGGAGAAGCGTCTGGCCGTTCTCAATCGCGGCATGGGGCTCGCGGGCGACCCGCGGTCGCTCAGCGGAAAACCCCGTCGCAAATATCCAAGGGTGTTGCCGAAATATCGGAACCCGCAAACCTCGGAAACCTGGTCCGGACGTGGCAAGCGCCCGCGCTGGCTGGTCGCCGCCATGAAATCCGGACGCAAAATCGAGGAGTTTCGGATAGCCCAAGGCAATACGGCGAGAGGCCGCCAGAGGGCCTGACGGATTTGATCCAGAGCGGGTTTGGAGGTGCGCGTCGCGGCGACGCGAGGCTAGGCTCGGTGGTTTGCGGCGAGGCGGATCAGGCAAGGATCATCGCATCCGACGCGCAGGTGGACGGCTGAGCGAAGCAGCAATTTCAGAGTAAGCCGCCTCGATTGGACAGCATCTTAGCCTCCGCACACGCCCACCAGACACAACGCAGAGGTCATTAGCACCCGGAATACCGGGGATCGGGCTCCGATATCTCTTTGAGATACGCTCTGCCAAACGCCAAGAGCTGCTGTTCGGTTTTTCCGGTCGATGCGATCAAGTCGAGGTAGTGTCGCACTCTCTCTCGCGCGCCGTTCACGTGCTCACCATGGCTGCTTAGAACCTTCTCGACGATGTCATTCATGGGGGCTTTTCAACTCGCGCTGGAGATCACGGTAGCGGCTTCGGTTTCAGCTCAATAGGCGTTGCGGCCCCGGAAGACCTCGATTGGGGTTTGGAGCAGGATCGCGAGATCGAGTCGGAGGCTCCAATTATCAATGTACCACAGATCGTATTCAACCCGTCGTTCGATCAAGGCGGCCGTGGGGGTCGGTCCGCGGGCCCCATGCACCTGCGCCCAGCCTGTCAACCCCGGTTTGACCCGCCGGCGGAAGGCATAATTCCGGACGGCTTTGTCGAACTGACCATCGTGCGCGACGGCATGCGGGCGCGGTCCTACCAAGGACATGCTGCCGTCGAGCACGTTAAGCAGTTGCGGTAGTTCATCGATGCTTGTTCGACGCAGCCACTTACCAATGCGGGTTACGCGGCTATCGACCTCTCTCGCCTGAATGATGGAAGGCCCGTCCTCGAGCACGAACATGGTGCGGAATTTGTGGATCGCAAAACTGCGGCCATTGAAGCCACAGCGCTGCTGGTTGAAAAGAACTGGCCCGGGCGAATCCAATTTGATGGCAACAGCTACCAGCGCAAGCAGAGGCGACAGCAGCACCAGCGCGGCGCCCGCGCCGAGCAAGTCAATGAACCGCTTTGTGGTGCGCTCCAGGAAGGTAAGAGGTCCGCGGTGGACTTCGACGCACACGGTGCTCCCGAGTAATCTGGTTGGCTGCCGGAAAATGTCCGACGCCGCCCCTGCAGGTACGAAGACGACGGGGAATGGCAGAACCCTCAGCTCCGCAACGAACTCTCGCAATTCCGACCATCGGCCGGGATCTGTCTCGACGACAATCTCTTCGATTTCCGAGCCGCGGGTATGTTCGATCACGCGAGCGCTGAGCCGCTTGCGATAGCCGGAACTGGCGCGGGGTGGTGGCAAACTGAAGTGCCCGGTCACGCAAAAGCCGAATGCCGCAAGGGTCTGGGCAAGGCCGGCATGACGCGATCGCGGCTGGTCGGTAATCAGAACAATCTTGGTGCCGGCGAATTTTCTGGCGCTCAGGCCATTGCGTAGCAGGGCCTTGATGGTGGCGCGATGCGCGATCAGCATGGCGAAGCCGACCAGCGCAAACACCAAGCCGGCGCCGCGCGAGACCTCGCTGCTGATCTTGAGCGCGCCGACGGCGCCGGCGAGCAGGAAGAATACGAATGTCCAGGCAAGAAAGACGGCGCGAACCTGATCGCGCATGGCGAGAAGTTCGGTCGGCCTGTACTTCCCATAAATCTTCAACAGGCAAACGAACAGCGTCGACACGACCATCGCCGCGCCAACGGCCTTCCCGAGATCGGTGGCAGTCCAGTCGCCATCGATGTGGTACAGCAAGGCAGAAAGGATGCTGGCGAGAAGGATCGTCGCAAGATCACTGCAGATCGCAAATGCCTCGATGGACTTGTAACGGATCGGCCATTTTCGCTCCCATTTCGGTGGGACGAAGGCGCGAGAATTGAGCTCGCTTGCGGCGGCTTCTGAAAACTGACGGTTAATAAAATTCATTGCCCGACCGAGTGTGTGAGACGGACTAATAATATTAATATATTATAAACCAAATAAACTAATCAATACCAATTTAAATATTTAAAAATCTTTTAAGTGGGGCCTTCCAACTTTGTTTACCGCCCGCTGCTAGCGTTGATCCGATTCTTGGCGATGGGACCAATGCCGGCTCTGATCCCTCATCTTATTGCAGGCTTGATCGCGGGCTCGATATTCCGCGTCCAAATCCTGGTCATTCTCGCCCTGGCTGTGCTGGTCGAGGGCGGGGCGTCCTTCCTCCTTCTGGGTCCTGTTGCTGGCCTCGTCTGGTTGCTGGTCAGTGAGGTCGCGCTCCAGTTCGGCTATCTCGGAGGCATGTATTTGCGAAGTCTCCTGGAACGGGTCGGCGTTATTGGTGCGGCCCAGCCGGGGCGGCGATCATAGGGTATTCATCGCTGGCGGAGCGGTGCAGGGCAGCGGCCAAGGATTGTTGCCCGTCCACGCACCCTTTTTGGGCATCCTGGATCGAGTTGGCCAATCATCTTCTTCAAAATCGCCTTGCCGCTAGGAGACGCCCCCCTAAATCGCGACGGGATTGAAGCCGCACCGTTCAGGCGTTTTCATTCTGCCGCACATCGCCATACCGGATATAATGTGCGTCGTTGTAATAGCCGTGATAACCCGCGTAACGCTTCAACGCCCTCATATCGGTTTTGTTCAGCACGGTGCCGACCGTGGCCTCGTACACGTCTGGAGCCGCACGAAGTGCATGCTGAATGACGTCGGCCGTGGTTCGTCCCCACTCCACGACCAGAATGAAGCAGTCGATCAGTGGAGCTGTCGCGCGGACATCGATGATGGGCGCGAGCGGAGGAAGATCCACGATGACGCAGTCGTAGGTGGCGCGCAGTTTCTCGAACAGCTCCCTGGTTTGCTCCGTGGACAGGATTTCGCTGGTATGAAGAAGCGGAGCCTTCTTTGCTACCGGCAAGAAAGCGAGACCTGTCTTTGGGTGCGTCCAGATCGCTTGTTCCAGCGACCGAGTGCCAGCCAGAACCTCGATGATTCCGGAATCGGCCTTGGGTGAGAAATTGGCCGATAGAGATGGATTTCTGAGGTCGCAATCGACAACGATGACCCGTTTGCCCAAATGAGCGAGGATCTGTCCAAGTGAGGCAGCGATGGTGGATTTTCCCTCATTGGGGAGGGTCGAGGTAATACCGACGATCTTGTTTGCGCCACGCGTCACGCAGCAATCGACAGCAAGTCTGATCGAGCGAATCGATTCCGCAAACTGGGACAGCGGCATTGCGGATACCTGCCAGTGTATTCCTCCGCTTCTCGAGAGCCTTCTTTCGCTGACATCCGGGCTGACTTGAGCAACAGCGGAACGTGAGGACTCTTTTTGCTCGAGGTCTCTCAGCAGCGGCACAAGCGATAAGCATGGCAGGTGCAGCGCCGCTTCGACTTGTTCGGAGGTTCGAAAGCCACGGTCCATCATCTCACGGAGAAATCCAAGGGCCATACCCAGTGCGATCCCCCCTACCAAGCCCAAGGCCACCACGATTCCGGGCTTGGGTTTGCTCTTGGTTTTCGGCGGAGTGGCGGGCGAAATCACTCGCGCCTCTGATATGGGGAACGACTCCTGCTGAAGCGTGCCCATATAGCGTTGCAGGAAGCTGTCATAGAGGCTTCGGTATTCCCTGGCGCTGGTTTCCAACTCGCGAATGCTCAGTTCGGCCGAACTCGTCCTTCGTGACTGCGACACGGCTTGGGCGAGCTGCTTTTCGATTTCCTGCTGCTGCTGCTTGGCTACCTCGAAATCGCTCTTGCTGATTTCAGCAAGTCGACGCACTTCCTCCAATATCGATCCCAGTATGCCTTTCATCGTGGTGCGCAGATTGACGACAGCCTGGTGGTTGCTGCCGTACTTGACGGAAAGCTCGTACTCCCGCCTTGCATTTTCGAAATATTGCTCGCGAAGGCTGTTGATGACCGGGTTATTCAGAGCATCCGGCCCGGAGCCACCAAGGCTGGAGATCGATGCCGCATCGGAAGAATTCGATGCGAGGATCGTTTCAACACGGTTCAGCCGCGCCAATGCTTCCGACGTTCGGGTGCGGGCCGCAACCAGACGGCTGTTCAGGTCCGTCACCTGCTGGTCATCCACGGGCTTCCCGCCCGCCGCAACAATGTCATTCTTGGACTTGAGCTCGTTGACGGCACGCTCCGCGTTGAGGGCATCGCGCCCCAATTCCTGCAGGCGATGGTGCAGCCAGGCCGTCGCGGCGCGATTGGCGTCGGCTTTCGCCTTGAGTTGATCATTCATGTAGGCGGTCGCAACCGCATTTGCGATTTCGGCGGCTCGCTCCGGATTGGCGGCGCTGAAGCTGATTTCGATCACGGAGCTATAACCAAGCCGGGCGGCCGACAGCCGATCGTCAAACTCGGCAATGAGCGCGTCTCTCGGGTCGATTTTGCGGTCCCCCAACCATCCCCGGACGGCCTTCCTGATCCAGCGGAATCGGCCCTCGCCATGTTTGAATTCAGGATCGGCGGCAAGGCCGAGTTGGTCGATAACCGAGGCCGCCACCGCCTCGGACTTCAAGATCAGAAGCTGCGACTCGATTTCGGGAGAATCGACGGGCGCCTCGGCCAGCACGGATTGTTGCTGAAGGAATGGGGCCTTCGAATTTTTGAGGAGAACCCTGGCTTGCGCGGTGTAGGTCGGAGGAACGATCTCCAGATAGATTGCACTCGCCACCAGGGCGAACGCCGCACCCAAGACAATCAGCAAATATTGGCGTCTGAGAAACCCCAGCGCGGAGTTGACCAAATCACCTGTGCCGTTTGGCTCGATGCCATCCGGCGATCCGGTGGCTCTGTCGTTCTGCGGCATGTTGCTCTGAAGCATTGAAGTGACTCACTTAAATCTCGAAATTCCGGGACTATGGCAGCTGGCTGAAAGACGGCGACCATCAGTTGCCGCATTAAAAAAGTTGTCGTTGTTGCGGCACTTAACGGTAGGCCTTATAATCACGTATTTAATATCATTTATGAATAAAAAGAAAGCGGTTGCTTAAATTATCCTTAGATGATTTAAAAATAATACTGACCATTTTGTCGCATGCCGGGTCACGCACTCTTTGGAACCAACGACACTTGCTGTGCTGCATGTTTATACAAGCACCAGCTCTTTCCCACCGGGCCAGATCGCATCTCGTCCGGCCTTCACGACGCGTGGCCTGCTTTGCGGGATCATTCAGGTTGAGTTGCGAACTGAAGTTAACGCTGGCGACCGCGGAACTTGCGGCATCGAGCCTCAGGGCAGCCATCGATTCAAAGAGATGCAGCCCTGGAATGATTTTCTCATCGGCCTTCCGCGGATTGCGATAGGTCTCGGTCTCACTCGCCGGCGGCCTGCCGGCCGATCTGGCCGCGACGTCGGTTCTGGAGTAGCAAAATGCACGCCGAGCTTTTCACTGACGGGGTAGAGGAGATCACCTTCGGCGGATCGATCATACGGGTCGATCTGGTCAGTCTTTCGCCGACGGAGCGCGATGCGAACAACGCTCCGAAGCGCGTGTTTTGCCAACGACTGATCTTCTCGGTTGAGGCATTCGCCAATTCGGTTGATGTGATGCAGAACGCGCTCCAGGAACTGGTCGATGCCGGCGTGGTCCGGCGTAACCAGCCAAGGACGGCAGTGGAAGGAAGGCATACCGCTTCGACGGTCGAGCGCGGTCCTACCGCTCCGACGAATCCTCCGCGGCCTCCGGCTGGCTCAAGCAAATTCCGTTGAAATCGACAGCGCCGCCGAAGCACCACGCCTAGACAATATGGAAATCCGACGTATGCAGGTTGGCCAGCTGCATGTTGTGCAGCGTCACCACATCGGCAGAATCATAGGTGATGGCGACGTCTGATCCGATCTGATGCGCGTTGCCGAGCGCGACGCCGGCGTCCGCAAACACCGACGCATCGAATTGGAGCGTGTCGGTGCCAGGTGCGAAATTGTTGATCGTATTCGCGCCAAAGTTCGACCGGAACACGAATGTGTCAGCCGCGGCACCCGCATTGAGTACGTCGTTCGGACCGCCAATGATCGTCGTGGGACTGCTGGCGGCCGTGAGGATCCGACCGCCCGAACTTCCATCCAGCACGAGGCCGATATAGCTGTCGCGATTGAGATCCTGATGGAAGCTGGTCTCGATCGACTGCAGCGCGGCGCTTGCTCCTGCCACGCTGGTCAGGGCATTCGAGAGATAGTTGCCGTTGCTGTCGGTAAGCCACACCGAATACTGATCGACGCCCGGCACCTTCCAGGCGACCTCGTATCCGGTCGCTGTCTGCTCGGCCGCGATCGGCGTGATCGAGCCGAACTGCCCGTCCGCGTAGTCCGCGCCCTGATATTTGAGCGATGGGCCGCTCCCGTCGCTGCCGTAAAGATAAAAATGCGTGCCGACCTCGGTCAGGCTGGTCGATCC
>CAYVVB010000578.1:0-1679 GCA_964454955.1 uncultured Bradyrhizobium sp. | reverse complement strand
TGGGGGCGTTGATCAACATCAATCGACGGCCAATCCGCGCATGTCATGGATACGTCGGTCCGCTTGAGGGAGCCACGACATGCGCGCGGGGTGGAACGTGTTCTGGCTTGCCGCCGCCGTCTGCGCCGCCGCCTTTGTCGCTGCGAGAATATTGGTGCCGGACGTCGTGCCGGTCGGCTATGCGGAGGAGCCGCAGCCGTCATGGGCGGTGCTGACCGCCTTTGTGCTGCGCGCCATCGAACTGACGAGCGGCTGGGTCGCACTCATCGCACTTGCAGTGATGCTCGGCCTCTGGCTGAAGAACCGCGCGCGCGGCACCGTCTAACGTCCAGAGAAATTCGCGTCCGGCGATTCACCGGCTATCAATCCTACCCGCGGGCTAATTCAAAGTTTAGCGGTCGAACACGTAACTCATACACCGCTCTCTTGTTCACTCCATGCCATCATGGCGGAGCAATTGAAATCCTTCCGAATATCGGTCGAACGGCTGTTGGCGTCGGCCGAGGTCGACTGGCATGAAGCGGCGCGGCTGGTGTCGGAGATCGCCGGGCACAGCCCGGACGCGATCCTGCGGCAGGCAGCGGTGCAAGCGATCCCGATCCTGCGCAATGCAAGGCATGGCGCGGCCGATCGCAGCATGAGGCAAGGGGCCAAGCGGCGGCTCTGTGTCGTACTCGATGTTCTGCAGCAGCTGACGGCGCCGCGGTTCGGCACGCGCCGTATGGCTCCGAAGCCGCTGACCAGGGAAGACCGGGCGCGCAGGCTGCTGAATTTGCCGCTGGGCGGACACCTCACGGCGGCCGAAATCCGCAAGGCGTTCCGCCGCGCCGCGAAGTCGGTGCATCCGGATGCCGGCGGCAGCGAAAAGGCATTTCTCGAGCTCATCGCCGCGCAGAACGTGCTGATCCGCCCGGGAAGTCGCTGGAGCGGGTGATTGGCGTCACAGAGCCTGCAACGGAAGAGCAGGGCAGGTCAGGCCGCAGCCTCGTTCCGCATCGCGAATGATTTTTCTCCGCCCGGCCCATCGGCTAGATTCGCTGCGTGATTCGTCGCGTTTCACCTCGCCCGCCTGCAACATTCCGGGAGATTACGCTCATGAAGATTTCGTCCGCCGTTCGCGGCGCCTTGGTCGCGCTCGCAGCCTTCGCCGGCCTGTCCTCTGCTCATGCCGACGAGGGCACCGTGTCGCTCGTCATTTACAAGGCGGGCTGGATCATCGGCGGCTCCGGCGGCAGCGGCGTGCTGCATTTCCACGGGCGCACTTACGCGCTATCGACCGGCGGCCTCGACTACGGCCTCGTGTTCGGTGGCTCGAAGACCATCCTGCGCGGCCGGGTCCACCACATCAACAGCCCCTCGGACGTCGCCGGCGTCTATGGTGCGGCCGGCGCAGGGCTTGCGATCGGCGGCGGCGCGCGCGCGATCGTGCTGACCAACCAGAAAGGCGCGGTGCTGGAATTGTCCGGCAGCCAGGTCGGCCTGATGGCGAACGCCGATTTGAGCGGGCTCGCAATTACGCTGAAGTAGCGATGGAGCTTGGATGCGCGAGAAGTAGCCCGCATGCGCGAAGCGACATGCGGGAGTCGCATCGCGGCAAGGCTCGCCGATCAGACCTTGTCCCAGCGCTTTTTGAAATTGACGTATTGCAGAAAAAAGCCGGGCTTTCGCCCGGCCTTTTC
>CAYVVB010000577.1:0-22234 GCA_964454955.1 uncultured Bradyrhizobium sp. | reverse complement strand
CGCGAGCGCGTTGACCACAGGTACAGGCGGAGACACTCCGGCCTTCCCTGCGCAGTGGTTTACGGCTTACTCCGCGCTCTCCTCGGTGAACCAGCGTTTGTCACCGTCATAAGCGCGATGCGAAGCATCGTCGCCTACTTGGCGCTTGCATGGGCGCGCCAGGACCACACGGCTTCGCCGTCCGCATCGAGCACCGTTCGTCTTCGGCACCAACGCGTCCACCGCACCCTGCCCCACGTTTCGTGACGATCGGCCGTAACGCCCCTCTTCCCGGGACAGGATGCGCGAGAAGATGGCGGTGATTTGCCCGACGACGCAAGCCATCAGCACGCGACAGATCAACGCGACGGGCAATTTGCGCATGAGGCACATGCAGCAATTGCCCGTCGTGCAATTCACCGCTGAGCTCCGTCGCCGCGGTGCAATGGGGTCCCGAACGGATGCGTGTCGCGCGAAGGGCGCGCGCTCCGCGTCCGGCGGCGCACCAGCGGTTAAGCAATTCCTAACGGCGGGATGCGGCGCGGATCACCTGCGCGAGCGCCCGCGCCGAACAGCAACCCGAACTCAATTTTTAACGAATTTGCTCTAATTTGAGGCTTCAAAAGCAAGAATGATCCGCGCGTTGCGTATTCTCCGCATGCTGCGCTCGACAGAAGGTGGAATGCTCGAGATGTTAAGTTTTTTCAAGAACCGATCCATTCCCGCAAAACTCGCCACGATGACGATCGTCGGCGCGATCTGCATGGCGCTGGTCGCGGTCACGATCCTCGTGATCGCCCGCAACCAGCTCATCAGCGAGCGTACCGAGAAAGCGCACGCGATCGTCGACGCCGTGTGGCACCTGGCCGACGGCTTCCAGCGGGCCGCCGCCGCGGGCGAGATCACGGAAGAGGAAGCCAAGAAGCGGTTCCTGGCCGCCGCGAGCAGCGTCTGGTACGAAGGACACACCAACTACGTTTTCATCTATGACTATGAGACGGGCCTCTGCGTCTCCAATCCCGCCATTCCGAAATTCGTCGGTAAGGACATGCGCGAGGCGAAGGATGCCAACGGCCTGCCCTTTGCAACGATGATGATGGACATCGCGCGCCGGGGCGAGGGCACGCTTCGCTACACGTTCCTGCGCAGCAGCACCGATCCCACCCCGCTCGACAAGGTCGCCTACACCCGCGGCTTCGCACCCTGGCACCTGATGATCTCGACCGCGGCGTACATATCGGAGGTGGATGCATCGTTCTGGTCGATGGTCCGGACCGCCCTGGCCGTGATCGCGGTGCTGGTGCTGCTGTCTGTCGCCATCGTCTGGGCCATCACGCGCAGCATCGTCAAGCCGCTGTCGAGCCTGAAAGACCGCATGGCCTCGCTCAGCGCAGGCGAGCTCAATGCGCCGGTCGCCGACGCCGATCGTTCCGACGAGATCGGCGAGATGGCGCGCACCGTGCAGGTGTTCCGGGACGCCATGATCGAAACCAACCGTCTGCGCGAAGAACAGGCGGCTGCCGAGCGGCGGCAGGCAGAGGGGCGCAAGGCCGACATGCACCGCCTCGCCGCCCAGTTCGAAAGCGACGTCGGCGAGATCATCAACCTGGTGTCCGCCGCGGCTCTTCAGCTCGAAACATCGTCCACGACCCTGACCAGAACGGCCGATGCCGTCGAGAAGGTCAGCCAGCGCGCATCGAATGCCTCGGGGGAGGCGTCCGCGAACGTCCATTCCGTTGCCGCCGCGAGCGAAGAACTCTCATCCTCGATTGGCGAGATCAGCCGCCAGGTCGAGGCGTCCGCCCGCATCGCGGGCGAAGCCGTCGCGCAGGCGCAAAAGACCGACGCGCGCGTCAGCCAGCTCTCGCAGGCCGCGGGGCGGATCGGCGACGTCGTCGACCTCATTCAGTCGATCGCAGGCCAGACCAACCTGCTCGCGCTGAACGCGACGATCGAAGCCGCACGCGCCGGCGCGGCCGGCAAGGGCTTTGCCGTGGTCGCCGCCGAAGTGAAGACGCTCGCCGAGCAGACCGCGAAGGCCACGGGCGAGATCAGCCAGCAGATCGCGGACATCCAGTCGGCGACCCAGGACTCCGTCTCCGCGATCAAGGAAATCGGCGCGACGATTGCCCGGATATCGGAGATCTCCGCTGCGATCGCCTCCGCGGTCGAGCAGCAGGGCGCGGCCACCCAGGAAATCTCCAGGAACGTGCAGCGCGCCGCGGAAGGAACCTCGCAGGTCGAGGCGAGCATTGCGGACGTCCAGCGCGGCGCATCGGAAGCGGGAGATGCTTCCTCGCAGGTTCACTCGGCCGCACAATCGCTGTCGAACGAGAGCAACCGGCTGAAGCAGCAGGTCACCAGGTTCATGGACACGGTTCGCGCGGCGTGAGGACATGCCGCGTAGCGTGGGTTGGAGGCCTAACCCACCGTTTGAATCTCATGCGTTCGGCGACGGCTCGGCGGCGGTCGCCAGGAGTTGCGAGCGCCGGACGCGCTCGCGATGGGCGATGTAGAGACCGCTCGCCACGATGAACGCCGCGCCCGCGATCGTCCAGACGTCGGGCACTTCGCCGAAGACGATGAAGCCGAGGATGCTCACCCACATGAGCTGGACATAGGAAAACGGCGCGAGCACCGAGGCGTCCGCATAGCGGTAGGCCAGCACGACGATCCATTGTCCCGCCGTGGAAGCGACGCCGACCAGGATGCCGAACAGGATATCGTGCCAGGTCGGCGCGACCCAGCCGAAGGGCACGAGCGCGGTCATGATGGCGACGCCCGCGATCGCCGAATAGGTCATGGTGGTGATGGCGTGTTCGCGCCCGCTCACCATGCGCGTCATGACCAGCGTCAATGCCCAGCACAGCGCCGACGTCAGCGGGAAGAATGCGGTCGGATGAAACGCGCTGGTGCCCGGCCGCAGGATGATCAGCACGCCGACCAGCCCGACCGCCGTCGCAATCCAGCGGCGGATGCCGACGCTTTCGGAAAGCAGGACGATGGAGAGCGCGGTGACGAACAAGGGCGAGACGAAGCTGGTCGCGGAGGCTTCCGCGATCGGCAGATAGCGCAGGCCCGAGATGAAGAAGACCGAGGAGCCCAGCAGCGCCGCGCCCCGCACCAGCTGCAGGCCGAGCCGCTCGGTGCGCAGCGCGTAGAGCGGGGTGCGAGGGACCATCGCCGGCACCATGATCAGCGTGAAGACGACGAAGCGGATCCAGGTGATCTCGATCGAAGGCAGCGTCGCCGAAAGGTATTTCGATGTCGTATCGGAGGTGCCGAGAAAGATCGTGGAGAGCAGGATCAGCGCGATGCCTTTGAACGGGTGATCGGTGCGCGCGGGCGCATGCCGACGCGCGGGTTCCTTTTCCGGTTTCCTTTCCGGCAAGGGCAATGGTGCTCTGTCGAGCCTTGCGGCTGCGGCGGGCGGCGGGGTCACTTTCGGAACTCAGGCGCGGCGGGAAAAACGAATCATCAAATACGCATGGACAGAGACGACAATCGGCGCGTGGCAGCAACACCCTAAAACAGGGAGCCGATATGCGCGGGCCGTTGTAATGGTTGGTTAGAAACCGTGTACTCACCCGCATGCGCGGGGCATCACGCAACACAACGGCCTTAAATCATCGGCAGGCTGCGCGGTTTGGGACCGCGTGGAAACGCCGCATCGAGCGCGGCAATCTCGCGTTCGTCCAAGGTGAGATCGAGGGCGCCGGCGTTCTCCGCCGCATGGTCCGGCGTCGATGCCTTGGGGATCGCGAACACAAAAGGCTTGCGCGTGAGAAAGGCGAGCGCCACCTGGCGCGGCGTGACGCCGCGGGCCTCTGCTATTTTCTGAAGTACCGCGCCCGGCCGGGTGCGCGGCGAGGGAAAATCGTTGTGACCGAACGGCGAATAGGCGACCACGGCGACGTTGTGCCGCTCGCACCAGGGGATCACCGCATGCTCGATCGCGCGTTCCTTCAAATGATAGAGCACCTGGTTGCAGGCGATGGCGCCCTCGCCGGCGACATCGAGCAGCTCGTCGAGATCGTTCTCGTCAAAATTGCTGACGCCCCAGGAGCGGATCTTGCCTGCGCCCATCAGTTCGTCGAAGGCTGCAACCGTTTCGGCCAAAGAATAAGAGCCGCGCCAATGCAGGAGATAGCAATCGAGGCGATCGGTCTTCAACCGTTTCAGAGAGCGCTCGCAGGCCGCGATTGTGCCTTTGCGCGAGGCATTGCTCGGCAACACCTTCGAGACCAGGAACACCTCGTCGCGCTGGCCTGCGATCGCGTCCGCGATCACGAGCTCCGCATCGCCGTACATCTCGGCGGTGTCGATATGGGTCATGCCGCATTCGATGCCGCGGCGGAGCGCGACAATCGCGCTTCTGCGGTCGCCACTGTCGATGTACCAGGTTCCCTGCCCGATCACGGGCAGGCTGGCGCCTGTGCTGCCGAAGATGTGCGATCTCATGATGGCCTAACGCGCCGGTTTCAGTTCAGTTCATTGAGGTCGGCGACCAGCACCGTTCCGGTCGCGGATTCGGTGATGTAGAGACGATCGCGGTTCGCCCCGCCGATGGCGACGTTGGTGCAGCTATGGCCCGCGCAGGATTTGATGCGCGCGATCAGTTCACCGTTCGGCGCAAACACGAAGACGTGGCCGAGCGAGGCATGCGCGACGAACAGGCGGCCCGCGCCATCCATGGTCATGCCGTCGGGGCCGCTGGCGCCGAACATGGTGCAGAAGCGCCCGACCTTGGAGACGCTGCCGTCCTTCATGAACGGCAGCCGCCATACCGCGTTGTCACGGGTCATTGCCACGAATAGGACCGCTTCAGCGGGATCGAGCACCAGCCCGTTCGGACTGATGCCGGTATCGAGCAGGCAGTCGAGCCGGCCGCCCGGTGTCAGCCGGAAGACGCGCCCGCTCGGATCGTGCAGACCGGTCTGGCCCTGGTCGGTGAAATAGATGTCGCCATTCCGCGCGATGTGCAGATCGTTGCAGCCGCGGAAGGATTCGGAATTGCGCGAGCGCAGCAGTGGCAGCATCAGCCTTGCGCCCGCATCGAGCTGCATCAATCCGTGGCGATAGTCGGCAACGAGAATGCGGCCATCGGCGGCGATCTTTAGTCCGTTCGGCCAGCCGTCATATTCGACCACCAGCGACCATTCGCCATCGGGCGCGATCGTGAAAATGCGGCCGAAGGGAATGTCGACGATGTAGAGATTGCCGGCAGCGTCGAACGACGGTCCCTCGATGAAACAATCGGTGGGCAGGCCCGGCCGGTTGGCGTCGGCCCATTCGGTAGCAGTCCCCTTGCGGCGGAATTTGTCCGGCATCGCCGAGAACACCTTGGTCTCGATCAGCCGCGGCGGCGTTTCCAGATAAAGCATTTTTGTTTGGTCACCTGCGTGTCGGGCAGGCGCACCATAAAGGAGATGCGGGGCGGCGTCGATTGGGCGAGCCCTGCCCCTTCCGCACGCCGTCAGTCCGGGGCGTCTCGAAGAGGCAAACCCGGAATGACAGCCCCAATCATCAACCGGCTGCCCCCGCGACGCGGGCGCTTCCCGAACCTGCCCCCGCCTGTTCGATCAGCCGTTTCAATTCCGGGATGCAGGAGCCGCAATTGGTGCCGGCCTTCAGCCGCGCGCCGATCTCCGCTGCCGTCGTCGCACCGGAGGCGACTGCATCGCAGATCGTGGAGCGGCCGACGCCGAAACAGGCGCAGACGATCGGACCCGTGCTGGCAAGCCCCTCGCTCGATCGCCCCGAGAGCAGCATGGCGCGCGCCTCGTTGCCGAGCGGCCCCTCCGCGAACAGCGTCTTGACCGTATCCCAGTCGCCGGCATCGTGAGCGGGACCAACGAACAGGCAGGTCTCGATGCGCTCGCCGGCAAAGGACGCGGCGCGGTACACACCGCCGCCGAAATCATTGTATTCGGCGAGATCGTCGCCCGCCCTGGCGCGCAGCCATGACGCCCAGCGTGCGAGATCGCCATTGTCGGCGAACAGGTAGCCATAGCCACCCGTGACCGCGACGCGCGCCCACCAGACATTGTCGGGCAGCTTCAGCTCCTGCCGCGACAGCACGAAGCCGCGAAACACGAATTCGTAAGGCGCGATCGAGGCCGGCGTCGACTTGGCTTCCGGCTGGCCGGAATAGGGATCTGTGAAGGGCGCGACCAGCGCGCCGACGCGTGCGCCCGAACTGTTCGCCGCGCTCCAGTGGATTGGCGCAAACAACATGCCGCGCTGCTGCCGCGCGCTGACCACCACTTTCAGAATGCATTGGCCATAGTCGGTGGTGATGCGGGCGAAGCTGTCGTCGTCGACACCGAACCGGTTGGCATCGTCGGGATGAATCTCGACGAACGGCTCCGGCAGATGCGCCGAGAGCCGCGGGCTCAAGCCGGTGCGCGTCATGGTGTGCCACTGATCGCGGATGCGGCCGGTGTTCAGCCGCAGCGGCCGCCCCGCGCTGGTCTCGGTGCGCAATGCCGGCACCTCGGGCGCGACAAAGCGAGCCTTGCGATCGGGTGCGTAAAACCGCCCGTCGGAGAAGAAGCGCGCTTGCGCAGTCCCTCCCGCGCGCTGCGGCCACAACACCGGCGTCATCGCCTCGAAGGCCTCATCCGGGAGCGAAGCCAGTGCGCCGATGTCGAAATCGCGGCCACCGCCGTTCTCGAACGCCGAGAGGCCGGCGTGCTCGCGGAAAATAGCGGCGGCCGACTTGAAGTCGAAGGCGGAAGCGAAGCCAAGACGCTTGGCCACCTCGCAGACGATCCACCAGTCCGGCCTCGCCTCGCCCGGCGCGGGCAGAAAGGCGCGCTGGCGCGAGATGCGCCGCTCGGAATTGGTGACCGTGCCGGATTTCTCACCCCAGGCGAGCGCCGGCAACAGCACCTGCACGCCGGCGTTGACGGTGTCGTTGGCGAGCACGTTTTCCGAAACGATGAAGAGCTCGAGCTTCTTCAAGCCTTCGCGCACCACGTCCGCATCCGGCAGCGACACTGCGGGATTGGTCCCCATCACCCATAGCGCCTTGATCTCGCCGCGCGCGATCGCCTCGAACATCTGCACCGCCTTGAGGCCTTCATGGGTGGCGATGCGCGGCGCCTTCCAGAACCGCCGTACGCGGTCGATATCCGCAGGGTTAAATCCCATATGGGCCGCGAGCTGGTTGGCGAGCCCGCCGACCTCGCGTCCGCCCATCGCGTTGGGCTGGCCGGTCAGCGAAAACGGCGAGGCCCCGACCTTGCCGATCCGCGCCGTCGCGAGATGGCAATTGAGGATGGCGTTGACCTTGTCGGTGCCCTGCGCCGACTGGTTCACCCCTTGCGAATAGAGCGTGACCACGCGCTCGGTTTCGCGGAACATCCGGAAGAAGGCCGCGACATCGGCTTCGGAGAGCCCGGTCGCGAGCGCCGTTGCCGCCGCGCTGCCCGCGATCTGCCGCGCCCGCACCAGGGCCTCGTCAAAGCCTGTGGTGTGAGCCTCGATGTAGCCCTCATTGAGCGCGCCGTTCTCCGCGAGATGCACCAGGAGGCCGGAAAACAGCGCGGTATCGGTGCCGGGCTTCACGCCGAGAAACAGATCGGCCTCGCCCGCGCTGTCGGTGCGGCGCGGATCGATCACCACCATGCGCGCACCGCGCTTTTGCCTGTTGGCAAGCATGCGCTGGTAAAGGATCGGATGGCACCAGGCGGCGTTGGAGCCGACCAGCACCAGGAGATCGGCCTCGTCGAGGTCCTCGTAACAGCCGGGCACGGTGTCGGCGCCGAAAGCGCGGCGGTGACCGGCGACGGTCGAGGACATGCAGAGCCGTGAATTGGTGTCGACATTGGCCGAGCCGATGAAGCCCTTCATCAGCTTGTTGCCGACGTAGTAATCCTCGGTGAGCAGTTGCCCGGACAGATAGAAGGCGACCGCGTCTGCGCCGTCGCGGGCGATGATGTGCTTGAAGCGATGGGCGACATGATCGAGCGCATCCGGCCATGCCACGCGCTCCAATGCGCCCTTGCAGCGGATCATGGGATGGAGCAGCCGGCTTTCGAGGCCGAGCGTCTCGCCGAGCGCCGAGCCCTTGGAGCATAACCGGCCGAAATTCGAAGGATGCTCGCGATCGCCCGCGAGCGCGGCGCCGCCCTTGCCGTCCGGTGTCGCCAGCACGCCGCAGCCGACCCCGCAATAGGGACAAGTGGTGCGGGTCGCGGAAGAGATCGAGGTCATGGCAGCTGGCAGCTCATGCGGCTTTGGCGGCCAGCGCAAGCGCGCGGCCGAACATCATTGCTTTGCGAAGGGGAGCGATCCGCTCACGGGTGCGGATCAGGTCGAGATACCAGAGCGCGTCGGCGACATCGCCGATCAGCACCGCACCGGTCAGCCGGCCGTCACGGATCACGAGTTTCTTGTAGGCGCCGCGCCTGGCATCGTGCAGGACGATGGCCTCGCTGCCCTCGGCGCCCAGGAAATCGCCGGCCGAAAACACGCTGACGCCGGAGACCTTCAGATTGGTGGCGACGACGCTCCCCTGGTAGGCGGCGTCAGTGCGGCCTGCGAGATGCCGCGCCAGCACGCGCGCCTGCTCGTAGGCCGGCTCGACCAGGCCGTAGCAGATGCCGTGATGCTCGGCGCATTCGCCGAGCGCGTAAATACCGTCCGCGCTGGTTTGCAGGCAATCGTCGACCACGATGCCGCGCTTGGTCGCAAGACCCGCCTCCTTCGCCAGCGCGACATTAGGCCGGATGCCGGCGGCGAAGATCACGGCGTCGGCATCGATCCGCCGCCCGTCGGCAAGCTCGACGCCTTCGACCCTGCTTTCGCCAAGAATGCGCGCGGTGCTGGCATTGAGAAGAATCCTGATGCCCTTGCGCTCGACCAGCGATTTCAGAAGGTGCGCGGCCGGCGCGTCGAGCTGGCGTTCCATCAAGCGGTCCATCAGATGCACCAGGCTCACCTGCGCACCGGCCTTGACGAGCCCATAGGCCGCTTCCAGCCCCAGCAAGCCGCCGCCGACCACGACCACGCGCTTCTTCTGCGCGGCCAACGTCAACAACAGATCGACGTCGCGGCTGTCGCGAAAGGTGTGCACGCCGGCAAGATCGACGCCCGGCACATCGAGCCGCAACGGGCTCGACCCGGTCGCAAGCACGAGTCTCGAGAACGCGACGCTCTCCTCGTTCTCGATCTTGAGCTCGTGCCGGCCGACGTCGATTTCAGTCGCCACGCAGCCATACTTCAAGGTGACGCCGCGGTCGCGCCACCAGGCGGCGGGCTTGAGCTCGATGTCATGGGAAGCGGTTTCGCCCGCCAGCACCGACGACAACAGCACGCGATTATAGGCGAGCCGCGGCTCATCGCCGACCACGGCGATGGCGTAGCGGCCGAGCGCGCATTTTGCCAATTCATCGACGAGGCGCGCGGCCGCCATTCCGTTGCCGACGATGACCAGCGGTTCGCTCACCGGCGGCTCCTATTCGGCCGCCTGCGGCCGTCCATAGGCCTGCGCGATCATGAAACCGGAGAGCGTGCCATAGGCCGTGGTCCAGGCGTCCGCGACCTCCTGCGTCCAGCTGTCGCCCAGTCCCTTCTCCAGCGTCCACAACAACGCCGAGCCGACCACGGGATAGTGTTCGGCCTTCGCGCCATAGACGACATGCCGCTGGGCCAGCGCGCTTGCGGCCGGCAGAATCGACTCGAGGTTGGAAAGGCCGTTCACGACCACGGCAAGCGTCGCCATCAATTTCCTGCGCTGATCGGTCATGTCGGCCGGAAACATGACCCTGACCTGCGGCGCGATCTCGAACAGCCGGTCATAGAACATCACTGCCGCCTGATCGGCGATCGGCGCAACCTTGGCAAAACTCTGCTGTACGAGTGTGACTTGTTCAGGTGTCATCCTCTTCTCCTGCTTGCTTGTCCCCTGCTTGGTCCTCCCTCGCCCGGGACGCCCGGGCGAGGGTTCAACTTCGAACGACCGATGCGCGACGCTGCGATCTACACGCGCGCCTCGGCGAGACTGGTTGCACCGGCTGCCGCAGGCGAGCGGCGCAGGTAGTACCACCAGGTTAGCCCCAGACACGCCGCGTAGAAGGCGAGATAGATCACAAGCGCAAGCTGCGGGCCGCCGGTCAGCGCGATCGACTTGCCGAATCCGCTCGGGATCAGATAGCCGCCGCACGCGCCGATCGCGCCGATGAAGCCGAGCGCTGCGCCGCTTTCGATGCTGGCCACTTTCAGCGCGGCCGCACGGGCGGTCTCGCCCTGGCCTTTCGCTCTCTGCAGGTTCTGTTCGCGGAAGATCGAGGGAATCATCCGGTAGGTCGAGCCGTTGCCGATGCCGGTGGTGACGAACAGGATCAGGAACATCACCAGGAAGCCCGCGAAATCCTTCGTGCCCACGAAGTACAGCACGCCGATCGTGGCCGCCGCCATGGCGATGAAATTCCAGAACGTGATGACCGCGCCGCCGATCTTGTCGGCGAGCAGCCCGCCCAGGGGCCGCGCGAGCGACCCCACCAGCGGCCCGAGGAACGCGATGCCGATGGTGATCGCCGGAAACTGCGTCTTGATCAGCAGCGGGAACGCCGCGGAGTAGCCGATGAAGGAGCCGAAGGTCCCGACATAGATGAAGGACATGATCCAGGTGTGCTTGCGCTTGACGATCGCAAGCTGGTCCTTGATCGAGGCCTTTGCCGAGGTCAGGTTGTTCATGAAGAAGATCGCGCCGAACAGCGCTATCGCGATCGGCAGTACCCACATCAACCCCGCGTTCTGCAGATACACGCCGCCGACCGGGGTCGCCTGGTAGAGGTTGATGATCCCGAGGCCCATCAGTATGGGCGTCAGCAATTGCACGCTGGAAACGCCGATATTGCCGCCCGCGGCGTTGAGGCCAAGCGCCCAGCCCTTCATCCGGTCCGGATAGAAGAAGGAGATGTTGGTCATGCTGGAGGCGAAGTTGCCACCGCCCAACCCTGCGGTGGAGGCGACCAGCAGCATCAGCCAGAATGGCGTTTCGGGGTGGCTCACGAAATAGGCGAGCGAAAGGGTCGGAATGAACAGCGCCGCCGCACTGAAAATCGTCCAGTTGCGGCCGCCGAAGGTGGTAACGGCGAAGGTATAGGGAAAGCGCATCAAGGAGCCGATCAGGCCCGGCAGAGCCACGAGCTGAAACAACTCGTCGGTCGAATAGTGGAAGCCCGCCTGCGGCAGCTTGGTTGCAACGATGCTCCAGATCAGCCAGACCGAGAACCCGATGTGCTCGGCAACGATCGACCAGATGAGATTGCGCCGGGCAACGAACTGGCCTTTTGAATTCCAGAACGTCGTGTCTTCGGGATTCCAGTCCGATATCCAGGTCGGGTTCTGATCGCTCATGAAATTTCCTTTCGATCGCGCGCAGCGGCGCGCGCCGGGAGCAGGCCCGGTTGACGGCTTACAATTCGGATGAGGGTTTTGCTAAGGACGGCGTCGATGGCGTCAGACGCTTTATTTCAAGCTTCGTGCCAAACCCGCCGGCCCCAAAATCGTATTGAGACGCAATAGCTTATTGTGAATGCCCGAAAGTTTTGCAGCGCCGATTCCGCATTGAAAATCGGCGCTGCGCTTATTTCTTGAATGGCGATTCGCTCATTTCGTGTGCGCCGCACACGAAATGAGCAGAGCGGGCGGGGCTAGGGAAGAGGCGGATTTGGAGCTGGCTCGGTGCGGGACGGTTACGGAGCCGGCCATCCAACCCAGCCTCGTCGGCGGTTTGCAAGCCAGAGCTGAGGCTTGTGCCAGGCAAATGCTGATTCAATCGACGCTGCCGCGCAGGAATGCATCCGCGTGCTTATAGAGAAAATGAGCACTCGGAAGGGCTGCGCCATAGGCATGCTCGACCGCCAAATGGCGTCGCCAGCGGCCGAGGATCTCGTTCGGCGCGACGTGCTGGCCTCCCGCTAGCGCATGCACTTCCCGTACCGTTTCGAGAATTTCGTCCGGGCTGTTGTCGTCGGCCACGAGTCCTCCGTGGACCATCGACTGCGCTGTCGCCAGCCACCAGCGTTCCGTCGACGTGATCTGCCGTTGCGTCAACATCCGTCCGGTGCGGGTTCGAATCGGTTTTGGACAGAAACGAACCGACGAACTCCACGGCTGATATTCGGTCGTCACGCAATTGACCTGTGCCGTGGGGATTCCCAGGCTGATCGCGACGTTCGCCAGTCCCGAGGTTGTGCCAATGAAGTATCGGGCATGCCGAATAAGAGCAATGTCCATCGCCTCCGAGCGATGGGCGGTGTGGGGATAATCGATGAGGCCTTCCACCTCCGGAGCGGCAGGCGCACTCGGCGACCCCATTTTGATCACACGCCCGCCCTTGCTGGCGATAAACCGAATGGCTTCGAGATAATTGGCAAACCCGGCGTTGCGATTTGCCTGCCCGAAATCGACGCCGGCCGAATGATATCCGAGTTCCCGCAGGTGAAGGCAGACATACCAGTCACCGTCGCCGATGCCCCACTCCGACATGGCCAGCCGAAACTGCTCCTGAAGCCGCGCTTGGGCGGCGAATTGCGCGTCATAGGAATCGGCGAGCGTCCAGGTCTCAAATCGAGGCTCGCGACAAAACGCCATGGCAGCCGCTTCGTGCCAGCGAACGACCGGAGTCCCTGGTGGTCGGAACACTTGATAAAAAAGCCCATGCGAGCGAAGTAGCGCTTCGAAATCCAGCATGAGCGGACTATCGGACGGCTCTCTGACCGTGATGACATCCGGCTGTTCCGACAGCAGCGAGAGGAACGCCTGGTTTGCAACGCGTGAAGGCGGGGCGAGAGCGACGGCAGTGCCAGTCCACCAGCCGAGCCGACGCATGCGAAGCATCAGATCCAGCATCCCCAGGTGACCGATCTGGTTGACCCATCTGAACGGCAGGATCCGCAATTCGTCGAGGCGCAGGCCGTGCGCTGAAAGGTAGCCGGAAACGTGTGCTCCGGGACGCGCGATCCTCCTCAGCTTCGGCTGCTTCTCCAGGGCCCGGTCGAAAAGTCTGGTGCTCAAATAACCCGCGCCGACCTGGAAGGCGCGTGCGGCCGCGAGATTGTATCCCGCGAACAGGAGGCCCAGCTCTCCAAACGAGGTGTCCCGGGGCCGCGGGGTATTATCGACGGAAGGCCTTCGCGGGACATCCATGTCGCTATTCCAGTAGAAGGCGTCGGCTTGCGCCGCCATCCGCAGACATTTTGCCGCGCGGCGCTCACCGCCTGCAATCAGCCAACATAGTCCGAGGCGAACATAGGACTCCGCTCGCAAAGGGCGAATCAGCGCCGCGCTTTCAAGGTGAATTGCGCAAAGGCCGAAGGCACGCCTGTTGAACCAGACTGCCGAACCGCGCTCCCACCGGTCCTCGAATGGCTTGGCGTACGCGCGCAAACGGTCGGCGACAAGGCCGATACGTCGGGACAGTCTGAGGCTCGGCAGTTCGACGCATCTCGACATCACGTCCGCAGCCAACAGTGCCGCGATGATGGTGACCGGAATGACGGCCATAGCCATCCGCTCATATGGCTGGGAGGCCATTCCGATCATTAGCCAAGAGGTCAAACTGCAGAGCAACGGAATCTGAATGAGGTAGATCGGAAAGGAGAGGCGCCCGAGAGTCCGACCAGGACGCGAGGCGAGGATTGCCGCCAAGGCGCGGGAATAGAGCGCCGCGACCATCATGAACGAGGCGCCAAGCATGTGCCAGCCCTGGGCATTGTCGCTGCTGCTCAGCCACTGGTGCCACGGCGAAACCACGCCGGTGCGTGCTCCCGACGCTGGAAAGCCTCCGGCAAAAATCGCAGCAAGGAAAAAGGTCGCCGTCATCGCTTCACGGTAGCGTGGCCTGACCTTGTCGACCGATGGTGCGGCAAGCCGGTGCAGCTCGAATAGCGCAGCGCCGACGGCAAAGAGCGGGTAATAGCCAGGAAGGAGAACGAGGGCGGTAAGCAGGATGGCCAGGCGCCATAGACGCGTGGCGGGCAGCGAATAGAGGACGAAGATCGCAGCCGAACCGCTCAGTTCGATGCGCATGGTCCACAAATTGGAATTGTAGTCGCTGCGCCCGCTGGCAAACACGCCGAACAGGCCTTCCTCGACCGCAGCGGTCAGGCTTGGTGTGAAGCGGTACCACATCGCCTGCCACTCGCTGTGCGAGAGAGATGTAGCCGCGGCCACGTTTCGGTAGAGATCGAATTTCAGCAGGACATAGCCGACTAGCGTGCTTGCCAGCATCGGCAGAGCGAGACGAACGTAGCGGCGGACGAGCATGCTCGGAAGGCTCAGGCGCGCGGCATCGGCAAACTGCGCAAGCACGAAGCCGCTGAGGACGAAGAAGATGCACACACCGAAGTCGCCACCCCAGACGGCGCTCAGCGGTGATCTTCCGATGTCGATCAGCATCTGCGAGGCAAGCACATCGGGTCGCAGAGTCGAGATCGAAGGAGTAACGCAGAGGGCAAGGTGGTTGAGCAGGACCATGACCGATGCCACCCCGCGCAGTCCGTCGAGGTGAGGCATTCTTTGCGCATCGCTCATGCTTGCGTGGCCCTCGCAAGCCCATGGCTCTCGCTGCGAGCCTCGTTCGGCGCAAACGGAAAGGAGGGGGATAGTTCGAGTTTGGCGGCTCGTGCTCTTTCCCGGAAGCGTCGTGCAACGCCGATACCATATCGCTGCAACGAGGTTTCCAGAAAGCAGTAGTTCAAATCCGCCAGAAGAGACGCCACGGCGATGCTGAAAGAATACCAGTTCCTCGTCTTCGGCATGTCGCGCGAGATGGATCGTGCAACTACGCACCCGGAAAGCACGAAGAAAAGGTCCACTCCGGTCCAGGTCTGAACGTATTGAGTGATCTTGCCGTAGGTGGGATTGCCCCAGAAGTACGGACTACCGAGATGCGAAAACACCGCGAAGATAATCGCGAAGCCGCGAAAGGCCTTGATCTCTTCGTTCTTTGCTCGATGTCCATCCTGGCTTGAAACGCCAAGCTCCACATACCCCTCCCGGCCCGCCCCAGGGCCTGCCGCTCGCGAAGCAATGAGTGCTCGTCCGTCCGCAGCTTCGTGGGTGTATCGCGCCGGACCTCGCATGGCAAGCACCGGACGTAGGTACAGTGCCTCTCAACCTGGACCAAAGACCGAGTGTTGCGGCCCAAGCACCAGGAGCCAGCTAGCCGCCGATCGCGGCATTAATCGCCCGCGCTACAATAACTGAAGCTCCTCTTGTCATATGAAACCTGTCCGAGACTGCAGGTTCGCCTTCGGTCATCGCAATGCATTGCCGGCGTTGGCAAAGCTGTCGGGTTGCAGAGAGATAGAGCGCCCGCTCTGACGAAACGGCTTGGCCGATGGTCTGATCCAGCGTCTCGCTCGCTCGTGCCACATCAGGTGGCATCGCAAGGAAGCGAGGTACGCCGGATGACGGTGATGCAAGATAGCTGTTGATCAGGGTCTCGGGAAAAGCTTTCGGCCACAACGGCGGTGGCCCAACAACGATTAACGGGCCGGCGAAGAACTTGCGCAATTCTCTGACTGTATTTGCAGCCTGTCTCGGCAAATCCGTATCATAACTCGGGGAGAAGGAGATAATGACGATGTCAGGCCTGCTCGTCCTGATATAGCCGAAAGCGAATTTGTTGATCGCCGAGCAGTGCGGGCGATCCGCCATCGGCCTGTAATCGCCGATGAAAGGCGGACAGTTCGAGGTCGTCAGTTCATCGATATCCAAATGTCCCGCCCCGATCTGGCGCAGTCCCGGTTCGATCGCGGTAGCGGCTGAGTCGCCCCAGAGAACGACATGTCTGTCGCCCGCTTTGTGGCTGCTGAAACACTCGCTGGAGAAATCCGACGGGCCCTGCTCAGGTTTAAGATGGCATTTCCCGACACGAAAGATCGAATCGTCGAACTTGTAGGTCAGTAGCGCGGTAACTTCAGACGGCCAGCGCCCCGGAAATCCGGTGACGGTAAAGCCCTGTCCGACCAGCGCGACAATCGCCAGACTTGCAGCCAGCCAGACTGGAATGGCAGGCCAAGACCGAAGCGTGCCGAAACGAATCGGCTTTTCGACCAGCACGAAAGTAACCCAGGCCAGCGCGAACGAGATCGCGACCAGCATGGTTGCGCGGGCAACGCTCAGATCGACCGTTCCGATGGTTCGGCCGATCCAGAACACCGGCCAATGCCACATATACAGCGGATAACTAATCAACCCGACAAAAACCAGCGGCCGCCAGGACAATAGCGGCGCAACGGTGCGGCTGTCGGAGCCGGACCACAATACCAGGCATGCACCGACGGTTGGCACAAGCGCGCGCCATCCGGGATACGGGTCACTCTCGTGAATCCATACGATCGATCCAAGGATTAGACCAAGTCCACCGATTGCGGCCACATCAAGCAGGATCGGCGGGAAACGTCGCTTGCTATCTGGCATGAGCCACGCGAGACCCGCTCCCAGCATCAGTTCCCATACGCGGGACATCGGCAGATAGAACCCGGCAGCCCGACCTTCAGTCAGTAACGAAACCGCCAACGATGCCGCACCTACGACGACGATCGCCGGTAGAATTGCCCGATTGCATCGCCACAGCAGCGTGATCACCAGAGGCCACACTACATAAAATTGTTCTTCGACTCCAAGCGACCATAGATGCAGCAGCGGATAGGTCGTTGCGTCGGGACTGAAATATCCTGCCTGCGACCAGAAGTAGATGTTAGCCGCAAAGGCCGCGCTAGCAACGATCTGATGACCGAGCCGGATCATTTCGATCGGAAACAGCAGCCACCACCCGGCGACTAAGACGGCCGCCAGCACAACGAGCAGCGCGGGAAAGATGCGCCGGATTCTGGCCGCGTAGAAAGTGCCCAGACTGAACGAGTTGCAGGCCACTCCGTCGAAGATCAGTCCGGAGATCAGAAAACCGGAAATCACGAAGAAGACATCAACTCCCACGAATCCGCCGGGAGCGTAGCCTGGAAGTGCGTGAAACATCACAACTGGGAGGATAGCTACAGCACGCAGCCCATCGATAACCGGATTGTGCTTCATCGAGGTTGGACCGTGCCTATCCATATCAGAGGATATGTCGACCTCTGGTCAATTGCCTTGTGTTGGTTACGCATAGGTAATGGCTTTTGCAACGTTGCAAAAAGTAAGTCCCCAACCCGTGACTGACCACATAATCGGATGCGGCCGGCGCGAGGTGCCCCCATAATCATAATCCCAAAGGAGAAGATCGGTCGCCAGGTTGCTGCCGACGCTCATCAGGCATTTTGTGGCCTCGATAGTTTTCATGACCTCACGCTTATGGTCGATTTCGCACGCCTCGCTCTCCTGGCCACCGGCATCGAAGCAATACAGCGACGGCCCGTAGAACCGGGTTCGGCGAGGCTCCCCTCTCCGAGGCCAATATTTCGTCAACACGTGCTGAAAACGCCCTCACTGGGCGTCGCCCTGCGCACCACACGCACGCTGCTCGATTTGTCAGACAGATTTGAGCATGCATGGCGTCCTTGGACGGCAAACCAGTCGTAGCTCTCGTTCACCCGCCAATGACCCTTACCTTCTCGCCGGAAGGGGCGGTGGCGGATCATCCGGGGGGCGCTGCAAAATACTCCCGCATTCAGGGTCCTAATCCCTGCCGCGCGAGTGTCATCGAACCTTAATCAGGCTCATGCCGACTAATGCTTACCGGGATTTTGCATCACCCTCCCGGGCTGGCTCAACGCCGCCTGCAGTCGTTTCAAACAGGCGGCGTTGTTGCCATGTGTCCTGGTTTCCCGCAGCGAGTGCCCCAATTAGGACGGCGCTGAAATTCAGGCGTGCTCGGTGACTTTCGCCGCTCCCAGCGGCTTGGGAGCGATGCCCCCGCCGGGCTTCAAATGGAATTCGTAGGTCATCAGGTGCCAGCGTCCCTTGGCCGGCGTTCCGTCCGGCATCGTAGGATCGGTGCGCGCCTCAACCTTCGCCACAAGGTCATCCTTCACCCCGAACACCACGTCGGAATCGAGATATTTGTCACCGCCGATGAACACGTGGGTGATCAGCGGCTCGTAACCCGGTGCATTGACCAGGAAGTGGACGTGGGCGGGGCGCATGGGATGCCGGCGGGTCTGCATGATCATCTCGCCGACCGGGCCGTCGATCGGAACCGGATAGCTGCAGGGCAGGATGGTGCGGAAGAAGAAGCGGCCATCGGAATCGGTGATGAAACGCGCGCGCGATGATGGGCCCTGCGTCGCGTAGGACGATCTCTGCGAATCGTAGAAGCCGTCACCATCAGCGTGCCAGACATCGACAGGCACGCCGGCGAGCGGCTTGCCCGTCAAGTCGGTGACGCGGCTCTGCACGAACATCCGCTCGCCATCGAGCTCCGCCGAAATGTCCGTGCCGTGCGCCGTCACCTTGTGCTCGCCGACGTAGAAGGGTCCGAGCACCGTGGTCTCGGTCGCACCGCCGCGGTCCCGGTGGTTCACCGCATCCACCAGCATCGAGACGCCCAGCACGTCCGACAGCAGGATGAACTCCTGGCGGATGTCGCTGCATTTCTGCCCGGTTCGGGTCAGGAAATCGATCGCATAATCCCATTCCTCGAAGGTGAGATCGGTCTTGCTGACATAGTCGTGCAACGACTTGACCAATTCCTGCAGAAGGAATTTGACCCGCGGATTCGGCGTCTGCTCGAAGCTCTTGATGACGGCGGCGGTGAGTTCGTTTTCGTTGAATTGCACCATCTTGATTTCCTGGCATCTTCAGGGCGTTTCCATGCGTGCGAGTCTACACCAGTTCCTTCCGGCCGTAAGCAACTGGTTGGACCGGGGGGCGGTTTCGGCTAGAAAACCCTGCTCCGATTTTTCCATCATTCCGGAGCGATGCTGATCATCGAAATCTCGAGATTCCGGGCCGGGTCCTTTGGACCATCCCGGAATGACGCTGCCAGAGGTCACCCAGATGCTTGCCCCGACCCTCGCCTCGCCCGAATCCGCCGGCATGTCCACCGCTGCGTTCCACCGTGTCGAAGCTCACCTGAAGGAGCGCTACATCGACGCCGGCCGCTTTCCAGGAACCCAGCTCCTGGTATACCGCCGCGGCAAGGTGGTGCACTCGGCCTCTCAGGGCTATGCCGACGTCGAGCGCAAGGTACCGGTGAAGCCCGACACCATCTACCGCATCTACTCCATGACCAAGCCGATCACCTCGGTCGCTTTCATGATGCTGTTCGAGGAAGGCCGGGTCGCCCTCGACGATCAGGTCGCCAAGTACATTCCGGAATGGAAGGACCTTGGCGTGTTCGTAGCCGGCACCGCGCCGAGCTTCCTGACCCGCCCGCCGTCGCGGCCCATGCTGATCGTCGATCTGCTGCGGCACACGTCCGGGTTGACCTATGGCTTTCAGCAGCGCTCGAATGTGGATGCTGCTTACCGGGTGGCGAACATCGGCCAGGTCGAGAAGGCCGGGACGTTGCAATCGATGATCGAGGACCTGGCGAAAATCCCGCTGGAATTCTCACCGGGCGAAGCCTGGAATTATTCCGTCGCCACCGACGTGATCGGCTATCTGATCGGCAAGATCACCGGCCAGCCGTTCGAGCAGTTCGTGAAGGAGCGCATTTTCGACCCGCTCGGCATGACCGATACCGACTTCCACGTGCCGGCAGCGAAGGCGCACCGGCTCGCCGCCTGCTATTCGGCGGACCCGCAGGGCGGCATGACATTCCACGCGGGCCAGCGCCGGGGCGGCCTGACCCTGCAAGACGACCCGACGACCAGTTCATTCCTCACGCCGCCCTCGCTGATCTCCGGCGGCGGCGGGTTGTGCTCGACCACATCCGATTATCTTACCTTCTGCCGCGCACTGCTCAATGGCGGCGAACTCGACGGCGTCCGGCTGCTCTCGCCCAAGACGCTTGCCCTGATGACCGCCAATCACCTGCCGAACGGGCTCGACCTGCCGACGATGTCGCGCTCGCTGTTTTCGGAGGCGAGCTACAACGGCGTCGGTTTTGGTCTCGGCTTTTCCGTGACGCTCGATCCGCCAAGAACGCTGATCCCCGGCAGCCGCGGCGAATATTCCTGGGGTGGCGCGGCGTCGACCTCGTTCTGGATCGATCTGGCCGAAGAATTGATTGCAATCTTCATGACCCAGGTGCTGCCCTCGAGTGCCTATCCGGTCCGGCGCGAACTGCGCACCATGATCTACGCCGCGATTACCGACAGCAATCTTTGAGCGGAACCCCAGCGAGCCACTGCGCCGCACGTGACTTAAGTCGGCGAGAGCCCGCTACCCGATGCTCACTCAAAATGCTTGGCGAAGCGGCCAACGTTCACGTATGCTAGGTTCATTCTACCGAGGGTTGGGGGCAGCCGTCCGGGTAGTTTGTGCCAAAGCTTTCGCTCCCAGTGCGTCTCGTCCTTCTGGTCGCGGGCACCATGCTGCCGCTGATCATCTTCGCGGCCAGCATCGTTTTTCACGATTATGAAAAGGATCGCCGGCAGGCGACGGAGCGTGTGCTGGAAACCGCGCGCGGCATTCGCTTCACGCTCGATGCCGAGTTGCGGCGCATGACCGGAGGCCTGCAGGTTCTGGCGCTGACCAACTCCCTGCGCAACGGCGACTTCGCCAATTTCGGCGCCATGGCGTCCGGTTATCTCGAGCAATATGGCAAGGACGGCGTCGTCCTGGTGTCGGACCGCACGGGCCAGCTCCTGTTCTCCTCACTGACCCCGGACACCCCCTCGCTGCCGATGCGCAACAACCGTGCGATCGTCGATCGGGTGTTTGCGACCAAGCAGCCGCAATATTCGAATACATTCGTCGGGGCAGTCAAAAAGAGGACCGTTCTGACCGTCGAGGTACCGGTTTTTCGCGGCGACGACGTCGCTTACGACATCAGCTTCAGTCCGCCTCTGGACATGTTTCAGACCATCGTCGAGAAGCAGCGCCCCAGCGCGGACTGGACGGTCGCTCTCATCGATGGCGAAGGCATCATCTTTGCCCGCACGCCAAACCCGGTGGGCACGGTCGGCAAGCACGCGACACCCTCCCTCTACGATCAAATGCTCAAGAGCGATGAAGCGACGCTATCGACCACCTCGCTCGAAAGCGTCCCGCTGATCACGGCGTTCGCCCGATCCCCGCTCACGGGGTGGACGGTGGCGGCCGGAATTTCGGAGGGCTCGCTGGTCGGCCCCCTCTGGCGCAACCTCGCGATCGCCAGCGCGATCGGCGCCGTGTTGCTGCTGACCGGCCTTGCCTTCGCGGTGCGGATGGCGACGACGATCGCCCGCGGCGAGACGCTGCATGGCCTTCTGGTCGAAGAGCTCAACCATCGCATGAAGAATACACTCGCGCTGCTGCAGGCGATCGCGATCCAGACCTTCCGCAGCGCAACCGGAGCCGAGCGCCAAAAATTCGAGGGCCGGATCGGTGCGCTCGCCGAGGCACACAACCTGCTCAGCAGCGAGAAATGGAAGGGGGCCGAAGTCAAGGACGTCCTCGACCGCGTGCTGCAGCCCTACCTGATCAACAATGCCGAACGGATCAAGATGTTTGGCCCGCGCATTCCGCTTTCGCCACGGCACGCGGTGGTGCTGTCGATGATCGTCCACGAGATGGCGACCAACGCAGCCAAATATGGGGCGCTGTCCAACGACACCGGCACCGTTTCGCTCGACTGGGACGTCGTGAACGGGGGCGGCCCCAAACTCAGGCTGATCTGGGCCGAGCGCGGCGGCCCTGCGGTGACCGCACCGGTCCATCATGGCTTCGGCTCGCGGCTGATCGAACGCAGCGCGCACGACCAGCTCGGCGGCAACGCCACCGTGGATTTTCTGCCGCACGGCGTGGTCTATACGATCGCCTGTCCGCTTCAGGGCAATGGATAGAGCAGCCGCGGCCCGCGGCCTCAGCCGATATTTTGCAGCGACGGAAAGGTTTCCAGCAGCCAGATGCTGACATTCGACACGGCGCCGGTCAGAAAGCCGATGCCGGTGATGATCATCAACACCCCCATCGCCCGCTCGACGTTCACGAGGTGGCCCTTCATTCGCGAAAACAACGCCGAGAACTGCTCGACCATGAAGGCCGCGATCAGGAACGGAATGCCGAGCCCGGCGGAATAGACCGCGAGCAGGCCCGCGCCCTTCGCCACCGTGGCTTCGGCCGCGGCAATCGACAGGATCGCCGCCAGGATCGGGCCGATGCAGGGCGTCCAGCCGAATGCGAAGGCCAGACCCATGATATAGGC
>CAYVVB010000576.1:0-13937 GCA_964454955.1 uncultured Bradyrhizobium sp. | reverse complement strand
CGGAACCGGGCGCCAGCGCGATGGCCGGCCGATCGCCCAGCCGGTTCGCCGCGCGCCAGTGCGCAACCTCCTGGGGGGGAACCTTGAGTTGCGGCACCGGCCATTGGGCCGGCAGGGGCGCGCCGTCCGGCAGGGCGAGGGCGGCATTCTTGTCGATGAAGCGAGGCAGGGCTTTTTCGCCCCGGCGCCAGCAGTTGATCAGGCCGAACCGGGCCTCCCCGATAAAGCCCACCCGCTCCGGAATACCCGCCAGCGCGGGCGCCAGGGCCGATTTCCAGGTTCGCGGCATGATCAGCGCGGTTCCATAGTCGCGGGCCCTCAAGAGGTCCGCCAAGCGCCACTGCCGCCCCAGCGCTAGGCGGCTGCGCGGCAGGTCCCAGACAATTCCTGCTCGCACGCCGGGCATGTAATCCACCAATGGCGCGCAAAGCGAGGTGGTCAGGAGATCAACCGGGCGATTCGGCCAGCGCTCTTTCAGCACCCGCACCACGGTGTGACCGCGCACGAAATCGCCGATCCACATATAGGGAACGATCAGGATCGGGCTGGTTTCGCCGCCATCCTGGCTCAGTCCGACATTCTGTGAATCAATGTTCATTGTTTCGTCATTAAAGGGTCGACACGAGGTGGGCCCCGTCGGTAGCCGCTCGACAGCGTCAGGTAAAGCGGCCGGTCTGCCAGACTCTCGCCTTTACCCGGCTCTAAAGCGCGATGGGCATCCCGCCGTCGTGCCTGGGTTGTTCCGGCTGAGCATGAGCCTTCTGGAAGCCGGTTTCCACCAGTCCGGAACATGTTCCAACAGCCCAAGTTGCCTGCGGGCCTGGAGTAAGGCAAAGCTGGCGTCGAACCATCGAGGCAGGGATTGGAATGTTACTGGTGACCGGCGGCGCCGGTTTTATCGGGTCGAACGTCGTGGCTGCGCTCAATGACGCCGGCCGCAGCGATGTCGCGGTCTGCGACCTGCTCGGTCACGAGGGCAAATGGCGCAACCTCGCGAAGCGTCAGCTCGCCGATTTCGTGCCGCCCTCCGAGTTGGAGGGCTGGCTGAAGGGCCGGCGACTCGACGCCCTTGTTCATCTCGGCGCGATCTCGGAGACCACCGCGACCGACGGCGACCTCGTGATCGAAACCAATTTCCGCCTGTCGATGCGGTTGCTCGACTGGTGCACCGCGACCGCAACGCCGTTCATCTATGCCTCTTCGGCTGCGACCTATGGCGATGGCAGGCAAGGTTTTCGCGACGACCAGTCGCTGGCGGCGCTGAAGCAGTTGCGGCCGATGAATCTTTACGGCTGGAGCAAGCACTTGTTCGACATGGCGGTGGTGGCACGCGCCGAACGAGGCGACAAACTGCCGCCGCAATGGGTCGGGTTGAAATTCTTCAACGTGTTCGGTCCCAACGAATATCACAAGGGGCCGATGGCCAGCGTGCTGGCGCGTCGCTTCGACGACATCAGGGCGGGCCGGAAGGTCGAACTGTTCAAGTCGCACCGCCACGGAATCGCCGATGGCGACCAGCGGCGCGATTTCATCTATGTCGACGACGTGGTGCGGGTGATCATTTGGCTGCTCGCCACGTCGTCCGTTTCGGGCATCTTCAACGTCGGCACCGGCAAGGCGCGCAGCTTTCGGGACCTGATGCTGTCGGCCTATGCCGCGCTCGGCCTCGAGCCGAACATCCACTATATCGACATGCCCGAGCAGATCCGCGGCAGCTACCAGTACTTCACCCAGAGCTCGGTCGATCGGCTGTCCGAGGTCGGCTATAACGGCGGCTTCACCGCGCTGGAAGATGCGGTCGGCCTCTACGTCAAGGACTATCTCGATGCCGCCGACCGTTTCCGCTGAGGCCAGAACCTGATGGTATCCGATGTTCGATTTTGACGCCTTGTCGCATGCGCTCGGCCGCCAGACGGTGCTCTGCGTCGGCGATCTCATGCTCGATGAATTCGTCTATGGCGAGGTGTCGCGCATATCGCCGGAAGCGCCGGCGCCGGTCATCGCCGTGCAGCGCAGCGAAACCAATATCGGCGGCGCCGGCAATGTCGCGCGCAATATCGCGAGCGTGGGCGCCGCCTGCATTTTCGTCGGCCTGATCGGCGAGGACGAGGCGGGCGCGCAACTGAAGGCGGAGCTGGCCCGCCAGGAGCGTATCGAAAGCGTCCTGGTTTGCGACCCAGCGCGGCCGACGACGCGCAAGGCGCGCTTCGTCTCCGAGCACTTTTCGACCCATATGCTGCGTGCCGATTGGGAACTGGCGGCGCCCGCGGCGCCTGCGGTCGAGCAGAAACTGATCGACGCCATCCTGCCGCAGCTGGCGCGCGCCGATATCGTGCTGCTGTCCGACTACGCCAAGGGTGTTCTGAGCGCCCGCGTGATCCGCAATGTCATCGATGCCGCCCGCAATGCCGGCAAGCGCGTGATCGTCGATCCCAAGAGCGCCAACTTCGCAATCTATCGCGGCGCGACGCTGCTGACTCCGAACCGCAAGGAATTTGCCGAAGCGACCCGCAGCCGCGCCGACAGCGCGGAGAGCATTGTGCAGGCGGCCCAGGACGCGATGCAGCTTGCGGACTGCGAGGCGATCCTGGTGACGCAGAGCGAGCATGGCATGACGCTGGTGCCGCGCGGCGGCGAGGCCATTCATGTGCCGGCGCATCCGGTGAAGGTGCGCGATGTCTCGGGCGCGGGCGACACGGTGGCTGCCGTGCTGGCCGCCGTACTCGCGACCGGTGCGGACTGGGAAACCGGCCTGCGGATGGCCAATGCGGCCGCGGCGGTCGCGGTCGGCAAGAAGGGCACCGCCAGCGTCAGCGCGGCGGAGCTGCGGCGGAAGATCCTGCCCCATGCCTATCTCGCCGCCGAAGAAAAGATCATGGGCTCCGAAAGCGAGCTCCAGGCTCGCCTGTGGGAATGGCGCCAGCAAGACCTGCGCATCGGCTTCACCAATGGCTGTTTCGACATTCTGCACCCCGGCCATGTCAAGGTGCTGACGGCGGCGCGCGGGGCCTGCGACCGGCTGATCGTGGGCTTGAACAGCGACGCCTCCGTGCGGCGCTTGAAGGGCGAGGGGCGTCCCGTGCAGGACGAGCGAGCGCGCGCGGAGGTGCTGGCAGCGCTCGAGGCCGTCGATCTCGTCGCCATCTTTGAGGAGGATACGCCGATCAGGCTGATTACGCAGGTCAGGCCGAGCGTGCTGGTCAAGGGCGGTGACTACACCCGCGAACAGGTGGTCGGTCGCGATATCGTCGAGGCCGGCGGCGGCAGCGTGATGCTGGTCGACACTCTGCCGGGCTTTTCCACCACCTCGCTGGTCAACCGCGCGAAGGGAGACAAGGCGTGACGGCGATCGCCGACCATCCGAAACTGTCGCTGCAGGCGAGGCTGCGCGATCCGGCTGCCTGGATTGCGACGGTAGACATCCTGGCTGTGCTGGTCGCGGCGTCGCTGCCGTGGTCGACCTCGCTGGTGGCGATCTTCGCGGTGATGATGCTGATCGCGATGGGGCCGTTTCTCGATGTCGGCGACTTCCTGGGCTCGCTGAAGCGTCCGATCTGCGTGGCGCCGCTCGCCTTGTTCGCGCTGGCGCTGGTCGGAACACTATGGTCGGATGCGGCGTGGGGCGCGCGGCTCTACGCCGTGAGCCCGACCGCGAAACTCCTGGTGCTTCCGGTCCTGTTCTATCATTTCGCGCGCTCGCAGCGCGGCATGTGGGTCTGCATCGCCTTCCTGGTGTCCTGCACGCTGATGGTGGCGGCTTCCTGGATCGTCGCCATTGACCCCGCTTTGACGCTGAAGGCCAAGGACGTCGCCTCGCGCGGCATTTTCGTCAAAAACTATATCGACCAGAGCCAGGAGTTCGCGCTTTGCGCGGTGGCGCTGGCTTACCCCGTCGTCAAGTTGTTGCGCGCGAGAAGGATCCTGCCTGCGCTGCTGCTCTGCGTTCTCGCCTTGGGCTTCATTGCCAATATGGCGTTCGTGATCGTCTCGCGCACGGCGCTGGTCACGATGCCAATCATGCTCGCGGTGTTCGGGCTTGTGCATCTGCGCTGGCGGACCAACCTCGCGATCCTCTGTGCCGCTGCTGTCGTCGGCGTCGCGGCCTGGGCCGCATCGCCGCAGCTCGAATGGACGGTCAAGACGTTCAGCCGCGACTACCAGCTCTACAAAGAGAAGGGCGCGTCCACCTCGATCGGCGAACGGCTCGAATTCTGGCGAAAGTCGCTGGGATTCTTTGCCGATGCGCCAATCGTCGGCCACGGCACCGGATCGACCCGGGGCTTGTTCGTACGGGCCGCCACGGGCCCCAAGGGCCTGGCTGCCTCCGAGGTGATCGGCAATCCGCACAACCAGACCCTGAACGTCGCGGTGCAGTGGGGTATGCTCGGCATCATCGTCCTGTACGCGATGTGGCTCTCGCATCTGATGCTGTTCCGCGGCGATGGTGCGGCGAACTGGATCGGGCTGTTGGTGGTGGTGCAGAACATCTTCACCTCGCTGTTCAATTCCCACATCTCCGATTTCCACGAGGGCTGGATGTATGTGCTCGGCGTCGGCGTCGCGGGCGGCATGGTATTGAAGGCGCGCGCAGCGGTAAAAGTTCGAGGAGCGAGCGCGTCGTAAAGCGCGCTCGCGGCTTTCCAGCGCGCGCGAGATGGGCTATCAGCAGCGCGGGAGCGTGTCGCAAATGCAGGACTTTTCTTCCATCGGCCGTTGAATGACGCGTTTCTCGCATCTCACTTTGCGCAATCTCTGGATCGCCATTCATGATACGGCGGCGACTGCGCTCGCCCTGTTCACCGCCTTCTATTTGCGCTTCGAGAGCAGCGACCAGTTTTTCGAACGCCTGCCGCTCCTGCTGGGTATCCTGCCGTATTTCTTGGCGCTCAGCGTGGTCGTTTGCTACGTCTTCAACCTGACGACCACGAAATGGCGATTCATTTCGCTGCCGGATGCCCTGAACATCTTTCGGACAGCCACGGTGCTGGCCCTGGCGCTCCTGGTGCTGGATTACGTCCTTGTCGCGCCCAACGTTCACGGCAGTTTCTTTTTCGGCAAGGTGACCATCATCCTCTATTGGTTCCTCGAGGTGTTCTTTCTGAGCGCCTTGCGCTTTGCCTATCGTTATTTCCGCTACACACGGGTCCGCCATCATGCCCGGACCGAAGATGCTTCGCCGACCTTGCTGGTCGGCCGTACGGCAGATGCCGAGATCGTCCTGCGCGGCATCGAGAGCGGCGCGGTCAAGCGGATCTGGCCGATCGGCATCCTCTCGCCCTCGATCGCCGATCGTGGCCAATTGATCCGAAACGTGCCGGTGCTCGGGGGAACCGATGATATCGAGGACGTCGTCGCCGATTTCGCGCGGCGCAACAAGCCGATCGCGCGTGCGGTGATGATGCCGACGGCGTTCGAGACCGAAGCCCGTCCGGAAACCTTTCTGATGCGCGCGAAGCGGCTGCGGCTGATCGTCAGCCGCCTGCCATCATTGGAGAGCGGCGATGCGCCGCGGCTTGCTCCGGTGGCGGTCGAGGACCTGCTGCTGCGTCCGAGCGAAAACATCGACTACGCGCGGCTGGAAGCCCTGGTAAAGGGGAAGGCGGTGATCGTCACCGGCGGCGGCGGTTCGATCGGTTCGGAGATCTGTCACCGGGTCGTGACTTTCGGGGCGTCGCGGCTGCTGGTGCTGGAGAATTCCGAGCCCGCGCTCTACGCCATTACCGAGGCGCTCGCTGCGCAACGGACCGAAGCCGTGGTGGAGGGGCGGATCGCGGATATCCGCGATCGCGAACGCATTCTGCGGCTGATGACCCAATTCAAGCCGGACCTTGTGTTCCATGCCGCGGCCCTGAAGCATGTGCCGATCCTGGAGCGCGATTGGAGCGAGGGGGTCAAGACTAATATCTTCGGATCGATCAACGTCGCCGACGCCGCCCTTGCAGCAGGCGCGGAAGCGATGGTGATGATCTCGACCGACAAGGCGATCGAGCCTGTCTCGACGCTCGGCCTGACCAAGCGTTTTGCCGAAATGTACTGTCAGGCGCTGGATCATGAGCTGGCGGCCGGCGGCGGAAGCCCGAACCGCATGCGGCTGATTTCGGTGCGCTTCGGCAATGTGCTGGCTTCGAACGGGTCGGTGGTGCCGAAATTCAAGGCCCAGATCGAGGCGGGCGGCCCGGTGACGGTCACCCATCCCGACATGGTCAGGTATTTCATGACCATCCGCGAAGCCTGCGATCTCGTGATCACGGCGGCCACCCACGCGCTGGCGGTACCGCGGCCGCCCGTTTCCGTCTACGTGCTCAACATGGGCCAGCCGGTGAAGATCGTCGATCTGGCCGAACGCATGATCCGCCTCTCCGGCCTGCAGCCGGGCTATGACATCGAGATCGTTTTTACCGGAATGCGGCCGGGCGAGCGACTCAACGAAATCCTGTTTGCCAGCGAAGAGCCAGCCGTCGACATCGGCGTCGCTGGCATCATGGCGGCCAAGCCCAACGAGCCGCCGATGCAGGCGCTGAAGAAATGGATCGCCGCGCTCGAACAGGCGATCGAGAAGGACGATCCCGCCACCATCAAGGGTGTGCTGAAGGACGCGGTGCCGGAATTCGGATCCGACGCGGCGTGAGGCCGCGCCGCCTGACCTCACCCCGCAAGCGGGGAGAGGGGGTTTTTTCTTTGCGAGAACCGATACAGCAGCAATGCGACCACGGCTGCGCCGGCTGCGAGCAAGGCGACATCTACAACTGCCGACCCCAGCCAAATTGAAGCAAGCGCGAGCACAGCAAGCGTGGCATTGAGCGCGAAAACCTCGGCAACGACGCGCGACACCGTAAAGCCGTTGTCGGTTGCGCGCTGATAGAAATGGGTGCGATGCGCCGCCCAGAATGGCTCGCGCCGCGCGATGCGCTTGAGCAGCGTCAAGGTGGCGTCCGCCAGATAGTAGAGCGGCAGCAGGAGCGCCGCGGCGAAATGCTGCTGGAGAGCGAGCTGCAGCAGGCACCAGCCGAGCAGGAGTCCGATCGGCAGGCTGCCGACGTCGCCCAGAAAGACTCTTGCGACGGGCCGGTTGAAGGGAGCGAAACCGAGCATGGCGCCGCCGAGCGCGGCGGCGATGATGGTTGCAGGCCACGGGACTTCACCCAGCCATCCCAGAAGAACGATTGCGCCGGTGATGGGGACGGCCTCGGCCACCGTCATGAGATCAAGCCCGTCCATGAAGTTGACGAGATTGACGAACCAGAGGCCCGCCACGAGCAGCAATGTGCGTTCGACCCCTGGCGGCCACGCCGGTGCCAATCGCAGTTCCGCGGGTACCGCAAACACCACCGTGGCCACGGCGGCGGCCTGCAGCACCAGGCGCGGCAGGACGGGAATGCTCCTGATGTCGTCGGCAAATCCGACGACGGCGATGAAGAGGGTGGCGCCGAACAGGATCCACGGAATCGTCTGGCCGATCGCCACGGCATAAGCGGAGGTGACCAACAGTGTCGCCGCGATTACCGCGATGCCCGCGCCTTGCGGGGTCGGAATGACGTGCGAGGACCGTGCATTGGGGCGTGCGAGCGCGTAGCGCTGCAGTAGCGGGCGCAGCAGCAGGATCAGCCCGCCGCAGATGAGCGCCGCAGCGAGGGCGGCGGGCACAAGCAGCGCGCGAGGGTGATCGACGATGGTCATGACGGTGACGACAGCATCTCAACGAGGGGGTGCGCGGAGCGCGGCTTGTTCCGTGTTTTCCTGTCCGCGGGCGAGCCGGCTGGACAGCAGCCGGTCCATGACCCCGCGATAGGCGCTCAACGATATTTTTGCGGTATATCGCGCGGCTACCGACGTCGCATGCCGGCCTTTTTGCGTGGTCTCCACGGCATTCGAAGCAGCCAACACGATGGCGTCGGCCAGCGCTTTTGCATCCTCGGGCGGCGTCACCCAGCCGATATCTTCCTCCTGCAGCAGAATGGCGGCCTCGGCATCTTTCTCCGAGCAGACGATAGCCGGACGACCGACGGCGAAGATGTTGTAGATGCGGCTCGGCACCGACACGCCCGTATTGTTCTTGCGGTAGGGAATGATCCAGACATCCGCGGCTGCGAGAAAATCATCGAGCTCGGAGTCGGACACCCGCTCGATCAGTGTGACATTGGGGTTGGGCGAGGCCGCCTGCATCTCCTTGAGCCTGGTCCAGCCCACGCCATGTCCGGACAGCAGGAATCTGATCTCCTCCCGTTCCTCCAAGAGACGCGCGGCTTCAAACACCGATACCGGGTCATGCGTGTATCCGGCATTGCCGGACATGGCGACGATGAAGCGCCCGCCGCAGCGCCGGCGAAACGGATTGTCGTCGGTCGGCGGCCGATAACCGATCGCGACGCTCGCCCAGTTCGGAATCAGCTCGAGTTTTGCAGCACTCACCCCGGAGTAGGCGAGCAGTTTCGGCGCCATGTCTCTGCCGATGATGATGATGGCGTCAAGCCAGGCGAACATCACCCGGTTGGCCGCGCGCAAGCACCGCGTCAGCAACGAGGTTGGGCGGAGCAGGCCGGCCATCACCAGCGTATCGGGATAGAGATCGTGCATGATCAGGCTTGATGCGGCCTTGCGGGCGCGAGCAGCCAGCGTGACGGCATACGGCAGGATGAAGGGAGCGGTAACGGTCAGCACCACGTCTTCACGGCGGGCATGTTTCAGCACGGCAACCGAGGCCTGAATCGAGAACAGAATGTCTGCGAAGGTGCGAGAGACCAGTGCGCCCTTTCCGGGCCACCAGCTCTTGATCTCGATGATTTCGGGCCTGCCCGGGGCAGGCGGACATTTCCCGGCCGAGCCGGGCGCTCCCGAGATGACCATGACCCGGTTCGTCTGTGCCAGGCTTTCGGCGATCTCGCTCATGTAGCGCGAGGTCGTGCTGGGAAACGGCAGGTAATACTGACTGACCATCACGACCTTGCCGCGCGGAGGGTCCGAACGCGCGGCCGTGAGGCTGTCGTAAAGTTCGACGATCGACTTGCCGATAATGCGTGCCGACAGCTTGTCCTCGACCAGTGTTCGCGCAGCCGCGCCATAGCGGGCGCGCAACTCCGCCGATTCTGCAAGCCGCAGGATCGCGTCCGCCAATGCGGGGGGATTTTCGACCGGAACCAAAAGGCCGGTCTTCCCCGGAAGCGCGATTTCCCGGCAGCCCGGCACATCCGTGGCGATCAGGGGCCGGCCGCAGGCCGCCGCCTCCATCAGGCTTCCCGGAAGGCCTTCACGATGCGAGGGCAGCACCGCGATGTGGGATGCACGCCACAGCGAAGCGATGTCGTCGATATGCCCGAGCCAGGTGATGCCGGGACGCCCGGTCCACTCTTCGACCTCCTCGCGCGAGACGGAGGCCGGATTGGCCGGGTCGGGATTGCCGGCGATGATCAAGTTGAACTGATGCCCCCGGGCGCGCAGAAGCTCGTGAGCAGCCACCAGCGCACGGATGCCCTTGTCGGCCAGAAGCCGACCAGCAAATCCAATCGTGATGGGACCTTCAGGCTCGGGCAGGGGATGCAACCTGTCGGTATCGACGCCGGAGCCCGGAATCAACGTCATCCGGTCGGGCGTGATGCCGAGCGCAAGAAGCGCCTCCCGATCATCGGGATTTTGGACCAGGATATTGCTGTGCCTGCGGTTCAACAGCCAGGGCAGAAACAACATCATGCCGCGCTTCAACAGCCGAGAGCGCCAACCTGTGGAAGTGAAGATATAGCCGAGCCCGGTGATCGCATTGACCGTGGGAAAATTTCGACCGAGCGCCGCTACCGAGCCGAACACACAGCATTGCAGACCGGAATGGTGCACGATGCTCGGTCTCATCTTCCTTTCAATGTTTCGGATCGCCTTCACCGTCGGGATTGCTGCGAGCGGCGACAGTCCGCCGCGCTGGAGCGGAATCCGGTGCAGGATGAAGCCCTCGGCTTCGATGGCCGCGGCACCGTTGTTCACATTGGTGGCGACATGAACCTCAAAGCCTGCATCACGGGCCGCGCGTGCCATCGGCAGGCGGTTGAGCAGGAAGGCGAAATCCTCGTTCACGACATAGAGGATGCGCCGCGGTCGTGTGGTTTCCCCAGGGGTCATCGGCCTTCGAAATCGCTGTCGGCTGGGATGGCGTGCTCCCGTTAAATCCCACCCGCGCGGGGAGACGAGCCTCAAATCCAGGATCAAGTCAACTGCGCCGGCCGGGTAAGATTCGTTGGCAAGCAGAACTCTGCGAGGTCTATTTCCCCTCGAGCAGTTCCGGATAGCTTCGCAGGAACGCGGGCACCGGCAGGGCCGCGCCGAAATTGCACGGGTTGTCCGCAAGCGCCGTCCTGTACCGCCCCAGCAGGTCGCCGCCGTCCCGCAAGGGCTTTTCCTTGCCGTCCAGGCAGTCCAGCTTGTAGGCAACGGCCGCCGCAACGTCCTGCGGCCGGTTGGCGTGGATTTCGAGGCCGCGATGCGCCAGCAGGGCCATGTCGATCAGAAGCGCCTGCAAGGGCTGGCGGTAGGTTTCGCGCAGCGAGAGATAGCGCTTTGCCCTGATGTCGTAGACCAGCCGCAGCGTGAAATCTGTCTTGTCATGCCAGAACTGGCAGTCGTTGGAAATGCAGTTGACCAGCAACATCGGCGTTCCCAGCGCCTGCACGGCGGTGGTCAGCCCCGATGTCGTGCCGACGAACAGGCGCGCCTCCGCGCAGAGGAAAAGGTCCATCTCCGCGGACTTGATGTCGCTGTGCGCGTAGTCGAACACGCCCGGCCGGCCCTTGAGCGGCGTCATCGACTTGTCGCCGAGCCGAACAACCGCCCCGCCGCGCGAGGTGATTTGGGCGATGGCGTCGAGATAGTCGCTCACATTGGCCGATCGGTGTTGGCGCGTGGTGCCCGGTCCGTCGCCGTGATAGCCGCCCTCGCGGATATGCAGGGCAACGAACCAGTCGGCGGTGACGCCGGCCTCGCGCAGGAGCGCGCGGCCGCGCTCGCGCAAAGTCTCCGCAATCGCCACGATCGGCGGCCGCTTCGCCTCGGCCCAGGCAATCTGCGCGCGCGCCGCAGCGTGGGCCCAGGGTTCGGCCAATTTTGCCTCAGCCGCGTCCTGTTCGGCCGATGGTCCTCTACCGCGCACCGCGATGAACTGGTCGCCAACAAGACGTTGGTAGGGCAGGAGCTCGTCGATCAGCACGGGATCTTCGATGACGCAAAGGTGCGGCGCGAACAGCGCCAGGAAAGCCGTATTGACGACCTTCTGGCGCGGCGCGAGCAGGACATAATTGGCGCGCGGCAACAACCCGAGTTCGGCCATGCGCAGGTGACAGTCGATAAAGCCGATATGACCGATCAGCGTGACCCATTCGTAGCCGAGCAGCCTGACCGGAAGCTCCGGCTTGAACCCTGGGCAGGCCGCAGCAATGCGCGCCACCAGCGCCTCGGGAATCGACCATTTCCGAGCCAGCCTGTCCTGGTGATCGAGCGCCGCCTGGTAGCAGCGGAAGGTGTCCTCGTAGCGCCCCTGATGATAGAAATTTTCACCGAGCTGAATCAGGTTGTCGTAGATCAGGAGCTCGCCGGCGTTTTCCAGCTCCCAGGCGGACGGCGTATAGGTCGATGGATCGTAGCCGGCGGCATAGTTCTGGTGGCTCATCACCGAGGGCGGATCGCGTTCGACCGAGGCGGCAAAGCATTCGGCCGCCTTGGTGTAATCTCTCAGCAGTGCATGGACGCAGCCGAGCTTGCGCAACGCATTGCTGTTGCCGCCAGCCGCCGCCGCTCCGAGAAAATGCAGGGCCGCCGGATAGCTGCCGCGATACATGTGGGCCACGCCGACGGCGAAATTCACGGCAAAGCTGTCGAGCGGCTCGGCGCGCGGGACTTCGCGGACGATCCGGTCATAGGCATCGCACAGCGCCAGCGTGCCGAAATAGACGGACGGCGCAAGATCCGCGCGGCTGCGGACGTTGGCGCGGAAAATCAGGTTGAGCAGGCGAACCGCGCGCAACGCGGCTGGTTTGCGGCTTGCGGAAAGATGGACTTGCGCCGCCGCCGCCAGGGTGAACGCAATCAGTTTCGTTGCGAGCGGAGCGAGGAGCGAACCGCTGGCCAGCTGCCGGTCAGCGAAGCGCAACCAGGCAATCCCGAACCGCCCGCCGATTACGGTGCGGTCGGCGAGCCCGCTTGCACGGGTCGTCAACGGCAGCAGCTTCTGCCGTCGCGCGCTCAGGTAACCGTACAGGCGAAAGGCCAGGACGGTCAGGCGCGCCAGCACGGCGCTCTTTCTCGCCGCTGGTTGCGCCGGTGCGGCGGGCGCGCGGGCTTTGGCCTCGAGACGATTGAGGCGGTGCCGCAAGCTGGCAACTGGCGGCAGGTGGGTCATGCGGGGCGATAGGCGGCGCGCGCCGCGATGATCGCGCGGCGCTTGAGCACTTGGCTGAGCAGCCGCGCCGGCGACATCGGCCGGGTCCGCAGTGTCACCCAGGCGAGTGCGGCGATCCGGCCCATCGCGCCGAAAGAGAGCAGCAACTTCAGCCACCATCGCTCGGCCGCACCGGAGCCGAGCAGCGCCGCGGCGCGTTCGGCCTTGATCGAGGGGGCCGCATTCGCCGAGATGACGGCACGTGCTGCACCGAAACGTGTGCGGCGCTCGAACAGATCGGCATAACCTTCGGGAAAGAGTTCGCTGCGCGCGATCAACGGGCGGATCTGCGCCAGCTTCTCTGAGAGAGCCTTGGGATCGGTCGCGGTGGTCATCGAGTAGTTATTGCCGTGAATCCGCCAATAGCCGAGGATTTCTGCAACAAAGAACACCCCGAAGGTGAGAGCAAGCCGGCGGGCGAGAAAAGCATCCGCAAAGGAGCCGAGGCTTTCGTTGAAACCGCCGAGCGTAATGAGGGCGCTGCGCCGGTAGAGCGAAACCGTGCCGGAGAAATAATTGTCTCCCTGACGCAGAATTCGCCGCACCGCCTCGGGCCTCAAAAACGCCGACCGGTTTTCGGGGAGGACCATAGGCCGCAGCATGCGCGCTTGCGAAGGACCGATGATCTCGGTGCAGGCGCAGATCAATCCCGCATCGGGAAACCGCTCGGCCTGCTCCAGGGTTCTTTCCAGGTAGGTCGGATGCAGCGCGTCGTCGGCGCCGAGAAAACCGATCCAGTCGGTATCGACAGCCGCGATAGCTTCGTTCTGTCCCGGCACCACGCCCTTGTTCTTGTCATGGCGGATGAGCGTCCAGGTGGGATGCTCGGCGATGAAGCGGGAGATCACCGAAAGACTGTCATCGGTCGAGGCGTCGTCGATGATCAGGACGCGATCTGGAGCCCGTGTCTGGGCGGCGAGACTGCCGAGCGACTCCGGCAGATACCGCGCGTGGTTGTAGTTGGGAACGACGAGCGTCACGCCGGTTCGGGCAGGGGATGTGGTCAGCGTGTCCATCGAGCTCCACCCACGCGTCAGCGGCACATGGTGCCGGATTTGGCGGCGAGGGCTTAGGCCGCCGAAATTTCCTTCAGGACGTCGTCGAGCGGGCCGAAGGCGCGCACGCGTCCGCCATCCAGGTAAAGTCCGAGATTGCACAAATCCCGCAGCAGCCCGTGATCGTGCGATGCGAGCACCACGATGCCCGACCGGTTGGTGATGTCGAGCAGGCGATCGTGGGTCTTTTTCCGGAACTGCGCATCGCCGACGGCGATCCATTCATCCATCAGGATGATGTCGCCGTGAATGGAGGCTGCGATGGAGAAGACGAGGCGCAGCAGCATGCCGGACGAATAGGTGCGGATCGGCAGCTCGAGGTAATCTCCGAGTTCGGCAAACTCGGCGATTTCCGCCACCCGCTCCTCGATCTCTTCCGGCGACAGCCCAAGGATCAGGCCGCGGATCCTGATATTCTCGTACCCGGAGGCCTCTTCGTCCATGCCAAGCCCGATGTCGAACATCGGCAC
>CAYVVB010000575.1:0-1662 GCA_964454955.1 uncultured Bradyrhizobium sp. | reverse complement strand
CTGTCGCTCGCCGGCGGCGGCGGCAACGCAAACGAGCGCGCCGTCGACGTCCAGGTCAGCCGGTTGCGCCGCAAGATCGAGCGCGACGCCGCCAATCCGCTGTTCATCCAGTCGGTGCGCGGCATCGGCTATCGACTGGTGGCGTCACCTTGAGTTTTCGCCGCGCGCGTTCCAGGGGTCTGCTGGATGAGTCGACTTGACGGTACGCTTGACACCGGCATCACGCTGATCCGATCGGCCTCGCGGCAGGTCGCAAGCGCCAATAGCTGGCTCGGGCAATCGTTCAAGCGCTGGACGCCGAAAGGCCTTTATGCGCGGGCGCTGCTGATCATCATCGTGCCGATGGTGGTGCTGCAGTCGGTGATCGCCTTCGTGTTCATGGAGCGGCACTGGAACACGGTGACGCAGCGCCTGTCGGAAGCGGTGGTGCGCGACATCGCGAGCCTGATCGACATCTACAAGCTCTACCCGCAGGACAAGGATCACGCGGTCCTGATCGGCATCGCGGCGAACCGCCTCGGGCTGCTGGTCGATTTCCTGCCCGGCGCCGACCTGCCGCCGCCCGGTCCAAAGCCGTTCTTCTCGCTGCTCGACCAGACGCTGTCGCGGCAGATCGGCCAGCAGATCCGCCGGCCGTTCTGGATCGACACCGTCGGGCGCTCCTCGCAGGTCGAGATCCGCATCAAGCTCGATGATTCGATCATGCGTGTGTTCGCCCGCCGCGACAGCGCCTATGCGTCGAATTCGGAGATTTTCCTGTTCTGGATGGTAGGCACGTCGCTCGTGCTGCTCGCCGTGGCGATCCTGTTCCTGCGCAATCAGATCAAGCCGATCCTGAGGCTTGCCGAGGCTGCCGAGAGCTTTGGCAAGGGCCGCGAGGTGCCGAATTTCCGGCCGCGCGGCGCGCGCGAGGTGCGCCAGGCGGCGCAGTCGTTCCTGGAGATGAAGTCGCGCGTCGAGCGCACCATGGAGCAGCGCACGGCGATGCTCGCCGGCGTCTCACACGACCTGTGCACGGTGCTGACGCGCTTCAAGCTCGAACTGGCGCTGATCGACAGTCCCGAAACCGAGCCGATGAAGAAGGACGTCGACGAGATGGCACGCATGCTGGAGGCCTATCTCGCCTTCGCCCGCGGCGATCTCGGCGAGAGCTCGGCGCCGACCGACATGGCGGAGTTTTTGGAAGAGCTGAAGCTCGACGCCGAACGCCACGGTCACAGGACCACCGTGGTCTTCCACGGCACGCCGATCGTCACCGTGCGTCCCGCCGCGTTCAAGCGCTGCCTCGCCAATCTGGTGTCGAATGCCGCGCGCTACGCGCAGGCGATCTCCATCACCGGCCACCGCGACCACCGCTATCTGACGGTGACGGTGGACGACGACGGCCCGGGCATTCCGGTCGATCAGCGCGAGGAAGTGTTCAAGCCGTTCCTGCGGCTCGACGATGCGCGCAATCAGGACGAAGGCGGCACCGGTCTCGGCCTTGCTATCGCGCGCGACATCGCGCGCTCGCACGGCGGCGACATCACGCTCGGCGACAGCCCGTTGGGCGGCTTGCGGGCGACTGTCAGGGTGCCTGTTTAAGCCGCATCCGCTTCCGCCGGGCCTTCGTCATAAGGCCGACGCCTGCGCCGTCGCGGTCCGCGCATCACGCAAGCGGGG
>CAYVVB010000574.1:0-10957 GCA_964454955.1 uncultured Bradyrhizobium sp. | reverse complement strand
CGTGCCTCTAGCACCGTCATTCCGGGATGGTCCGAAGGACCAGGCCCGGAAGCTCGAGATTCACGCTTCGCGTGCCCCCGGAATGACGAAGCGGTGATGGTCTCGCCTCAGGCCGGGACGACACCCTTGATGCGGAAGCGCGTACAGCCGCTCCACGATCGTCACGGTCGCCATGCCGCCGCCTTCGCACATGGTCTGCAGGCCGTAGCGCTTGTTCTGCTGCTTGAGCGCATTCACCAGAGTCGTCATCAGCTTGGTGCCGGATGAGCCGAGCGGGTGGCCGAGCGCGATCGCGCCGCCATTGACGTTGAGCCGGGAAGGATCGGCGCCCGTCGTCTTCAGCCATGCGGTCGGAACCGAGGCGAAGGCTTCGTTGACCTCGAACAGGTCGATGTCGTCGATCTTCATGCCGGCCCTCTTCAGCGCGCGCTCGGTTGCATGCAGCGGCGCGTCCAGCATGATCACGGGATCGCCGCCCATCATGGTCATGTGGTGGATGCGCGCCAGCGGCTGTGCGCCGAGCGACTTCAGGCCGCGTTCGTTGACGACCACGACGCCCGAGGCGCCGTCGCAGATCTGGCTGGCGGACGCGGCCGACAGCCTGCCGTTCTCTGCAATCAGCTTGACGCCCTTGATGCCGTCGAGGCTGACATCGAAGCGGATGCCTTCATCGATGTGGTGGGTATCGGTAGTGCCGTCGGCGCGGGTGATCTTCACCGGCACGATCTCGTCCTTGAACCGTCCGGCCTGCGTCGCCGCGATCGCGCGCTGATGGCTCTGATAGGAATATTCGTCGAGTTCGTCCTTGGAGAGGTTGTTCTTCTCAGCCATCATATCCGCGCCGTTGAACTGGCTGAACATGATGTTGGGATAGCGCTGCTCGATGTTCGGGCTCTTGTAGTGGCCAAAGCCGTTCTTCGCCGGCAGCGACGAGGTGAGGCCCATCGGCACCCGCGTCATCGATTCCACGCCGGCCCCGATCACGGCGTCCATCGCGCCGGACATCACCGCCTGCGCCGCAAAATGCAGCGCCTGCTGCGACGAGCCGCATTGGCGGTCGATCGAGGTCCCGGGCACGCTTTCGGGGAGTTTCGAGGCCATCACCGCGTTGCGCGCGACATTGTTCGACTGCTCGCCCGCCTGCATCACGCAGCCCATGATCACGTCCTCGATCTGCGCGGGATCAGCGCCGGAACGCTCCACCAGCGCATCCAGCACGGATGCGGCGAGATCGGCCGGATGCCAGCCCGCGAGACGTCCCCCCTTGCGGCCGCCGGCGGTGCGGGCGGCGGCGACAATGTAAGCCTCGGCCATCTCTCTTCTCCCTGATTGTTCCAGTCGGGTGTTGTTCGGTTGGGTCTTGGCGACTGGCGCGGATTTAAGGGGCGGCCACGGAGTTAGTCAATCGTTCAATTAACTCTTGAGATGGGCAGCGCCTTGGGCTTATGTGCGCGAGCCGGCCTCATTCCCTGCCAAGGATCCGACCGCCCGTGACGACCAGCGCGCCCAGCAAGCTTTCCAACGGCCGCAACGCCACGGCCGAAAAACTGCTGGTTGCGGCGAGCCAGTTGATGATCGAGCGCGCCTCGATCGACGTCTCCTTGAGCGACATCGCGCAGAAGTCGGGCGTCAACGCCGCGCTCGTGAAATATCATTTCGGCAACAAGGATGGGCTTCTGCTGGCGCTGCTCGCGCGCGATGCCGCCACCGAGATGGACAATCTCGAATATCTCCTGGCCCAGCCGATCACGCCGACCGCGAAATTGAAGCTGCACATCGCGGGAATCATCCGCGCCTATCATCGCTTTCCCTACATGAACCGGCTGATCCACTACTTGCTGCACGAGAGCAGCGCGGAATCCGCCGACGAGGTCTCGAAATTCTTCGTGGCGCCGCTGCTCGATTTCCATCGCCGGCTGCTTGCGCAAGGCGTCGCTGCCGGGGAGTTCCGCGATATCGATCCCGTGCTGTTCTACACCAGCCTGATCGGCGCCTGCGATCACCTGTTCTTCGGCCGGCACGCGATGTCGCGCGCCATCGGGGTCGGCCCGGTCACCGACGAGGTCTGCCGCGACTACATCAGACATATGGAAGCGCTGATCTGCGGCGGAATGCTGAAGGAGCGAATAGTGAGTAGCGAGTAGATATTCGATCTTCCCTATTCGCTACTCACTATTCGCTATTCGCCAAATCGATCAGGGAGAAAACCGACATGCAGTTGAAGGATGTCGCCGTTGTCATCACCGGCGGTGGTTCGGGCCTCGGCGCCGCCACCGGGCGCGCCATGGCAGCCGGGGGCGCAAGGATCGCGGTGCTCGACCAGAGCAAGGAGAATGCGGAAAAGGTCGCGGCCGAGCTGAAAGGCGTCGCGCTCCATGCGGACGTCACCGACGAAGAGCAGGTCAAGGCGGGGCTCGCCAAGGCGGAAGCGGCGCACGGCGTTGCCCGCGTGCTGGTCAATTGCGCCGGCATCGGCGGCTCGCAGCGCATCGTCGGCAAGGATGGCGTCTATCCGCTCGCCAAGTTCGCGCGCATCATCAACGTCAACCTGATCGGCACCTTCAACTGCCTGCGGCTGTTCGCCGAGCGCCTGATTCCGGCCGAGCCGGTCGGCGAAGAGCGCGGCGTCATCATCAACACCGCGAGCGTTGCGGCTTTCGAGGGCCAGATCGGCCAGATCGCCTACTCCGCCTCCAAGGGCGGCGTGGTGGGCCTTACCTTGCCCGCGGCGCGCGACCTCGCGCAGCACAAGATCCGCGTCAACACGATCGCGCCGGGCCTGTTCTTCACGCCGCTTCTGATGGGATTGAGCGAGGAGGCGCGCAAGAGCCTGGGCGCGCAGGTGCCGCATCCGGCACGGCTGGGTGAGGCTTCCGAATACGGCGCTCTCGCCGTGCACATTGTCGAGAACGCGATGCTCAACGGCGAGACCATCCGCCTCGACGGCGCACTCCGCATGGCGCCGCGGTAGTTGGGACTTGCTATTGTCCCGGCGAAAACGGACCCGGCCTTTTGTCATTCCGGGGCGATGCGAAGCATCGAACCCGGAATCTCGATCTACAACTTCTGGATTCCGGGTTCGCGCCTGTCGGCGCGCCCCGGAATGACATTCAGACAATTACGGAGGCGAGGAAGACCCCATGAATTTCGATTTCTCCGACGACCAGAAGCAGCTTCGCGACCAGGCACGAAAATTCCTGGGCCAGCAATGCCCGCCGACAGCGGTGCGTGCCGTGCTCGACGGCAAGGCGCCTTACGACCGCGAACTGTGGAAGGGCCTCGCCGAGATGGGCTTTCTCGGCGTTGCGATCCCGGAAAGCTACGGCGGCGCGGGCGCCGGCCGTCTCGAATTGTGCGTGATCGCCGAAGAGATGGGCCGCGCCCTTGCGCCGGTGCCGTTCTCTTCGACCGTCTACCTCGCTGCCGAAGCGCTGCTGCTTGCGGGGACCGAGGCGCAGAAGCAGAAATGGCTGCCCGCAATTGCTTCAGGAGAGGCGATCGGCACGCTGGCGCTGTTCGAAGGCAAGGGCAATCCGTCGCCGCAGGCGATCAAGCTCACCGCGACCGGCGGTACGCTCAACGGGGTGAAGATGCCGGTGCCCGATGGCGCGATAGCCGATTTTGCCGTGGTTGCTGCGCGTAGCGGCTCGAGCGGCCGCGAAACCGACATCTCGCTCTATCTGGTTGAACTGAAGGGCGACGGTGTCGAGACCAAGTCGTTGAGCAACATCGATCCGACCCGCGGTCAGGCAGAGATCAGTTTCAAGAATTGCAAGGCCGAGCCTCTCGGCGGCGCCGGCGAAGGCTGGAGCATCCTCACGCAGGTGCTCGACCGCGCTGCGGTCCTTATGGCCTTCGAGCAGGTCGGCGGCGCCGACCGCGCGCTGGAAATGGGCCGCGACTACGCGCTTGATCGCATCGCCTTCGGCCGGCCGATCGGCTCGTTCCAGGCCGTCAAGCACATGCTTGCGGATATGTACGTGTCCGCGACGCTCGCACGCTCCAACTGCTATTACGGCGCGTGGGCACTTTCGACCAATTCGTCCGAATTGCCGGAGGCCGCCGCCAGCGCCCGCATCAGCGCAACGCAGGCGTTCCAGCACTGCGCCAAAAACAACATCCAGGTCCATGGCGGCATGGGGTTCACCTGGGAGTTCGACTGCCACATGTTCTATCGCCGCGCCAATGCGACCGCGCTCGGGCTGGGCAGCCTCTCTTATTGGGAGGACGTCCTGATCGACCGTCTCCGCAAGAAGAACGCGGCGTGATCCACGTTGCGTCATTCCGGGATACGCCGTCAGGCGCAGACCCGGAATCCAGAGGTTTTGGATCGAGATTCCGGATCGATCCGCTGCGCGACTCGTCCGGAATGACGGCAAGAGGGAATGCGCTATGAACTTCGATGACACCCCGCAGGAAGCAGCCTTCCGCAGCCAGGCGCGGGCCTGGATCGCGGCGAATGCGCCGAAGCAGTACGAGGAAGAGCTGCGCAAGTCTTCGCTCGGACGCACCCAGCTCAAAGGCGCCAACGTGCTCGATGTCGCAAAGGCCTGGCAGAAGAAGAAAGCGGACGCGGGATGGGCCTGCCTGCATTGGCCGAAGGACTATGGCGGGCGCGGTGCGTCGCCGATCGAGCGGGTGATCTGGCAAGAGGAGGAGGGGCCCTACGGCAAGCTCTCCTGGACGTTCATCATCGGGCACGGGATGTGCGGGCCGACCATGATGGCGTATGCGAGCGAGGACCAGAAACGCCAATACCTGCCGCCGCTCGCCTCCGGCGAAAAGATCTGGTGCCAGCTGTTTTCCGAACCGTCCGCCGGCTCCGACGTCGCGGGGCTTCGCACCCGCGCGGAAAAGCGCGGCGAGGACTGGATCGTCAACGGCCAGAAGATCTGGACCTCGGGCGCGCATTATTCCGATTACGGCATCCTGCTGACCCGCACCGATCCGACCGCGCCCAAGCACAAGGGCCTGACCATGTTCTTCCTCGACATGAAGAGCCCCGGCGTCGAGGTGCTACCGATCAAGCAGGCAAGCGGACAATCCGATTTCAACGAGGTCTACATCACCGACGTCAGGATTCCCGATACCCAGCGGCTCGGCGCGGTCAATGACGGCTGGACCGTGGCGCTCACCACGCTGATGAACGAGCGCATGTCGATCGGTGCCGGTGTCGCCACCGGCTTCCCGGAACTGTTCGAGTTCTGCAGCAATCTGATGCTCGAAGACGGCCCGGCCATCGACGACCGCAATGTGCGCTCCAGGCTGGCAAATTGGGCGGTGAAGGCGAGCGGGTTGAAATATACGAGCTTCCGCGCCATTTCCGCGCTGTCGCGCGGTGAGCGGCCGGGGCCGGAGAATTCCATCGGTAAACTTGTGGCAGGCTCGATGATCCAGGAGGTCGCGATGTTTGCGCTCGACCTGCAGGGCGCGGCCGGCGTGTTGAGCGGGCCGGAGGCGGAGCTTGCCGGGCGGTTTCAGGCCATGCTGTTGCGCGCGCCGGGCACCCGCGTCGAAGGCGGCACCGACGAGATCATGCGCAACATCATCGCCGAACGCGTGCTGGGCCTTCCGGGCGACATCCGCGTGGACAAGGATTTGCCCTTCAATCAGATCCCGACGAAGGGGCGAGGGTAGAACGGTGTCATTCCGGGGCGACGCGTCAGCGTCGAACCCGGAATCCAGCAGCTTGGGATCGAGATTCTCAGGTCCGCAATTGCGCACCATAGTTCGCGAATTCGTCACGCCCCGGAATGACGAGGAGAGAAACATGAACTTCGATGACACTCCGCAGGAAGCAGCCTTTCGCGCCGAGGCGCGTCAATGGATCGATGCCAACGCCCCGAAAGAGCTGGAGGCGGAACTGTCGAAATCATCGCTCGGCCGCATCAAGCTGCAGAATCACGACATCGTCGAGGTCGCGAAGCGCTGGCAGAAGAAGAAGTCGGAGGGCGGCTGGACCTGCCTGAACTGGCCGAAGGAATACGGCGGCCGCGGCGCGAGCGCGGTCGAGCGCGTGATCTGGCAGCAAGAGGAGGGCGTCTACGGCAAGCTGACCCATCCGTTCCAGATCGGCGAGGGCATGTGCGGTCCGACGGTGATGGCCTATGGCAGCGAGACCGACAAGCGGCGCTACTTGCCGAAGATCGCCTCGGGCGAGGAAATCTGGTGCCAATTGTTCTCCGAACCGGCCGGCGGCTCTGACGTCGCGGGGCTTCGCACCCGCGCGGAAAAGCGGGGCGACGAGTGGATCATCAACGGCCAGAAGATCTGGACCTCGGGCGCGCATTATTCCGATTACGGCATCCTGATCACCCGCACCGATCCCAACGGGCCCAAGCACAAGGGGCTCACCATGTTCTTCATCAGCATGAAGAGCCCGGGCGTGGAGGTGAAGCCGATCAGGCAGGCCAACGGCCTGCAGGAGTTCAACGAGGTGTTCTTCACCGATCTGCGCGTGCCGGATTCGCAGCGGCTCGGCGCCGTCGGCGACGGCTGGAGCGTCTCACTGACCACGCTGATGAACGAGCGCATGACGATCGGCGCGCGGCTTGCGACGGGCTTTCCCGAAATCTTCGAGTTCTGCAGCAGCCTGATGCTTGACGACGGGCCTGCGATCGACGATCGCGCCACGCGCTCGAAACTTGCCAATTGGGCGGTGAAGAACAGCGGGCTGAAATATACCAGCTACCGTGCCGTCTCGGCGCTGTCGAAAGGCGAACGGCCGGGGCCGGAAAATTCGATCGGCAAGCTGGTGGCGGGTTCGATGCTGCAGGATATTGCCGCTTACGCGCTGGACCTGGAAGGCGCCGCGGGCGTTCTCAACGGTCCGGAGGTGGCGGAAGCGGCCGGCAAATTCCAGCAGATGCTGCTGACCTCGCCGTCAACGCGGATCGCCGGCGGCACCGATGAAATCCTGCGTAACATCATCGCCGAGCGGGTGCTCGGGCTGCCCGGCGACATCCGCGTCGACAAGGACGTGCCGTTCAACAAGATTCCAACCAAGGGACGCAGTTGACGCCGTCATTCCGGGGCGCGCCCAAGCGCGAACTATGGTGCGCAATTGCGCACCTGAGAATCCAGAGCTTGTGGATCGAGATTCCGGATTCGATGCTTCGCATCGCCCCGGAATGACAATGGAGAGAGGGTTGCTCATGTCAGCAGCGGACACCGCGGAACAACAACCGATCGACGTTCTCGAAGACCTTCTCGCGGCACGCTTCTCCTGTCGCGCATTCTTGCCCCAACCCGTGCCGCGCCCGACCATCGAGCGCATTCTCGCCGCCGCGCAGAAGACGGCGTCCTGGTGCAACAGCCAGCCCTGGCGGCTGGAGATCACCTCTGGCGCGGCGACGCAAAGTTTCCGCGAGGTAATGTATAAGACTGCATCGAGCGGCAAGCCGAATGCCGGCGACTTTCCGTTTCCTCGCGAATATCGCGGCATCTATCTGGAGCGGCGGCGCGAGAGCGGTTTCCAGCTCTATAATTCGTTAGGAATTCCGCGCGGAGACAAGGCAGGCTACGCGAGGCAGGCGCTGGAGAATTTCAACTTCTTCGGCGCGCCCCATGTCGCCATCGTCCACACCGACGAGGCGCTTGGCGTCTATGGCGCGATCGATTGCGGCGGCTATGTCACGAGCTTCATGCTGGCGGCGCAGGCGCTGGGGGTCGCCACCATCCCGCAAGCAGCGCTCGCGTTTCATTCCGACGTCGTGCGGGCGCATTTCGGCCTTGCCGACGACCGCCGCGTGGTCTGCGGCATCTCGTTCGGTTATCCCGACCGCGCGCACAAGGCCAACAGCTATCGCACGACGCGCGCCGCCATCGCCAACGCCGTCAGGTTCTTCGACGAATAGGCGCTGAAATAGCCACGCGAGCATCGACGATTCTTTATCTTTGCACCGTCATTCCGGGATGGCGCGAAGCGCCAGAACCGGAATCTCGAGATTCTCAGGTGCGCAATTGCGCACCATAGTTCGCCTCTCCGAGGCGCCCCGGAATGACGGGATAAGAGGCAAGGCAACGGAGCATCAGAATCGCGGCGGCCGCTTTTCCGCAAACGCCTTGACGCCTTCCTTGATCTCCTCGCCATGCATGCTGTCGCGCGCGCGGCGATCAGCAGCGGCTTCATCCAGGCTGCCGCGGGCGAACTCGTTGATCGTCTGTTTCATGCCGCGCATGGCCAGAGGTGCGTTGCCGGCGAGCAGGGTCGCAAGCCGATCAACTTCCTCGTCCAGCGCATCGGCCGCGACAAGCGCGGTGAGATAGCCGATCCGCAGCATTTCCCGCGCGTCGATCTTCTGCGCGGTCAGGAACAGCTTCTTGGCGTTGTCGACGCCGAGCCGCGTCACATAGCGTTTGATGCCGCTCTTGTAATAGTGCAGCCCCAGCCGGGCCGCCGGCATGAACATCTCGCAAGCCTCGCTGCCGATCCGGAAATCGCAGGCCAGCGCCAGATCGGTCGCCCCGCCATAGACGCCGCCGTTGAGACGGCAGATCGTCGGCAGCGGCAAGTCCTCCAGCCGGTCGACGACGATTTCGAAGGCCGAGCCCGCGGTCTGCTCCTGCTCGGTCGCTGTGCGCTGCGCGATCGAGCCGAGATCGTAACCAGCGGAAAACGCCCTGCCGGTGCCGGTCAGCACCAGGACGCGGATCGCCGGGTCCGCCTCGACCTCCGCGCACAGCTTGAGCAGCACATCGAGGTCCTCGGCCTGCAGCCGGTTCAGATGCCTTGGCCGGTTGAGGCGGATGGTGGCGCGCGCGCCGTCGCGTTCGAGTTGAGGCGGGCTCGCCGCGTCGGGTTGTCGGGCAAGGTGAGACTGCATCATTGGTTCTCCAGCGCGCGGCGCTTGGCCTCGGCGTCGATGGTTTGGGCGAGGTCGGGATGGCGCGCCATGAGCAGGCGAAAGTCGGCAAGGTCGAGCACCAGGAGCTTCGAGAGACGCGTGGTCGCAATATTCGCCGAGCGCCTGTTGTTGCCGAGCAGTGCCATCTCGCCGAAGAATGCGCCTTCGCCAAGCGGCACCTTCTTGCCGGGCAGATCGACCTCCACCTCGCCGGAGGCGATGAAATACATGCAATCGCCCTTCTGGCCCTTGCGGATGACCATGGCGCGCGGCGGCAGGTCGATGGTGCGCAGCATATGCGTCACGTCGGCGATTGCCGCGGGCCCGAGGTTGGCGAAGAACGGCACCCTGGTCACGGACTCCCAGGTCTTCAGGAAATTGGCGCGCCGCGTTTCGGCGGCAAAGCCGGTAGCGAGAATGCCGGTCCACAGGCCGAACACGCCTAGCCCGCAGATCATGACGAGGGCCGCAACGAGCCGTCCGAACGGCGTGATCGGCACCGCGTCGCCATAGCCGGTCGTGGACAGGGTCACCACAGCCCACCACATGGCCGCGGGCAAGCTGCCGAAGGTCTCCGGCTGGGCGTCACGCTCGAAGAAGTAGACCGCCACAGAGGCGACAAACAACACCATCAGGAACAACAGCAGCACGCTCAACAGCGGGGCCGATTCCAGCACCAGCACGCGGCGCAATTGCCGCACGCCCGGAATCCCCGGGATCACCTTGAAGAGCCACAGCACCGCCAGCAGCCAGGCCGTTCGTGCGCCGGCGCCGGCAATCATCGCGATCGGGACGGCGGTCGCGCAAGCTGCGTCCATCAGCCCGCGGCCCGACAGCACATAAGCCATCACCTGTCTTGCGCGGGTGGCGTGGCGAATGCGCACCGCCCACTCGAATGCGAAAAACGCAAGGCAGGCCCAGAGCACGGCCTCGATCCAGTGACGCGCTGCCGCATAGGCGGAATCGATGGTAAGCAGCACGAGCATGGCTGCGCCGATCGCAACGCCCGCGTAGGCCGCCTTGGTCATGTTGCGCCCGGCGGTCGCCGCTACAAATCGCGCCAGACCTGGAAGACCCTCCGGCTTGTGCATGCGACAACGTGACCTGCAATTTTGAAGAAAAACATCCGATCTGGCCAAGGTCCGGTACCGGGAAGGCTTGTACCGACAGGCTCGGCCGGGGCCGACAAAGTGCCCGGATGGGGCAGGGTCGTCAACGATGCTGACCATAGGAGCGCCAGCCGAAAGCGCAGATTCCCTTCGCGGCGCAAGAGTTGCCGATTTCTTGCAAAACCGGCTGAAATGGCGGACAAACGTCGCTTTTTCGCCGTATATCAAGGACGTTCGCGGGACCCCATGATGACGGTTCCGCTGACGCCCATCAGTTCTCTAGTCAAGCCTGGTTGGTCCAGATGGATACCTCACATCTCGCCGAACACGTCGGCACCGCCGGCACCCTGTTCGCATCGGTCTTCGTGGTTGCCACCATGTCGATGCGGACCATGATTCCGCTGCGTGTCTTCGCCATTCTCACCAATTTCGTCCTGATCGGCACCGCGCTGCCGCACCGCAACTACCTGGTCATCCTGGTGCAGGTGCTGGCGCTCGCGCTCAACTCCTATCGGCTGCACCAGATGCTGCAGCTGGTTCGCGACGTGAAACGGTCCGTCAGCGGCAACCTGTCGATGGAATGGCTGAAACCGTTCATGACGGAGCGCCCATGCAAGGCCGGCGAAGTGCTGTTCTACAAGGACGAGAAGGCCGACAGCATGTTCTACATCGTCAGCGGCCGCTTCCGTCTGGTCGAATCCGGCATCGAGCTGCCGGTCGGCGCCATCGTCGGCGAACTCGGCATGCTGTCGCCGTCGAACGTGCGGACGCAGACGCTGGAATGCATCGAGGGCGGCGTCATCCTGTCGGTGAGCTACGACCAGGTCGAGCAGCTTTATGTGCAGAATCCGGCCTTCGGGTTCTATTTCCTCAAGCTCGTGACCGCCCGTCTGTTCGAGAACATCGACAGGCTGGAGCAGCGGCTGGCGCAGCAGACCCCGCCGGACATCGCGGCGGAGACTGCTTGAGCAGCGGGAGCGCGGGCGTGAGCATGTCGGACGA
>CAYVVB010000573.1:0-7149 GCA_964454955.1 uncultured Bradyrhizobium sp. | reverse complement strand
CCGACGACATCGGGATTGGGCACCACCACCTGGCGGTCGAAACGGCCGGGACGGAGCAGCGCCGGATCGAGGACGTCGGGCCTGTTGGTGGCAGCGATCAGGATCACGCCTTCGTTGGCCTCGAAGCCGTCCATCTCGACGAGCAACTGGTTGAGTGTCTGTTCGCGCTCGTCATTGCCGCCGCCCAGGCCCGCGCCGCGATGGCGGCCGACCGCGTCGATCTCGTCGATGAAGATGATGCAGGGCGCATTCTTCTTGGCCTGCTCGAACATATCGCGCACGCGCGAGGCGCCGACGCCAACGAACATCTCGACGAAGTCGGAGCCCGAAATGGTGAAGAACGGAACGTTGGCTTCGCCTGCGACCGCGCGTGCGATCAGCGTCTTGCCGGTGCCGGGCGGGCCGACCAAAAGCACGCCGCGTGGAATGCGACCGCCGAGCCGCTGGAATTTTCCGGGGTCGCGCAAGAATTCGACGATCTCCTGCAGGTCCTGCTTGGCCTCGTCGACACCTGCGACGTCCTCGAAGGTGACCCGTCCATGCGCTTCGGTCAGCATCTTTGCGCGCGACTTGCCAAAGCCCATCGCCTTGCCGGCGCCGCCCTGCATCTGGCGCGACAGGAAGATCCACACGCCGATCAGCGCGATGAACGGCAGCCAGGACACGAGCAGCGAGACGAACCACGGCACGTTGTCGCCGGGCGGCTTCGCCGTGATCTGCACCTTGCCGTTATAGAGGCGCGTCACCAGCGTCGGGTCATTCGGCGCATAGGTCTGGAACGAGGAGCCGTTGGTGAACGTGCCGTGAATCTCCTGCCCCTGGATCACGACATCACGCACATGGCCCTGATCGACCTCGGTCAGAAGCTGCGAAAACGAAATGTCCTGGGACGACGTGCGTTGACCGGGATTCTGAAACAGCGTGAACAGCGCCAACAGCAATAGGACTATGATGACCCAGAGGGCGAAATTACGCAGATTGGCGTTCATTGATCTTCCTTCGTGGTCGCGCGGATCGCGGCCTTTGTCCTTTTGTCCTTTGGACCCGTCTCTGGGAAGCCACGAGGGAATCCCCCGGTCGACCGTATCACAATTTAGGTACCACTGGCCTTGCTGCCAAGGGAACCAGGCAGGACTATTTAGCGCATCCCGGCTCGATACCGATCCAAAAAATCAGCGCTGGAACAACGATTTGAGAGGTGGTTAAGGCCGGCCAGCGCCGTTATGCCGGAAGCTTGACGACCGCATTTGCGGTTTGCATGGGACGCGGCGGGTCAATTTGAGCGCGGATATTCTCGGAAAACCGATCGATCTATTCGGAGATGCTCTGGCGTTCAGGTCTGCGGCGGGCAGGTGCCGGCTCGATGCGAATTTGCCCCGTCCTGAGGCTTACCAGCGCGCCGGCCAGCGTCTGCTTCAGGCTCGTTCCGGTTGCCGCGGTCCCCACCTTCTTCGGCCTTCCCCTCGAATTTCGGTCAAGCTGCGCCAGGAGAGCCTCGAGCTTGCCGAGCTCGGCCGGCCCCTCATGCCCAAGTCGGTTGATCGCACGCATCAGGAGCCGCAGCCGGACTTCCTCGGGCAGTCCCGCAAACGCCTCCGCATCGAACACGATGGCATTGCGCGCGGACTGCAGCGCCGCGCCCTGCCGCTTCAGCGCGAGGTAACGCTCGGCACCGTCGGCCAGCACTTCCACCGCCGCGTTTGCCCGCGCAAGCCGCATGGCCAGCCGCGCCAGGGAACGCGCGTCCCCGCCCTCGGCGGCCAGGGCCGGCAACAGCGCCCGGAGCCGCGGCCGCGTGAACGCGGTGTCGCGGTTGGTCGGATCGTCCGCATAGCCGATATTTGCCTTGTCGAGCGTCGCAATCAGCCGCGACTTCGGAATGTCGAGCAGCGGGCGCACCAGCATCACTCCGTCGCGCTCGGTGATGGGGGCCATCCCCGCCAGGCCCGTGATGCCGCTGCCGCGCAACAGTCTCATCAACAGCGTTTCCGCCTGATCGTCGCGGGTATGCGCTGTGATGATGTGGCTAGCGCCGACCGCTCTTGCAGCCTGCGCGAGCAGGCGATAGCGCGCCTCACGCGCCGCGGCCGGCAGACCGGTCCCGGGCTTTTCGCCGGTCCAGCGCAGGGTGCGATGCTGCATGTCAAATTCACGCGCCAGCCGCTTGACCTCGCGCGCCTCGCGCGCCGCTTCGAGCCGCAAACCGTGATCGACGGTGACCGCGACGAGGCGCGGTCCACGCGACAGCGCGCGGCGCCAGCGCGCCATCAGCCACATCAGCGCGACCGAATCCGGTCCGCCGGAGATCGCCAGCACCAGGGCCGGGACGCTCTTCCAATCACCGAACAGCCGTTTGGCGTCCTGGACCGAAAGGGGAGAATTATCGTTCTCTGACATGGCGGACCTCATTCGCGAAGCCCGATTATGCGCGAGCGCCCGTCAACGCGCCATATCACTGGTGTTCGGGGCTGACCCGCGGCGAGTTTCCGGATCTTGCCCGAACCTGATCCCTAGCATTTGTCTTTCTTCTGCTCGCGGTCGACCGCCGATTTGACGCTGCCGGAAGCGCGCGGATATTTCCGCGTCACCTCGCCAAAGGCGGCACAGGCGGCCTCCTTCTCCTTCAGGGCCGCCAGCGATTGCCCGAGCCGCAGCAACGCGTCCGGCGCCTTCGCCGATTTTTCATATTTGGTGGTCACGGCGAGGAAAGCTTCTGCGGCGTCGCGGTATTGCTGGCGCTGGAAATAGCTTTCGCCAACCCAGTATTGGGAGTCCCCGACAAGCGGATCGTTCGGGAATTTCTGCGCGAAATTGCGCATGGTCTGTTCGGCGAGCGCATAGTCCCGGCGCTGCATGTAGCCGATGCCGAGGTCGTACTCGTCGCGCGGGGAGTTGCTCGGCGGCGCCGTGACAAGCCCGCCCGCGCCATTGGGATTGGGCGGCTGGCCTCCCTGCTGATAGCGCGGGGCCCCCGCAGTATTGGCGAGATCGAGCGGCTCGCCGGCGGCGCGGCCGCCGGGCGCCCCCACCGGCGCCTCGGCCGGAACAGGAAGATACCCGCCGCCGAGCGCGCGCGGCGCACCCGGCGCGTTCGGATTCTGGCTGGGATCGAACGCATCGCCGCGACGCGAAGTGCCCGCAACCGCGGACGACGGCTCCTGCACGATCGGTGCCGGCGCCGCATTCTGTGGCTGCCCATAGGTCGGCTGAGCCTGCGGCTGACCATAGCTGGGTTGGATCGGCTGGGCATAGCCCGGCTGGTTTTGCGGCTGGCTATAGCCGGGTGCCAACTGCGTTGGCGGCGCCGCGGCAACGCTGGGCTGACCGCTCTGACCCTGTGCGGCCGGCGCCCCGCCCTGCAACTGTCGCAGCCGCTCTTCGAGCTGCCGGTTGCGGTATTGCAGCTCCTCGTTCTGACCGGTCAGTTGCCGGAGCTGATCCTCGAGGTGCTGGATCCGCAGTTCCGGATCGCCGTCATCGGACTGCGCAAGCACCGGAGATGACAGCGCGGTCGAGACGACGAGCGCCGCAAGACAGCTCAACTTCTGAAATCTGGATGACATTTTGCCCTAGTGCCGGAATCGCCACGATCCGGAAAACCTTGGCGCAGGGAGTACGCCAAAAATGTGGCTGATTCAAATGGGCCCGCACGGTCGGGAGACGAAAGCAAAACGGCGCCCAAAGGCGCCGTTTTGAAGGATTTCCGACCAACTTCCGCCAGCGTCAGGAACTGGCGTTCAGCACCGTCACGGCGCGGCGGTTCTGCGACCAGCAGGAAATGTCGTTGCAGACCGCGACCGGGCGCTCCTTGCCATAGGAGATCGTCCGCATGCGGCTCGCATCGATGCCGCGCGAAACCAGGAAATTGCGGACCGACTGGGCGCGGCGCGCGCCGAGCGCGATGTTGTATTCGCGCGTTCCCCGCTCGTCCGCATGGCCTTCGATCGTGAAGGAATAACGCGGATAGGTCTGCAGCCACTGCGCCTGCTTTTCCAGGGTGACAACGGCCTGCGGGCTCAGATCGCTCTGGTCGCTTTCGAAGAACACGCGGTCGCCGACATTGACCACGAAATCCTGCTGGCTGCCCGGGGCGGCAGCGCTCGCCATCGCATCGGCTCCAAGATTCTTGTTGGCGCAGGCGCCCATCGACAGCGCCACCGCGAGCACTGCGGCCAACTTCAATCCCTGGAGGATACGCATCGAGTGTTTCATTCGGGAGCCTCCACGCTCACGCATCTCAACTGCTCTCGGGTCTACAGGGGGTTGGTTAAGCGAACGTTCCGTCAACCTTGATAGGGTGTTGCCAAACCCGCTCAAATGCCCCCAGACGGCGAAAAGCGACCGCGATAGTTAATGGTTTGTAAATGTGGCGCGAGGGTGAAGGCAAGCGGCCATAGGCCGTTATCGCCCGGATTTTCGGCGAATCTTCATCAAGCTGAACGAGGCAGAGGACAAAACCTGCCCCCGAGGGTTGAATTCAGGATTGCGCCACAGCTTTCAGACGCTCGAATCCTGGAACCAGATTCGGTGCCGAATGGTCGCCGGCGGGATCGAACAGCATACGACGCTCGAAGGCGGTCGAACGCATGATCGGGTAGCGTTTGAAGACCTTGTCGCGCATGGTCGGGAAATCCACCGCCATCAGCCCGACCGGCTTCAGCAGGCCGGGGAACAGCCGCGGCTCGGCAATGGTCTCGTGCAGGAACACGCGCCGGTAGAATGCCTGATGCTCCGGCCGCACGATGGCGAGGCCAAGATCGGCGTTGAAATACTCGCACGCCAGATAGGCCAGGCGGAGCGTCAGGTAAGGCAATTCCGGAAAGCGCTTCGCCTTCTCGGGATCGGCGACGAACCGCGCGGGATCGATGATCACCTCGCCGCGATCGAGCCTCGGCATCAGAAGTTCGCCGAATGCCTCGGCCGAGCATGACTCCCGCCACTCGGGCGTGAGCACGCTGATCCGGACCGAGCTGTAGAGCTCACCGTAAAGGTAGACGCCGAAGGTCCAGGAATTCACCAGATCGTCGTACTGATCGCTGACGCGCTGGCTTTGGGAAGGCCTCACCGCCCCTTCACGCAAATAGGCGCGATAGCGGAGATTGTAGATCTCTTCCTTCTGCTCGGGTGTCTGTGCCAGCTGGTAATCGACCCATTCCAGCAACTCCGCGCCCCGCCCAACAGCCGCAGTTGGAGCTCCAGCGGCCGACCTCATGCGATACCCCTTACAACTTCCAAAACAACTCAACGCCTGTGATGGAAGCCTTAACGATCGATTAAGCAAAATGCAAAGCAATCGACTTATTAGGGTTAATCATCATCGCAACGTCCGACGCGTTGCCAACGCGGACGTGCAGTCATTTCAAGCGATCGAGCGTGAGGCCGCATCCTCGTCCGGGCGGCGGCCGTGCGAGGCGTTCAGCAACTGCCGGACCCGCTCCGCCGGCACCGGGCGGCTGAACAGATAGCCCTGCGCCTCCGTCACGGTGCCGTCGGCACCGATGAGTTCGAGCTGTTCGTTGCTCTCGATGCCTTCGACCACGACCAGCATGCCGAGATCGGCCGAAAGTCGCGCCACGCCGCGGAGCAGCGTCAGCGGGCGGTCGGCGTCGATGCCCTCAAGGAATGAGCGGTCGATCTTCACCTTCTGCAGGGGAAAGTTATGCAGATAGCTGAGGCTCGAATAGCCGGTGCCGAAATCATCCAGCGAGATTTTCACGCCGATGGCGCGCAGTTGCGACAGCACGTCGTGAGTCAATTGCGTATTGCGCAACAGGGACGATTCGGTGATCTCGATTTCGAGCCGCTCCGCCGGCAGGCCGGACGCCTCAAGCGCGTGGCGAACCTCGGTCAGAACGTCCCGCTGATGGAACTGCTGGGGCGAGAAGTTCACGGCAACGCTCACCGTGTCCGGCCATTTCATGCACTCCATGCAGGCCTTGCGCAGGATCCAGCGGCCGAGATCGACGATCAGGCCCATGTCTTCGGCAATCGGAATGATGTCGGCCGGAGAGACCGTGCCGCGCACCGGATGATTCCAGCGCAACAGCGCCTCGCAGGTCGAGATCTTGCCGGACTTCAGGTTGACCAGCGGCTGGAAGAACAGTTCGAACTCTTCGCTGAGCAGCGCCTTGCGCAGGTCGAGCTCGAGGATGCGGCGGGCCTCGACGGTTTGCGCCATCTCATCGTGGAAGAAGCAATAGGTGCCGCGACCATCGGCCTTGGCACGATAAAGGGCCATGTCGGCATTCTTCAACAGCGTGTCGGCACTGGCGCCGCCAGAGGTCAGCGCGATGCCGACGCTGGCGCCGATTTCGACGAGGTGATTGTCGATCTTGTAACGCTCGCTCAAATGGTCGACGATTCGCCGTGCCAGCACGGCGGCGCCCTCGCTCGAACCGATGTTCTGCTGGAAGACCACGAATTCGTCGCCGCCGAACCGCGCCACGAAATCCTCCGGGCGCAGGATCGCGCGCAGACGTTCGGCAACCGCGCACAAGAGCTGGTCACCGCAGGGGTGACCAAGCGTGTCATTGACCTGTTTGAACTGATCGAGATCGACGAACAGAAGTGCCGACAGATCGCCGTCCTCTTGCGGCATCTTCAGCAGGCGTTCGATCTCGTCGCGGAAATTGACGCGGTTCGGCAGCCCCGTCAGCTCGTCGTAGCGCGCCAGATGGCTGATCCGCGCTTCCGCGTTGCGCCGCGCGGTGATGTCCTCGACCAGCACGACGGCGCCGCCACCGGCCATCGGGTGGAAGGTCCATGACAGAGACCGGCCGCGTTCGCGATCGGAATCGGTGGTGACGATGCAGCTCGCCTGCGAATTCTCGATTTCCGCGAGAATGACCTTTGCGCTCGCCGCCGAGACCGATCCCGCGTCCACGCAGGACTGCACGATGTCGGCGGCGGTCGCGCCACGGCGCACCAGGTCGTCAGACAGCTCCAGCATTTCACTGAAGCGGTGATTCATCACGGCGAGCCGGCCGTCGGCGCGGAACATGCACAGGCCGTGCGGCATGTTGTTCAGCGCGGTATCGAACTGGCCGGCAAGTGCCGCTTCGCGAAAGCTCGAGGTCAGCGCCTTCACGAAGATGGCATGGAGGCTGAGATTGATGCCTTTGAGGCCGAGGAAGAACAGCGCAAGCAGCG
>CAYVVB010000572.1:0-23333 GCA_964454955.1 uncultured Bradyrhizobium sp. | reverse complement strand
TTCGCCCTTCGGGCGCCTCGGAACGACGGCCCCCTAGACCCGCGGCTTCACCTCCAGCGGCACCGCCGCCTCGTATTTGGAATTGTGCAGCACGAGCGAGGTCCTGACATTGCGCACGTGCGGCGCCGCGGTGAGGTGCGTCACGAAATCCTGGAACGTCGCCATGTCGGGGGCGACGCATTTGAGAATGAAATCCACCTCGCCGGAGAGCATCCAGCATTCGCGCACCAGGGGCTCGGCGCGCACGAACTCCTCGAAGGCCCTGAGGTCGGCATCGGCCTGGCTCGACAAATGCACCGATGCAAAAACCGTGACGTCGAAGCCGAGCTTGCGCGGATCCAGGAGCCCACGATAGCCCTGGATATACCCCTCCTCCTCCAGCGTTCGCACCCGGCGCAGGCAGGGTGGCGGCGAAATGCCGACGCGCTTGGACAGTTCGACATTGGTGATTCGGCCGTCGGCCTGGATTTCGCTCAGGATTTTGAGGTCGATCTCGTCTAGATTCTTGGTCACGGGACTTAAGGTTCCTGGAACAGGCAAGCGCGCGGTGCTCGCGGGCAACACTCTGTAGCGCAGCTTGGGTGCTTTGCGCAATTTTATTGCGCGTGCGCCGCGCAATCTCAAGCTCGTGAAGGGAAAATTCGCTGAGTTGGATTGCAATTCTTGCATAGCTTGCCACATAACTTAGACTCGGAATTGACATTTTCGGCACTGCTGCGACGCCTTTCCTGGCGTGTTCCGCCTGGGTGCTGATAAATCCCCGTCAACAGACGTCACAAAAGGGAATGCCGCCCCATGCCCGCGCCCATCCATGCCAAGGTCGTCATCATCGGATCGGGGCCGGCCGGCTACACGGCGGGGATCTATGCGGCGCGCGCGATGCTGGAGCCGGTGCTGATCCAGGGCATCCAGCCCGGGGGCCAGCTCACCATCACGACCGACGTCGAGAATTACCCGGGCTTTGCCGACGTCATCCAGGGCCCCTGGCTGATGGAGCAGATGGAGAAGCAGGCCCGCCATGTCGGCACCCGGATCGTCACGGACCTGGTCAACGACCTCGATCTGTCGCAGCGGCCGTTCCGCCTGACCTGCGACAGCGGCGATGTCTACCTCGCCGAAACCATAGTGCTGGCCACCGGCGCACAGGCGCGCTGGCTGGGGCTGCCCTCGGAAGAGAAGTTCAAGGGCTTCGGTGTTTCGGCCTGCGCAACCTGTGACGGCTTCTTCTATCGCGGCAAGGAGGTCGTGGTGGTCGGCGGCGGCAACACCGCCGTCGAGGAAGCGCTCTTCCTCACCAATTTCGCCTCGCGCGTCACGATCGTGCATCGGCGCGACCACTTCCGCGCAGAGCGCATCCTGCAGGAGCGGCTGTTCAAGCATCCGAAGATCAAGGTCGTTTGGGACAGTGCCATCGACGAAATCCGCGGCGAGGAAAATCCCGCCAAGGTCACCCACGTCCGGCTGAAGAACGTCAAGACCGGCGCACACACCGAACTGCCGGCGGACGGCGTCTTCATCGCGATCGGCCACGCACCCGCGACCGAACTCGTACAGGGCCAGGTCAAATTGAAACCCTCCGGTTACGTCGAGGTGGCGCCGAACTCGACGGCCACCTCGGTGCCCGGCCTGTTTGCGGCCGGCGACGTGGCCGACGAGACCTACCGGCAGGCGGTGACCGCCGCCGGCCTTGGCTGCATGGCCGCCCTCGAAGCCGAGCGCTTCCTCGCATTGCGCGCCAGCGAGCGTGCGGCCGCCGAGTAACGACGAAGACGCACCAGAGATGGCCAAGACACGAGACGGATTTAGCGACATGGACTGGGACAAGCTGAAGGTGTTTCACGCAGCGGCGGAAGCGGGCAGCTTCACGCATGCCGGCGAACAGCTCGGATTGTCACAATCGGCCGTGTCGCGGCAGGTCAGCGCGCTGGAGCAGGAGCTTTCGGTGTCGCTGTTCCACCGCCATGCCCGGGGCCTCATCCTGACCGAACAGGGCGACCTGCTGTTCCGCACCGCGCATGACGTTTTCATGCAGTTGCAGGCGGCTCGCGCCAAGCTGACCGACAGCCGCGAGCGGCCGAGCGGCGATCTCAAGATCACCACCACGCCCGGCGTCGGCATCAACTGGCTGATCCCGCGACTCGGCGAATTCACCGCGCTCTATCCGGAGATCCGGATTTCGCTGATCGTCACCGACGAGGAGCTGGATCTCTCCATGCGCGAGGCGGACGTGGCGATCCGCACCCGCAAGCCGACGCAGCCGGACCTGATCCAGCGCAAGCTGTTCTCGATCGGCTTCCATGCCTACTGCTCGCCGGAATATGTGAAACGGTTCGGCACCCCGCGCACGCTCGATGATCTCGACTCGCATCGCATCATCATGCTCTCCGACGGCCAGGTCGCACCGCACCTGCAGAACCGCAACTGGCTGGTCGAGGCGGGACGCAATGGCTCCGGGCCGCGCGAGGCCTATTTCAAGGTCAACAACATCCTTGGCCTGGTGCGCGCCTGCCAGCAGGGCCTCGGAATCGCGGCGCTGCCCGATTACCTCGTCGAAGACAACAACCGCCTCGTGCAACTGTTCAGCGAGTCCGACTCGATCCAGCTCGATACCTATTTTGTTTATCCGGAAGAGCTGAAGACGGTGGCGCGGGTGCAGGTCTTCCGTGACTTCGTGGTGAGCAAGGCGCAGCGCTGGCCGTCCTGATTTTGCGCATGTCTGACATGCGGCTCGGCCGGTTGCTGCATGGCTCAGGCGGGGACCATAATGTCTGCATGCTGAGCGTTCGCGTTGCGCATTTGTCCCCCTCCTCCAGTGGCGCGGGAGCTCAGTAATCCCTCTTGGAAGGTGATTGTGTCGGCCTCACGTGGCCAATACCTCGAGCCGGGCTCTCCTGAGCCCGGCTTTTTTTCTTTTCGTCCGGTCGGGAAACGAAATGGCGGCGGCCGCCACGTCCATCATTCAGTCACGCTCACGAGTTCGTGCGTGAGGATGCAGTCGAAGAAGGCTCGCCGTCCGGGGAGTTCGGATCGCGACTCGCCCCGCGAATGCTGTCCGGATCTGCTTCGTCGCTTTTGCTCCTCGCAGCAATGACGGCGCGGTTGAAAACACCGGTCAGGCTCTGCAACCTGATCCGCGGTGCCGCTCAAGCATGCCCCGAAAAGCTGTGTAGCGGTTTTCCGAACGAGCTTGGTTAATGCGCGGTGAGCACGGCGGCCGCAATGCACGCAAGCTCGCACGCGCTTTGGGTGGCGATTGGTTAAACCGCAGTAGCACCCGCGCTCAAATGCAAGCGAACCCGCAACGGGTTTTTTAGAGCCTGTCACGTATGACGTCCCCAGAACAGAAAACGCGGGGGCGTTGTGACTACTCGAGGCAATCGAATTGGTGCTCAACAGGGCTTCACCACAGAGGATATTCTCTGGGCAGTCGGCATCTGGTCGGCGATCATTTGCCTGGCGCCGGTGATCGTCTTCTACATGCTGATGATCGCGTAAGCCGCCCTCCCGCCGGAGCGGCGACAAGGCACATCCGCAAACGAAAAACGCGCGGGGACCGCGCGTTCCTGGCGATGCGCAAGAAAGCAGTTGGCGACGTCAGGCCGCCTGCTTGTGCATCACGCCATTGTTGGACGCGGCGCCGCGTATCGCCTTCACCGAACGCTCGATCGCAGCCCAGAGCCTTGCAATCTCCGCCGCCGCGCGGCCCTCGGCGTAATACTCCCGCACACCTTCACCATGGCCGAGTGCCATCAACAGGTCGGCGCGGTTGGTGATCTGGCCGCCCCAGACCGGCGCGCGGAATTTGGCGAGCGCTTCACGTGCGATGGTGACGATCGGACTCTCGGCATCATCGCGGCGCGCCGGCGCACCGTTCAGCACGACCGCATAGGGCTTGCGCGCTGCGCGGCAGGTCAGAATCGTTTCCTGTACCGCGTTGACGTCGAACACCCCCGGCCGCGCCGGAATGACGACCATCGTCGCGTGCTTGATCGCATCCTCCACGACGGCCGATGTGTTCGGTGGCGTGTCGATGAGCACCCATTCGACGCCGTCGCGCCTGGCGGCGGCGACGATACCGCCAACTGAATTGATCGCAGTTTTGATCTGCGGTTCATTGGTGCCGCGCAGCTTGTGCCACAAGGTCAGCGAGCCCTGCGGATCGGCATCGATCAGCAGGCAGGATTTCGTCGACTTGATCTGCGCGGCGAGATGAGCGGCCAGGGTACTCTTGCCCGAGCCGCCTTTGCGCGAAGCGAAAACAATAACGTTCATACCATGGCCTCCAGATTGACCCCAGGAGGCAAAAATGAATCAGCGCGCTGATTCGCGAAAGAAAAATGTGGCACGATTTATGGCAAAACCACTGATTGATGGACGTGCTGCATTTGAGTCACACCGGGCGGAAAGCCGCACAGGAAAGCGCCGCTCGTGCCCGCAAAGGTTGCAACGCGGCAGAGACCGTATTCGGCAGCATGTGGCGGTGCGAGATGCAGACTCTCGCGAAGACCGAGGCGCGGTCGCAACGCGCCGAGCGCTTCAGCGCATCCGACAGGCACAGTTTGCCGCATTGACGTGCAGGCAACTGGCGCAGCCGCAGCGACGTGGCTCAGCTCGCGTCCGCCTTCAGCTTCCTGATTCTGTGCCAGCCCGGCTTTCGCGCCGCTGCCGGCCTGACGCCCGGTGGCCTGCCGGGCGGGTCAGCCGCAATTTCGCCGGACTCGCCACCGCCGTGGAAGAAGGCGCGGCACTGCGGCGAAAGCTGAGATCTGCTGCGGACCATGCAGGCCGTGATGCGGTCGACGTCAGGGATTTCGGAGCTGCACAGCCGAAACGCATCGCCGCTGCAGGCCTGCTGCTGCTCGAACGTATAGGCGTGGCTGACTGTCGAAGCGATTGAGACCACGAATCCGCTGGCGAGCATCAGCGCGAACCGGAGCCTTGTCTGCGAAGTGACAAACATGAGTCCCCCTCAAAAGCGCGTGCGTGCAAAGTGTGGGTGAAGCCTGGATGCTTCGCAAGCGCCGTACTCGGGTTCCTTGTGTGAACGCGACGATCAGCGGACGTTCGTGTCTTCGCTACAACAATTCGACATCGCGCGGGAACTCATGCCGCTTGGTCATGACGATGATTGAGTGCGCGCACGATGTCGATCGCCGGCTTCACAAGCGCTCTCGTCGCAGGCAACGCAGCGTGCGAAACGCCGCGCTGCATCCAGCGCGCATGCGCGCAGCGCATGATGATCGGCTTCAATGAAAGAGGCGAAGGGTGAAGAGGTGGTACAGTTGGGTGGGCTCGAACCACCGACCTCCTGTTCCACAGACAGGCGCTCTAACCAACTGAGCTACAACTGCATCCGTCAAGGGCCGCCGCATGAGGGGGCCCGAACGGGGCGGAAACTAGGTGCAACGGCTTGTTTTGGCAAGGCCGTAACGATCCCGAAATCAATCTCTCGCGACCTATATCGCGGAAAACAAAGCCCGGGCGGTCTGCCCGGGCTCTTTCTCAAATTGAAACGCTTTTGGCTCTCGGAATATCCAAACCTCGACTCAAATCCGAGGCCGGCGCGCTGCCGTTCGATCAGGCCGCGGGCTTGTAATACTTCGCGGCGCTGGCCTTGATCGGCTCCGCGGTTTCGGAAACCACCTTCTGCGTCAGTTCGGTGAGTTCCTTGGCCTGGGCGTTGAGCGTCTCGAACGACTTGCGGATGTGGGCAGTCCAAAGCTCCAGCGCCTCGGACGGCGACTTCAGGGCGAGCAGCTCCTGCGCGAAGTCGAGGTTGGCCGTGGTGTTGGCCTTCATGAACTCCATCAGCTTGGCAGAGTAGGCGCTCGTGCCCTTGCTGGCGCTGGTGAACACCGCCTCGATGGTGCTGTTGTGGGTCTCGGCGGCATCCTTGAACTTGGCGTAGTTATCGCGAGCCTGCGAGACGCCTTTCTCGGCAAGCGCGCGCATCTGCTCGGGGACTTCGAAAGGAATAACGGAAGCGGAGAACGGATCAGTGGCATTGGTCATTGCATGTATCCTTCAGGCGCGGTTGGAGCGGGTGATCCACCAAGCGCGCCCGGCATTAACAATGCTGGATGCGTCTAATGGATCACGCGATAAAGATCCCTTATCGGGCGTGCACAATAAACACGCATATAATGTCAATTTTGTGCATTGCAACGCAATTTTAGGTGCGGCGCCGCGCGGCGCAACCGTGCAGCGCGCTGCCCTATTGTAAATGCTGAGATTTTTCGCGCGGAAACCGCCTGAAGCGGTTTGGCCCCTCAAACCTTGGGCTTGGTGGCGTCCATGGCGGCACGGCTGACGATCTGGCCCATTTCGTTCGCCTGCTCGGCCAATGTGCGCATCTGGGCCTGGACATACTCGCTGTGCAGCCGCATCACCTCGACGAGGTCTTTGGCGTGCAGCAGCGACTGCGCGTAGTCGAGGGAGGCCTGCACATTCTTTTCGGCATAGGCGATGGCCTTGGCGCCGATGTCCTTGGCGCCGGCGGCAACGGTGGCGCCGCGCTCTTCCAGAGATCCGGCGGTCGCCTGCGCGCTTTCAATGAATTTGTCGAAGGCCTTGCGCGCCTGCTCGACGCCGGCTTCGGCCATTGCGCGCATGTCCTTGGGGACTTCGAAACGGTTACGCCCGTCTTCATTCATAGTCGTTCTCCCTCTGCCCTATCCTTTGGCCTTGCAGGCCTTGGCCCGACTGATCCACGCAGGGCGGAAGCTAGCAACCTGAAGCTGCCTTGCTATGACGCAGGTCAAACGCGCTCTCCGGCCCCTGGCGATGCCCTCGGCGCCGGAGCCTCGGCCGCGGCGCGACGGGCCGCCGAATTAAGGTTATCAAGGCTTTAAGATAGCCTTGGCTGGGCCTGCCCGTGGACCTGACATTCCTGGCGGGCGATACTAACCTTTCGTTAAGGCTGTCATCCTCGGCGGCCGACCCCAGTCGCCACCCTCAGGCGTTAACAGCTAAAGCCAGCCGATCCAGTCGCCACGATGAACATGATGGAATTCCAGTTGCAGGGCGTCAGCGATCCTCGGCTGGCGGTGCATGCAACAAGCGCGCTGCCGGCATGGCTATGGTCGACGGACGGCACAAGGGTCCTGTGGGCCAATCCGGTCGGTGTCGAGCTGTTCGGTGCAGCCAATGCCGCCATGCTCGCCGAGAGGGCGTTCGGGCCGGCGGACGGGCACCGCCGTCAGGTCGCACAACTGGCCGGTCGGCTTCCGCTCAGCGGCACGGCCCGGCTGGAGCGGCTGCGGGGCTTTGGTGCCCGGCCCGGCATGCTGGTGACCTGCGCCTGCGCGCGGCTCGATTTGTCCGACGGCAGCCACGGCGTGCTGATCGCGCCCCTGGAAAGCTCCCAGCCCGGGATGCCGCTGTTCCAGCGACTGCAGCGGCTGGTCGAGGGCGTGGACAAGCCGATCGCCGTCTTCGGATGCGACGGCATGCTGGCCGCCGCAAACGAAAGCGCGCGAGCACTTTTCCGCTTTGGCAATCTCACCGAGGCCGGGCTCGACGAGGCGCGCACGACGGCGCTGGCCAGCGGCCGGGGCGAGACCGCGATCGACGCCGGCCACGACATGATCCTGCAACGGGTCGGCTCCGGGCCCGACATCGCCCTCGTGGCGCTGATCGTGCCGACAGGCCAGGGAGCTGCGCCGGTCAGGGTGCCGGCAGCCGAGGCCGAGCCTTCGCCCTTCGTGGAGCCGGTTGCCGACGAGCCTGAGGAGCCCGAGCAAACGGCAACGCTTGCGCCGGACATGCCGGCGCCCTGGCTCGACCACCCCGCGCCGGAGCCGTGGCAACACCCGCTGCGCTTTGTCTGGCAGATGGATGCCGAGGCCCGCTTTACGGTGACCTCGGAGGAATTTCTCGACCTCATCGGGCCGCAGACCGCGGCAAGCCTCGGCCGGACCTGGCGCGACATCGCAAGAAGGCTCCGGCTCGATCCGGACGGCCGGGTCATGAAGGCGTTCGCGACCCGCGACACCTGGAGCGGCATCACCTTGAATTGGCCGGTCGATGGCGGCGGCAGCCTGCCCGTCGAACTCGCCGGTCTTGCGGTCTTCGATCGCACGCGGAATTTCATCGGGTTCCGCGGCTTTGGCGTGTGTCGCGATCTCGACGCCCTGGCGCGTCTCGCGTCATACCGCTGCGACGAGAGCGAAGAGCCCGCAGGACGACGACAAGCGCTTTCGGCCGACATCGTTTCGACCAATTCAGAGCATGGTCCGGCCCCAGTTCCGCCCGCCGAACCCGATGTGATGGGTTCCGAAACCGCCGAGCCCGGTGCGCCAATGGCCAATGGGACTTCAACACCAACCGAAACACCGACCGATCTCGAGGCGCCTGCCGACACGCCGCCAAACGTCGTGCCGTTCCGCCCATTGGGAGGCGAACCGAGATCGCCGGCGCTGACTCCGGTGGAGAACAACGCGTTCAACGAACTTGCGCGGCGGCTGTCGGCGCACCTGGAACGCGACTATGCATCCGAGCCGCGAGGCGATGACTTGACCGCACCTACCGAGCCGCCGGCGACACAGGCGACTGAAGGATACATTGAACCGACGGCCGGCGAGCAGCCGGAATGGCTCACGCCGTCCGAGCCGCCGCCGCTTGGCGAGAGCCGGCGCGACCGCACGCTGCTCGATCTCCTGCCGACCGGCGTCCTGATCTATCGGCTCGATCGCCTGCTATACGCCAACCCCGCCTTTCTGGAGCGCATCGGCTATGCCAGCCTGCACGCGCTGGAACAGGCCGGCGGCCTCGACGCGCTTTATGTCGAGGCGGGCGTACCCGCCGCGAGCAGCGCCTCGGAAGCCGGAACGCCGGTCACCATTTCGGCGAACGAGGACGCAGCCGAGCACGCAAGCCCGACACAGGCGCGGCTGTTCACGATCTCATGGGACGGCGATTCCGCGCTCGCCCTGATGTTCGCGCCGGGGCCAAGCGCACCTGTCCCGCCGCCGCCCGCAGCACCGGCCCCCGCGCCCGTCGCCGCCGGCCATCCCAGTGCCGAGGATCTTGCCGCCATTCTCGATACCACTGCCGAAGGCATCCTGATGTTCGATGCCAACGGCCACATCCATGCCTGCAATCGCAGCGCCGAAGCGCTGTTCGGCTATGACGGCACCAGCCTCGTCGAGCGCAATCTCGTCGAGCTGTTCGCGCCGGAGAGCCAGCCTGCGGTACAGGACTATCTGGAGAGCACCACGAACGCCGCGGCCGGCAGCGTGCTCGACGCGGGCCGCGACGTGCTCGGCCGCGTGAGCCAGGGCGGCATCATCCCGCTGTCGATGACCATGGGCCGGACGAGCCCGGACGGGCCGAATTTCTTCGCGGTATTTCGCGACCAGTCGCAGAGCAGGAAGGACGACGGCGAAGTGCGCGATGCGCGGCGGATCGCCGAGCGCGCGGCCAGCGCCAAGGCCGACATGCTGGCGCGGATCAGCCACGAAGTGCGCACCCCGCTCAACGCCATCATCGGCTTTGCCGAGGTGATGATGAGCGAGCGCTTCGGGCCGCTCGGCAACGAGCGCTATCTCGAATATCTCAAGGACATCCGCGCCTCCGGCGAGCGGGTGATCGCCATGATCAACGACCTCACGGAGCTGTCGCGCATCGAGACCGGCAAGCTCGATCTCGCCTTCACCAGCCAGAACCTCAACGAGCTGGTCGAGAGCTGCGTGTCGGTGATGCAGCCGCAGGCCAACCGCGAGCGGATCATCATCCGCACCTCGCTTGCGCATTTGTTGCCGCCGGTGGTGGCCGATGCGCATTCGCTGCGGCAGATCACCATGAACCTGATCGGCAACTCGATCCATCTCGCCAATCCCGGCGGTCAGGTGATCGTATCCACCGCCCTCTCCGACCATGGCGAAGTGGTGCTGCGGGTGCGCGACACCGGCCACGGCCTGAACGACAACGAGGTTGCCGCCGCGCTCGAGCCGTTCCGTATGCCGGACCAGGCGAGCGACGGTTCGCCGGTGAACCTGTCGCTGACCAAGGCCCTGGTCGAAGCCAATCGCGCGCAATTCCACATCAAGGCGGCCGGGCGTTCCGGCACGCTGGTGGAAGTGGTGTTCGGCCGAGCCCTGACGCGGGTATAGGCCCTTTTGATTGAGCATGATCTTTTCGGAAAACCGCTACGCACTTTTCCGGATCATGCTCTACGCCGGCGCCTTGCGCTCCGCCGCGCGGCGCCGGCTGCCGAGCAGCAGCGGCCCGAATGCGACTGCAACGCCGAAGAACGCGACCGCCCAGGCAAAGCCCGCGATGTGCAGCAGGGCTTCGCTCTGCGCCGGCTCGAGCACCGCGCAGATGCGCCCGATCGCCGCAACGATGATGGCGAGGTAGATCGCCTGTGTCGCGGGCGAGGCTGTCAGCACCTGGCCGGTGTGACCGAGGCTCGCGCGCGTCATCACAGCCAGCGTCATGATGCCTGCCCCGCCCACCATCCAGGCATGGATGCCGGCGCTGACCGGCACGATGTCGAACGCGGCTGCGGCATTGAGCAGGAATCCGAGCGGCAGGAAGGCATAGCCGATGTGCAGGATCAGGAGCAGCCGCTCGCGGACGGTCCGCTCGCCGGCCCAGCGCAACAACCGGACGAGTTGCAGCAGGCCGGCGAGGGCGAGCGCCGCGCCCGCGACGAGAGCATCCGGCGCAACGATCCAGGCGAGCAGCGCAAGCGCGCTCACGGCGATCACGACCTTGTCGAAGCGGCCAAACGGCGACGGCAGCCGCCCGGGATTTTCCCGCACCAGCCAGTTGCGCGTAAAGCTCGGGATGATGCGGCCGCCGACCAGCGAAATCAGCAGGACCACGACCGCAATGCCGATGCGGATGGCATAGTCGGCCGTGCCGGAGACATGGGCCTCCAGGTGAAAGGCGATATTGCCCACGAGCAGCAACAACACCAGCAGGACCACGCCGAGATTTCGCCAGTTCTTCCCTGCGAGGATTTCGCGCGCAACCGCCGCGGCGACCAGCAGCAGGAAACTCGCATCCACCAGCATGGCAAGCCACCAGCCGGTCACGGCCGAACCGGCGACGAAGATGCGGCCCGCAATCCAGACCGAGGCAAGCATCAGGAGCGGGGTTCCCTGGATCGGTAGCCGGCCGGTCCAGTTCGGGATCGCAGTGAACAGGAAGCCGGTGATGACCGCGGGCAAATAGCCGTAGAGCATCTCATGCACGTGCCAGTCGCGCGGCGCAAAAGCCGTGGCCAGCTGCAATTCCCCATGGAACGCCGGCAGCCAGACCAGGATGGCCACGCCGGCCTGGATCGCGCCCAGCAGAAAGAACGGGCGAAAACCGGCAGCGAGCACCGGCCAGCCCCGATAGTCGCGATACCGCGGAACCGCCATTTGCCTTCCCTTTTCGAAAGTCGATCCGCCGGCAGGCGGCGGTCACCGATTTACTTATACAGAACAAAGCGAAAGCGTTATTGTGCGGCAACAAACTTCCGCTTGATCGAAAGCTGCCGACGCGGTCTAGATCGCCCCCGTATTGCGCTGCGGAGAGAGGTCATGGCCACAGTCGACAGTTCGCTGGTCGCGCATTTGCCGCTGTTCGCCGGACTATCCGGCGAGGAGCTTGCCGAAGTCCTGCGCGAGGCCCGCTCCAGCCGCTATCCGAAGAACAGCGCCGTGTTCGAACAGGGCGCGGACGCAAGCTCCTTTTTCCTGCTGCTGCATGGCCATATCCGGGCCAGCAAGACCACGCCCACCGGGGAACAGGTGGTCGTGCGCTATGTGGGGCCCGGCGAGATTTTCGGCGTTGCGCCCGCGATCGGCCTGCCACACTATCCCGCCACCGCCACGGCCGTCGATGACAGCGTCGTGCTGTCCTGGCCGTCTACGGCCTGGCCGCGGCTGGTCGGCAGATTTCCGCAGCTCGTCGCCAACACGTTGCAGACCGTCGGAAGCCGGCTGCAGGAAACCCATACGCGCGTCATCGAGATGTCGACCCAGCAGGTCGAGCAGCGCGTTGCGCATGCCCTCCTGCGGCTCGCCAAGCAATCCGGACGCAAGCTCGAGCACGGCGTCGAGATCGATTTCCCGATCAGCCGGCAGGACATCGCGCAGATGACCGGGACCACCTTGCACACGGTGAGCCGCATCCTGTCGGGATGGGAACAGCTCGGGCTGATCGAAAGCGGACGGCAGCGCATCGTGCTGCGCGAGCCGCACAAGATCTTTCTGCTGGCCGAGCAGTCGCAGGACGAGGGCGGCAACTCGACGCAGCACTGACCAATCCTGCTCCATCAAAACCCTCATGGTGAGGAGGCGCGTTAGCGCCGTCACCGGGCGATGCTTCGCAACGCCGGGAGAACCACGGGGCCTCGGCGGCCTCATCCTTCGAGACGCTTGCTTCGCAAGCTCCTCAGGATGATGTCAGGCGCACGCGCTGAGCGCCTGCAGGAACTTCTTGCTGTCGATCTCGTGCTCGCGGCAGGCGTCATCGACGGTGTGGAAAGTGGCGATCGGACAGCCGACGCAGCCCATCTTGAATTCAAGGAACACGCGGATCGTCTTGGGCGAGCCCCGCATCACGTCATCGACCAGATCGTAGATCGAGAAAGCCATGGCCGTCTCCATTCGAGCAAGAACGGTAACGCCATCACCGGGTGAGCTGTTTGTCCCGGCGCAAGCTTCCAGCGTGTTGGTTGCTACACCGCGCGGCTGTGCAGCCGCTTGGATTGATCGAGATGCGCGTCGAAGGCGGCGGCGACGCTGCGCACCAGGAAGTGGGAATTGTCGGCGATCTTCAGCGAGTCGCCTTCGAGCTCGACGACGCCGTCGGAGACCAGTTCCTTCAGGCGCGGCGCGGATTTGAGAATGGCATCCGCACCCGCGCCATGACGCGCGCAGACCGCCCCGAGATCGACGCCGAAATCGCACATGATGCGTTCGATGATCTCGGCGCGCAGCCGATCGTCTTCGGTCAGGGCATAGCCCTTGATGGTGGCGAATTTTCCCGAGGCGATCGCATCCGAATAGGCTTTGATCACGACTTCGTTCTGCACGAAACCCTGCGGCAGCTGTCCGATCGCGCTGGCGCCGAAGCCGAGCAGAAACGTGCTGGAATCGGTGGTGTAGCCCTGGAAGTTCCGGCGCAGCCGGCCTTCGCGCAGCGCGATCGCCATCTCGTCGGAGGGCAGCGCGAAATGATCCAGCCCGATCGGGACGTAGCCCGCCTCCTGCAGCGCGTTGGCGATCGCGCAAGCCTGATCGTAGCGCTCGACGCTGTCGGGCAGCCAGCTCTCCTCGATCTTGCGCTGATGCTTCTTGAAGCTCGGCACGTGCGCATAGCCGAACACCGCGAAGCGGTCCGGGCGAAGCTCGATGGAACGCCGCACGGTGTCGAGACAGGAGGCGATCGTCTGGTGCGGCAATCCGTAGATCAGGTCGAAATTGAGCCCGGCGATGCCGGCACGCCGCAAATTGGCGGCGGCGGCGGCGGTCTCTTCAAAGGTCTGCACGCGATTGATGGCCTGCTGGACCGTGTGATCGAAGCTCTGGACCCCAAGGCTCGCGCGGTTGACCCCGCCGAGCGCGAGCGCATCGATCATCGGCCCGGAGATCCTGCGCGGATCGATCTCGACGGCGATCTCCGCCGAGGGCAGCACGAAGAAAGCCTTCCGCATCGTCTCGATCAACTCGATGAAGGATTCCGGCGCCATGATGGTCGGCGTGCCGCCGCCGAAATGAATGTGGTCGACGTTCATGCGGTGATCGATCTGTTCGCTGACCAGTTCGATCTCGCGACGGAGCGCGCCGTGATAAGCGGCGATCGGCTCGTCGCGGCGGGCGACCGTGGTATGGCAGCCACAATACCAGCACATCGAGCGGCAGAACGGCACATGCAGGTACAGCGAAGCGGTGGCGTTTCGCGGCAGCGCCTTCAGCCATCGCGCATAGTCGTCAGGACCGACCGCGCCGGAAAAATGGGGGGCGGTGGGATAGCTGGTGTATCTCGGCAATCGCTCCTGTCCGTAGCACGCCGCCAAATGTGCCTTCATTTCGTCGAGCCCGTCATTCATAGCCGCCGGCAGATCACGCCTGCCTTCATAATCCGATAGCCCAACAAGGCCGGGGGACCTTGCGCTCCCTCAAAGTCAGGAGCGGATTTCCCGATGGGGAAGATTAACTGAAGGTAAGATAATTCCGGCAATTCCGGCATCATTTGACCTCGCGCAAAGCGGCACGGCCCGATTTCGGCGAGGGTGACCTACCAAACGTGAACTGGAGCCATCACCATGGGCCATTACGTTCTGGAAACGATGTTCCGGATCCTGAGCATCCGCGGTCACATTCCCCGCTTCGAGGGCTATGACGCGCGGCGAAGCGGATCTTCGCTCGCTGGCGGTGCCAGCCCGCTGCTACGAGCGCTCGCGGCCGTTGCCGTCACCGCCGTCTTTCTCAGCCTGATCCTCTGGACCGCGGTCTGGCTTGTGCTGACGCTGCTCTGACAGAGCGGCGTCGCATCCATCGCCGGCGAAATCCGGGCATGTCGATGTCCATCGATCAGGCGGTGCAGGATGACGATCGTCATCTTTCAACTCCCTTTTTTGCATGATGCTTTCGCAAACGCTTCGCGTTCGTTGATCGTATCGCGCCTTAAGTAGATTTACGTAGCGCTGCAACGCACAGAACTTTGTCGCAGAGCAAACACACTTGCGGCGATCGGCGCAGAATGCCCGCGGTAAGACAAGCAAAGGACAACTTCGATGTTCACCCGCAGAGCCGTCATGTTCAGCGCCGCCGTCGCAGCCCTCATGCTGGCGATGCCGGCGTCCGCCGCAGAACTCAATCTGCCGCGCCAGAAGGTCGATCTGGTCGCGCCGCCCTTCGTGCATCCTCACGAGCAGGCGACCAAGGAAGGTCCCAAAATCATGGAGTTCAAGCTCGTGGTCCAGGAAAAGAAGATGGTGATCGACGACAAGGGCACCACGCTGCAGGCGATGACCTTCAACGGCTCAATGCCCGGACCGCTGATGGTGGTGCACGAAGGCGACTATGTCGAACTGACGCTGGTCAACCCCGCCACCAATTCGATGCCGCACGATATCGATTTCCACGCCGCAACCGGCGCGCTCGGCGGCGCCGGACTCACGCTGATCAATCCCGGCGAGCAGGTCGTGCTGCGCTGGAAGGCCACCCGCACCGGCGTCTTCGTCTATCACTGCGCACCCGGCGGTCCGATGACCCCCTGGCACGTCGTCTCCGGCATGAACGGAGCGGTCATGGTGCTGCCGCGCGACGGCTTGAACGACGGTCACGGACATCCGCTGCATTATGACCGCATCTACTATGTCGGCGAGCAGGATCTCTACATTCCGCGCGACGAGAAGGGCAACTTCAAGTCCTACGACTCGCCGGGCGAAGCCTACAACGACACCGAAGAGGTGATGAAGACGCTGATCCCGACCCATGTCGTCTTCAACGGCAAGGTCGGCGCGCTGACCGGCAAGAATGCGCTGACCGCCAAGGTCGGCGAGAACGTCCTGATCGTGCACTCCGAGGCCAATCGCGACAGCCGTCCGCATCTGATCGGCGGCCATGGCGACTATGTCTGGGAGACCGGCAAGTTCTCCAACGCGCCCGAAACCGGACTGGAAACCTGGTTCATCCGCGGCGGCTCTGCAGGAGCTGCGATGTACAAGTTCCTGCAGCCCGGCATCTATGCCTATGTCACGCACAACCTGATCGAGGCCGCTGATCTCGGCGCCACCGCGCACTTCAAGGTCGACGGCAAGTGGAACGACGATCTGATGACCCAGGTGAAGGCGCCCGCGGAAATTCCGGCCGGCAGCAGCAGCACCAACTGACGATCAAAGGGCCGGCCAAGCAGCCGGCCCTTTCTCCTTCCGAGGCTGTCATGCTCCTTCCGAGGTTGTCATGCTGATCGCTTTCAAACTCAAGCTGGCGCTGGCCTGCGCGGCAGGGCTCATCGGTCCGCTGGCGGCCGTGCCCCTGCTCTCCGGCGGCGCGACGCGCGGTGCCGTTGCAGTCATCGAGCCGGCGCTGGTCGAAGTGGCGTCCGGCACCACCTCCTACCGCGCGGCCGGCGACTTCACCCATGCCGGCAAGCCCGCGGAAGCGCCGCTGCTGCCGCTGCGTTTTTCAAGACCGCTGTCGATCATGAGGCACCAGGTCTCGTCCGCCGAATACCAGGCCTGTGTCGATGACGGAGCCTGCCCGGCGCTCGAACACGAGGTCGCGGTTGCGATCGACCGTCCTGCCGTGCAGGTGAACTGGCACGACGCCAACGCCTATGCCGCTTGGCTGTCGCGCAAGACCGGCGATCATTACCGGCTGCCGACCGACGAGGAATGGGCGTTCGCGGCGGGCAGCAAGTTTGTCGATGACGGCACGCCCGTCGACATCGACAATCCGGCAAAGCGCTGGATCGCCAACTATGAACGCGAAACCGCTCGCGACGTCGACTCGGACACGAGGCCCTTTGGCAGCTTCGGCGTCAATGAGAAGGGCCTCATGGACCTCTCGGGCAATGTCTGGGAATGGACTTCGACGTGCTTCGAGCGCCGCGTCCTCGACGAGCAGGGCCGCGCCGTGAAGACCTATGCCAATTGCGGCGTCCGCGTCGCCGAGGGCGCACATCGCGCCTACGTGACCGACTTCATTCGCGATGCCCGCGCCGGCGGCTGCGCAGCGGGCACGCCGCCCAGCAATCTCGGCTTCCGCCTGGTACGCGAGGAGCCGTCCTTCGTGGACAGGATCGCCGGCCGGTTCAGCAAGGCGCTGTCGCGCGCGCGCGGATAAAGTCTCAGCGCGCCGTCGACGGCGCCGGCAGGAAATCGGCGATCATCTCCAGGAAGATCTCTGGCGCCTGCAATTGCGGGACATGCGCGCAGCCCGGGATGATCTTGAGCCGGGCATCGGGCAATACCGCTGCGAGCTCGTGCGACATCGCCGGCGGCGTGGCTTCGTCCTGTTCGCCAACCAGCACCAGCACCGGCACCTTTACCTTGGCAACCTCATCGCGCAGATCGAGGCTGGCGAGCGCGTCGCAGGCCGCGCGAAACACCTCCGGGTCGGTTCGCAGGAACGCCTCGCGCCGGTCGCGCATCAGTTCCGGATGCTCAGCCTGAAACGCGGGCGCGAACAACCGGCGCATCGCTGCATCGGTGATGGCCGCAAGTCCCTTGGCCCTCGAAGCGGTGGCCATGTTGCGAAAGGCCGCGCGCCCGGGTTCGGAAAAAGCCGCGCCGCAATCGGCGAGGATGAGCCGTGAGGCGACGGACGGGTGACGGATCGCCATCTGCAGCGCGACGAAGCCGCCATACCCGTTACCAAGCACGATCGCCTCGCCGCTGCCGGCCGCCTCCCCGACCATTGCGGCCATCCGGTCGGCAACATCGGCCAGGCCGCCGCGCACCGCTTGCGAGCGCCCGAAACCGGGCAACTCAGGGACCACGACACGGAACGACTGTGCCAGCCGGGGCACGATGGCATCGAAACTTGCGCGATCCGAAAGCAGCGAATGAAACAACACCAGCGGGACGCCTGCGCCCCGCTCTGCCGCGTTGATGCCGCCATTGGCGAACAGCCGATCCATGCCCTGACCTCTCCAACCCCGTTGAAACGCGCCCAAGCTCGATTGATAGATCAAAGTCCAGCGATTTCAAGCTTTCTCTCTTGACGTGATATTTCACACTTGCCAACTTAATGGCCGTCAGGAGGACGGTTTCGATGCTTCTAAGGGATAATGTCTACGAAAATCTCCGTTCTGATATCCTGAGCTGCCGTCTGGCGCCAGGCGATGATATGCGCGAGCAGGAGCTCGCCGTGCGCTACGCCGTCAGCCGCCAGCCGGTACGGGAGGCCCTGCTGCGGCTGGCGCGCGAACACCTGGTGACGGTGCACCCGCGCCAGGGTTACCGCGTCAATCCGATTTCGCTGGCGGACGCTCGCGACCTGGTGCGGTATCGCCTGGCGCTCGAGCCGGCGTGCGTCGCCGAGGCGATCGAAAACGCGCCCGACGCCGTCCTGAAAGGACTGAACCAGTTCCGCCGCTTCTCCGGCGATCACGAGGCCTTCATCGCCTACAACCGGGCGTTCCACTCGGCGCTCGCCAATGCCTCAGGCAACCGCCGCATGGCCGCTGCCTTGTGCGACCTGATCGAACAGGCAGACCGCCTGGTGCGGGTCAGCATTGCCAATCTGAAAGGCCACAACCCCGCGCAGCTCGTCGCCGAACATGCCGCGCTGATCGACGCGATGCAGCAGCGAGATCGGCGTACGGCCGTGCGCATCATCAAGAATCACATCCAGCAGACCGAGAAACGCGTGTTGCCTGCGCTCAAGCGCAACGCCGTGATTATCGAAGGGAGAGACACGTGAACATTCCAGCGAAGCCGGCCACGACCGATGTGGAGATTCACGGCAATTTCATCGATGGCCGCGAGATCGAAGCAGGCAGCGGCGAAATGCTCGACGTCCGCAATCCCGCCACCGGCGACGTGATTGCGAAAATCCCGAACTCCACGGCCGCGGACGTCGACCGCGCCATGAAAAGCGCCCGCGCCGCCTTCGAAGGTAAGGCTTGGGGCGGCATGGACATCCGCTCGCGCGCGCGGCTGGTCAATCGGCTGGCGGATGCATTCGAGGCCAATCTCGAGCAACTTTACCGGCTGGAAACGTTGAACAACGGTCGGCCCGTCAATGAGACCCGCGCGCAGCTATCGCGACTGCCGGACTTTTTCCGCTATTTCGCGGGCCTTGCGTTGTCGCGGCGCGACGCGGTGATCCCGGTCGAAGGCTCCTACCTGAATTACACCTTGCGTACACCGATCGGCATCGTCGCCAACTGCACGCCGTTCAATCATCCTCTTATGATCTTGTGCAAGTCGCTTGCCGCGGTGCTTGCCTCGGGCTGCGTCACCGTGGTCAAGCCGTCGGAATACACGCCGCTCACAACATTGAAGCTGGCAAAGATCTTCACTGAAGCGGGGTTGCCGCCGGGCGTGTTCAATGTCGTGCTCGGACTGGGCCAAACGGCAGGGCGGATGCTCGCTGAACACCCCGACATCAACAAGCTGGTGCTCACCGGTGGCACTGAAGCCGGCCGCATCGCGGGTTCGGCGGCGGCAAAAGTGTTCGCGCACCAGACGCTTGAGCTCGGCGGCAAGACGCCGGTGATGGTATTCGACGACTTCGACGTCGACCGCGCCGTCAATTACGCTGCATTCGGCGCCTTCATCGGTGCCGGGCAAACCTGCGTCTGCGCCTCGCGGCATCTGGTGCAGGCCTCGATCTATGACGAATTCATCGAGAAGCTGAGGGCCAAGACGGAAGGCATTCGCCTCGGCGATCCCTTCGACGCCGCTACCCAGCTCGGGCCCGTGATCTCCGCGCGGCAACGCGACCGCGTGCTCTCCTATTGCGCCATCGGCCGCGAGGATGGCGCTCGCCTGGTCGCCGGCGGAAGTGCCGCGAAGGTGCCCGGACATGAGAACGGCTATTTCGTTCAACCCACCGTGTTTGCGGACGTGACCAGCAACATGCGCATCTTCCAGGAGGAAGTGTTCGGCCCGTTCACGTCGGTGACGCGGTTTACCGACGAGGCGGATGCGCTGCGCCTTGCCAATGATTCACAGTTCGGACTTGCGGCGGCGATCCGCACCCGCGACATCGCCCGCGCGCACCGGGTGGCATCCCGCGTCAAGGCCGGCATCGTCTGGATCAACGACCATCACCGCCTCGACCCGGCTTCGCCCTGGGGCGGGGTGGATGACTCCGGCGCGGGACGCGAATTCGGCACCGAGAGTTTTGACGACCATTTCAGCGTCAAGAGCGTGATGGTCGCGACCCACGATCAGCCGTTCGACTGGTATCGCGACACGGCGACACAACGCCGCCTGAATTAGAGGATGATCCGGAAAAGTGTGCAGCCGTTTTCCGAAAACATGACGCTCAATTAAGAACCTGGAGCGCGATGGCGATTCAACCTGATCCCACCGCGCTCTAGCGGCGGCCGCATCAAACACAAAAAACAGCAGGGGAGGAAATTCATGACATCGGTTAATTCCGGCGGCCGGCTCGACCGGCTTCCGATCGGGCCATTCCACCGGCGGATCATGCTGCTGGTTGGCATCGGCATGTTCTTCGACGGTTTCGATATTTACCTCGCCGGCTCGGTGCTCGGCGTCGTCCTGAAAGCCGGATTTTCGACATTGCCGCAAAATGCCGCGTTCATTTCGGCGACCTTCGTCGGGATGATGCTGGGCTCGTTCGGCACCGGCTTTCTCGGCGATCGCTACGGTCGCCGTTTTACGTATCAGTTCAATCTCCTGGTGTTTGGCCTCGCCTCGCTTGCCGCGGCGTTTGCGCCGAACATGATGGTGCTGATCGCCTGCCGTTTCGTAATGGGAGTTGGACTGGGCGCGGAAAACGTCGTCGGTTACGCGACCATCACCGAATTCGTGCCCGCGCGCACCCGCGGGAGATGGTCGGGCTTCACGACCGTCTGCGTCGTGCTGGGCCTGCCGATCTCGCTGCTGGTGGCATCACTGGTCATTCCGCAATTCGGCTGGCGATCGATGTTCGTCCTCGGCGGCATCGGCGCATTGATTGTCTGGTACCTGCGCAAATCCCTGCCGGAATCGCCGCGCTGGCTGGAGGCGAAAGGCCGCATCGCGGAAGCCGAGACCCTGATGCAAGCGATTGAAAGCGAGGCGGCGCAAGGCAGACCGCTGCCGCCTCCCGCCGTCGCCGCGACCGTTGCGGTGTCGAGCGACCTCGGCACGCTGTTCGCTCCGCCCCTGTTGTCACGCATGATCGTTGGTTCGGTATGCCTGATCACGATCAACACCCTGCTCTACGGCTTTGTCACCTGGTTGCCGGTGTTCTTCATCAAACAAGGCCTCTCGATCGCAACCTCGTTCGGCTACTCCCTGTTGATGGCGCTGGGGGCACCGGTCGGATCAGCGATCGGTGCGCTGACCGCCGACTATTGGGGGCGAAAGCCCGTTATCGTCGGCGCGTCGCTGATCTCGGTTGCGCTTGGCATCATCTACCCGATGATCAAGGACCCCGTGATGCTGCCGGTCGTCGGATTCGCGCTGACCGTGCCGATCTATGTGCTGGTGGCATTGCTGTTCGGCATCTACATCCCCGAGCTGTTTCCGACGGAGGTGCGGCTGCGCGCCTCCGGCCTCGTCAACACGCTTGGGCGCGGCGCCACCATTGTGACTCCGTTCCTGGTGGTGATGTTGTTCGAGGCTCGCGGGGTCGCCGGCGTGATGGCATTGATGATCGGTCTGCTTCTGATCCAGATCGTCACCGTCTGGGCGCTCGGCATCGAGCCGCGCGCCCGCAGCTTGGAAGAGCTGAAGAGCGACGACGCAGCACCTGCCGTCCTGAAAGAAGCGTCGTGAGAGCAGCGACGCTACAGCCGGCCGTCACTCCTCATTCCGGTCTGGCGCGCCGGCGTCAGACCGGAATTTCGGGATTTGATTTGCCCGACAGGTGGGGAGCCCGAATTCGCGTCAAGCCTCGCGCGCAAAAATATTTCTGTTTTTCAGAAGCCCGAATCGGTCGTATGGTTCGCGCATCCCGCCTCAAGCAGAGGGGCGTCTCGCGAACGTCACGAAACGCGAAGCGGGTTGCGGTGGACGCGAAGGTGCTGTCTGACGAGCGGCGCCATCGCGGACGGCGAAGTCGTGTGGTTCTGGCACACCCATGCAAGTGTCAAGTAGGCGACGATGCTTCGCATCGCGCTTATGACGGTGACAAACGCTGGTTCACCGGGAAGAGCGCGAAATAAGCCGTAAACCACTGCGCAGGGAAGGCCGGTTGTTACCGCCTGTACCTGTGGTCAACGCGCTCGCGCAAACTCCTTTTTGCGCGGGGGCCGTGGGTGCAAGCGGGCACCCGGTCTTCCCTGCGCCCTCTGCCTTTCGGAGGGACAAGGTGCGTGCAAAAGCTCGGGCGACATACGCCGCGAGATCAAGGATTCATGGAAGCGTCATTGCGAGGAGCGACAGCGACGACGCAATCCAGAATCGAATGTGCGGCTCTGGATTTCTTCGCGGGGCCTGCCATCGGGCCCGCGCTTCGCGCGGACGCGTTGGCTCGCAATGACGGGATCACACTCTCCACGGTCATTCCGGGGCGATGCGTCAGCACCATCCCGGAATGACGGAGGCGCACGCGAGCGCAGCGTGCGCGCCTTACGCGTTCTTCAGCGCGACGCGGAATTCGGCTTCGGTCTTGGCCTTGACTTCATCAAGCGTGACGCCGTCGGCGAGCTCGATCAGGGCCATGCCGCCATTGCCATGCTTGTCGATGGTGAAGACGGCGAGATCGGTCACCACCATGTCGACCACCCGCTCGCCAGTCAGCGGCAGGGCGCACTTCTTCAGCAGCTTGGGACCGTCCTTGGCGGAGTGCTCCATCACGACGACCACGCGCTTGACGCCGGCGACGAGGTCCATCGCGCCGCCCATGCCCTTCACCATCTTGCCGGGAATCATCCAGTTGGCGAGATCGCCGTTCTGCGCCACCTGCATCGCGCCGAGGATCGAGAGATCCATATGTCCGCCGCGGATCATGCCGAAGGAATCGGCGCTCGAGAAATAGCTGGTCGACGGCAGCTCGCTGACCGTCTGCTTGCCGGCATTGATGAGGTCGGGATCCTCCTCGCCGTCGTAAGGGAACGGCCCCATGCCCAGCATGCCGTTCTCACTCTGCAATTGAACGTCCATGCCGTCGGGGATGTAGTTGGAGACGAGGGTCGGAATGCCGATGCCGAGATTGACGTAATAGCCGTCGCGCAATTCCTTTGCCGCACGCGCGGCCATCTGTTCGCGGGTCCAGGCCATCAGACTTCTACTCCCGTTGCGGCCGCCTGTGCCGGACGTGGCCGGGTGTTGCGGAACTCGATGCGCTTCTTGGCGGTGCCAACCTGGATGATGCGCTTCACGAAGATGCCAGGCGTGTGAACATGGTCGGGATTGAGCTGGCCCGCAGGCACCAGATGCTCGACCTCCGCAACGGTGACCTTCGCGGCAGTCGCCATCATGGGATTAAAATTCCGGGCAGTCTTGCGGTAGATGAGGTTGCCGGCCGTATCGCCCATCCAGGCGTGGACGATCGCGAGATCGGCAAACAGCCCGCGCTCCATCAGGTATTTCTCGCCGTCGAACTCCCGCACGTCCGTGCCCTCGGCGATCAGCGTACCGACGCCGGTCTTGGTAAAGAAGGCCGGAATGCCGGCGCCGCCGGCGCGGATGCGTTCGGCCAAGGTACCTTGCGGGTTGAATTCGAGCTCCAGTTCGCCCGCGAGAAACTGCTGCGCGA
>CAYVVB010000571.1:0-2832 GCA_964454955.1 uncultured Bradyrhizobium sp. | reverse complement strand
CCCATCCGGCACTGGCGTCGATCAAGGCCTGGTACGCCGCCAACGTCCCGCCGCCGGTTGTATAGTCCCGCTGGGCGCCGTAATTCCGGGGCGATGCGACAGCATCGAACCCGGAGTCTCGAGATTCCGGGTTCGCTCACTGACGCGAGCGCCCCGGAATGACGGCAACCCGGCGCCTCAACCTGACATTGTCCTGCCCGGATTTACCGCTTCTTAGCCATCATCCCTCTAATCTTTCCCGGGCGGCCAGGAACGCGTGGCTGCCCCGATTTGAGGGCTGGAGCGGACCATGGCGAACACTGAACGGCAAAGGGGCGAGCGCGTCGTCTTTGAACGTGGAATACCTGCCTTTATGATGGCGATCGACGGCACCTGGCGGCGCAATTGCGTCATGGAGGATGTGTCCGAGACGGGAGCCAAGCTCACGGTCGAGGGTTCCTTTGAGGGGCTGCACCTCAAAGAGTTCTTCCTGCTGTTGTCGTCCACCGGGCTCGCTTACCGGCGCTGCGAGCTCGCCTGGGTCAACGGCGACCAGATCGGTGTCAATTTTCTCAAACTGGGCGACAAGAAGAAAAGCACGTCCCGGCGAGCCATGGCGGACCAGTAGTCGTAGAATCGTCATCTCGGATCGTTATGGCGGATCGCTGTGCCCGCGAATCAGCGTGATATGATCAACCACCCCTGCCAACAAGTTCGAGAATCCCGGAACATGTCGGTCAAGCCCACCAAAGCCATGGTTCTCGCTGCCGGCTTGGGCTTGCGCATGCGCCCGCTGACCGACCACACGCCCAAGCCGCTGGTCAAGGTCGCGGACCGCGCGCTGCTCGATCATGTGCTGGACAAGCTCGATGAAGCCGGCGTGGTCGAGGCCGTGGTCAATGTGCATTATCTGCCCGACCAGATCATCGAGCACGTCGCCTCGCGCACCCGTCCGCGCGTGATCATTTCGGACGAGCGCGATCACGTGCTCGGCACCGGCGGCGGCGTTGTCAAGGCGCTGCCCTTGCTGGGGTCCGCGCCGTTCTTCCATGTCAACTCGGATACGATGTGGATCGACGGCGTGCGATCCAACCTCGCGCGGCTGGCCGAGACCTTCGATCCCGCGCGCATGGACATCCTGCTCTTGATGGCGCCGACCGCGAGCAGCATCGGCTATAGCGGCCGCGGTGACTACGCCATGCTGCCGGACGGCGCGTTGCGCAAGCGCCGCGAGAACCAGGTGGTGCCGTTCGTCTATGCGGGGGCGGCGATCATATCGCCCGCGATCTTCGCCGACGCACCTGCCGGCGAGTTCTCACTGACCAGGATGTTCGACCTCGCCAACGAGCAGGAACGGATGTTCGGCCTGCGGCTCGACGGCACGTGGATGCATGTCGGAACACCCGACGCGGTCGCCGCCGCGGAAGAGGCCTTTCTGGAAAGCGTGGCGTAAGCGCCAGCCCGCAGGACGACGCTGGACGTGTCCCCGCTATCCCGTGGACAACTCACCCGCATGACCAGGCCGGCCTCGATCCCTATATTGCGCTGAGTCGGCCGAATCACGAGTCTCATGCGGGTTTTCAGCGTTCCACTTTCCGTGCCTTTCCTGCGCACCGTCGTCGCGGCGCTGGTCGACGGCGGCCTGGTCGCCGGATTTGAGGCCCGCAGGCGGCCCGAACGGCTGGCGGACGCGACGCTCTATCTGCCGACCCGGCGCGCGGTCCGGCTGGCGCGCGAGGCCTTTCTTGACGAGCTGGAGACAGATGCCGCGGTGCTGCCGCGCATCGTTGCGCTCGGCGATATCGACGAGGACGAGCTCGCCTTTGCCGATGAGGCAGACGAACCGGGCGGAGCCGCACCGCTCGAGATCCCGCCCCGGCTCGGCGAACTGGAGCGGCGGCTGACGCTCGCGCGGCTGGTCGCCGCCTGGGCGAAAGGCGAGGTGCTGGCGCCGCTGGTCGTCGGCGGGCCGGCTTCGACATTGTCGCTGGCGTCCGACCTGGCCCGGCTCATGGATGACATGGTCACGCGCGATGTGCCCTGGGACGCACTCGACGGTCTCGTGCCCGACCAGCTCGATCGATACTGGCAGCACTCGCTGCAATTCCTGCAGATCGCCCGCAAGACCTGGCCCGACTATCTCGCGGAGATCGGAAAGATCGAGCCGGCGGCGCGGCGCGACCTGTTGATTGCCGCGGAAGCCAAACGGCTGAGCACCCACCATGCCGGTCCGGTGATCGCGGCCGGTTCCACCGGCTCGATGCCGGCCACGGCGAAATTTCTTCATGCGGTGGCCAAGTTGAAGAACGGCGCTGTCGTGCTGCCGGGCCTCGACAAGGATCTCGATGAGAAGGCGTGGCAAGGCATCGGTGGCGCGAAGGACGCGCAAGGCAGGTTCGCGATTCATCCCGCGTCCAACCATCCGCAATTCGCCATGCACGCGCTGCTGCGCCGATTCGGAATTGCGCGCGAAGACGTGACCAATCTTGCGCCTCCTGCAGCGCAAGGCCGCGATGTGCTGGCCTCGGAAGCGATGCGTCCTTCGCACGAGACCGACCATTGGCACGTGCGCCTGCAGGAGCCCGGGATCGCCGCCGGGATTGCCGGCGGCATGAACAGGCTGTCCGTGATCGAGGCCCCCAATCCGGAAATGGAGGCGCTCGCCATCGCGGTGGCAATGCGCGAAGCGCGGCACTTGCAGATATCCGCGGCGCTGGTGACGCCGGACCGTGCGCTGGCGCGACGGGTGATGGCGGCGCTGACGCGCTGGAATCTCGATTTCAACGATTCCGGCGGCGAGGCGCTGATCGAGACGTCGGCGGGCATTTTCGCCCGCCTTGCGGCGGAGGCGGT
>CAYVVB010000570.1:0-2632 GCA_964454955.1 uncultured Bradyrhizobium sp. | reverse complement strand
GAGCTGGGGCCCCTCACCCGGATTGCTTCGCAAGCCGACCTCTCCCCGCGGGGGAGAGGTGAAGAGGAGAGTCCGCGGTCGCAACGATTCAACCAAAACTCATCGCGCTGTAGCCTTGTTGCACGGCCGAATGGTCTTCGGCGCTACTTCAACATCTCGCTGAGCGTTTCGGAAAAGGCCTCGTCCGTGCGCTCCAGCCGCAGCGGCGTCACGCAGACGTAGTGCGCAGCGAGGGCCGCGAGATCGGTGCCCTCCTCCGGCGCGTCCATCATCGCGGTGCGCTCGAACCCGATCCAGAAATACGGATTGCCTCGGCCGTCGCGCCGCTGATCGATTTTCAGAAAGCCGAGATTGCGCTTGCCCTGCCGCGCCACCCGGATGCCCTTGACGTCCTCCGGCGCACAGGCGGGAAAGTTGATGTTGATGACGGTGTTCTTGGGCACGCCGGCTGCGATCACCTTGCGCAGGATGTCGGGCGCGAATTTCAGCGCGGTGTCCCACATCGGCCTGTCACGCGTTTCGACCGAAAACTCCTGCGACAACGCGAATGACGGAAGTCCCAGGATCGTGCCTTCCAGCGCGCCAGCGATGGTGCCGGAATAGACCACGTCTTCGGCGACGTTGCGCCCCTTGTTGACGCCCGACAGCACGACATCCGGCAGCTTCTCTCCCAAGATGTGGCGCGCACCCATGATGACGCAATCGGTCGGCGTGCCCCGCACGGCGAAGTGGCGCGGTCCGATCTCACGCAGCCGCAGCGGATCGTTGAGCGAGAGCGAATGCGACACGCCGGATTGGTCGAGCTCGGGCGCGACGATCCAGACGTCGTCGGACAGCGTCCGCGCAATCTCCTCGATCACCTTCAGGCCCGGGGCGTAAATGCCGTCGTCATTGGTGCAGAGGATTCGCATTCAGCAAGAGTCCTTGATTCGACCGATTTTCGCCGCGTCCACCGTGCCGTCTTATCCGCTCGATGGGCATGAGGCAAACCCTACCAAACCTTCGCAGACGCCTGGCTTTCGGCCGAGCTATCTCCGGACCCGCCACTGCGGCAGGAACCGCGCCAGCGGGCCTTGAGTCCGCAGCTCGAGGCGCAACGGCGGCACTCCCGGCGGCAAGTCCGATTGCGCAACGGTCTGGCTGACTTGCAGGCCGGCCTCGCCGGGAGCCGGCGGCGATTGCGACGCCGGCTCTGACGCAGGCCGCTGAATCAACTCCAACACGCTTTCCACCAGCGGCAGGGATGTCTTTCGAGGCGCAGCAAAACGCTGTCGCGCGAGCGCCAGCGCCCTGTCAAAATCCTCGCGGTTGACCCATGCGTGCGTGCGCATCCGCTCGGGCAGGTCATCCTCCCACACAAGGGAGGCTTCGATATCGAAAGCGCCGTGCAGGCGCTGGTCGACCGCCTGCACGCCAAAACCGGTAACAGCCCATTGTCTGCCGACCCAGTAAATATCGCGATGCAGGGCCATCGATGCGCCTACAAGAAAATGGCTTTCGCTGAAATGGAAAAGAAAAATACCCGGACGCCCCGACTTCGCAACAGGGAAACGCCCGTCTCTGCAGAGGAATCGCGGCGGAACTATCCTTCCGCCGCGATCACCTTGAGGCCGCCCATATAGGGCTGCAGCACGTCCGGCACGGCGATGGAGCCGTCGTCCTGCTGATAGGTCTCCATGACCGCGATCAGCGCCCGGCCGACCGCCGTTCCCGAGCCGTTCAGCGTGTGCACGAAGCGTGGTCTGCCGTCGCCGCCCCGGTACCGCGCATCCATGCGGCGCGCCTGGATGTCACCGCTGACCGAGCAGCTCGAGATTTCGCGGAATGCGCCGCCCTCGCCCTGCCCCGGCATCCATACCTCGATGTCGTAGGTTTTCTGGGCCGAAAATCCCATGTCGCCCGCGCACAGCGTCATCACCCTGTAGTGCAGGTCGAGTTGCCGCAACACTTCCTCGGCGCAGGCGAGCATCCGCTCATGCTCGTCCCTGGACGTTTCGGGCGTCGTGATCGACACCAGCTCGACCTTGCTGAACTGATGCTGACGGATCATGCCGCGCGTGTCGCGCCCGGCCGCTCCCGCTTCCGCGCGAAAGCACGGGGTCAATGCGGTGAGCCGCATCGGCAATTGCTTCTCGTCGACGATGGATTCGCGCACCAGATTGGTGAGCGACACCTCCGCGGTCGGGATGAGTCCGAGCCGCTCGCTCCTCAGGCGCTCGTCGGGGCTGGCCAGCAGCTCGCCCTTGATGGCCCAGAACTGGTCGTCTTCGAATTTCGGCAACTGCCCCGTGCCGAACATCACTTCGTTGCGCACGAGCAGCGGCGGGTTGATCTCGGTGTACCCGTGCTCATTGGTGTGCAGGTCGAGCATGAACTGGCCGATCGCACGCTCCAGCCGCGCCAGGCCTTTCTTCAGCACGACGAAGCGCGCGCCCGACAGTTTGGCCGCGGTCTCGAAGTCCATGAAGCCGAGCGCGGGTCCGAGCTCGTCGTGCGGCTTGGGCGCAAAGGCGTAGTTGCGGCGATCGCCAAACACGTGGCGCTGGACGTTGCCATGCTCGTCGACCCCGTCGGGCACCTCATCCAGCGGCAGGTTCGGAATGGCGGCCAGCGCCTCCTGCAGCTCCTCATC
>CAYVVB010000569.1:0-1829 GCA_964454955.1 uncultured Bradyrhizobium sp. | reverse complement strand
TTGCCCAGCGGCGCAGTGCCGAGCGATTCGAGTTCGGCTTCATCCATGAAGCTGGCGTAGAGGTCACCGATCTTGCGTTGAATGGGATCGTTCGATGTATTCGCAGCCGCCACAGCGCCCTCAACCAGCTGCCGCAGCTGCTCTTGTCGCCGGTCGTCGAGCTGCGTAAAAACAGCGACCTCGGGTTTGTCTGCGGGAATGGGCGTGGCCTGCAGCCACTTTTCATTGACGTAGCGATAAAAGTCGTCCTGAGGACGGATGGCCGGATCCAGGTTCTGAACGTCGATGCCGGATTTCCCGGTCGCCGTCAGCGCTTCGACCGGGGCCGGCCTCTGCGGCTGGGGCGGCGAACTCGAACAAGCGCACAGGACAACGGCGATGGCCGTGATGACCGGCTTTATCTTCATGATGACCTCTCGACAACAGGTGAACGCCATCGTCGCCAACGATCGAGGCGACCGACTTCCGAGTATTCAGGCAACCGCTTCAGTGCGATTTGACCGGCGCAATCTCGCCGCTGAGGGGGTCCATGCTCAGACTCACGCCCGTGTCGTTCGGGCCTTCCTCGACGAAGGTGATGGAGTGCTTGCCCGCCTTTGCGGCGTTGACACGGCTGCGATCGGCGTAGCCTTGCTCGGTCATTTTCTCCGCCGCGGCCGGAAGCGCGGGCTCGCCGCTGTAGCGTTCAATGTCAGCATCTATCGAGGATCGTGACTGCGCGAGGCTGGTCAGCGCCACCGACATCAAGCCTGCAGCGAGTAGTAGTGGTATCGATTTACGCATGTTGATCTCCTGGAAGTGTTGAGAAGGCGCAAGCAATTGCCTTCATGGCACCGGGGACACCGTATCGGGCACCGGTTCGTGGTGGGAATAAATGCGTGTCGTGCCGTCGGCCGAGAACAGCAGCACGTCGTAAGGCCGCTTCTGGCCACCCATGCCTTCCATTCCGGGTGCTGCGGGTGGTCGGCCCGGAACCGCCAGGCCGCGCGCGTCGGGACGCTGCGCCAGCAAACGGAAAATGTCTTCCGCCGGCACGTGTCCCTCGATCACGTAGCCGCCCACCAGCGCGACCTGCGACCCGATCAGAGACGGCGGAACGCCCAGATAGTTGTCCATCGCGCTGCGTGAAGGATAGTCGCGGACGTTGGTGCGGAAACCCTGCTGCTCCAGGTAGGCGATCCATTGGGCACAGTCGCGACAGTCCATGTCGCTGAAAATCAGAATCTCCGGCCCGTGCAGCAGCCGCGGGCGCGACAGCGTGCGATAAGTGGCCACGCCGGCGATGGCGGCAAGAACCACTGCGACGAATACGAAGGTCGCTGCCTGCGCCTTGCGAAACTCCTCGCGGGGCTTCGGGCGACGCTTGCGTTTGCGGGAGGCCATCGTGGTCCGCCGCTACGCTAACCATTGGCAGATACGGCCTGATGCGAGTCGCCGCGACGAGACCGCCCGGTGTCGGCCAGACGGGTTCGGGCCAGTGGGTTCACACGCCGGCCATCGACGATGACCTCGTAGTACAGATGAGGCCCGGTCGCCCATCCCGTCTCGCCGACCGATGCAATGACCTGTCCGCGTTTAACCACCACACCCGGCTTGATATCCGAATCGATATCGGCCAGGTGCGCGTATGCGGTTTCGAGAGCGCCGGAATGTCGGATGCGGATGTAGTAGCCGTAGTGCCCGTGCCAGTCCGCTTCCTCAACCGTGCCATCCTGCGCGGCCCGGACCGGCGTGCCCTCCGGTGCGCCGAAATCGACGCCATTGTGAAAGCGACGCCGCTTGAGGATCGGATGGATGCGCCAACCATACGGCGAGGTGATCACGGCACC
>CAYVVB010000568.1:0-12170 GCA_964454955.1 uncultured Bradyrhizobium sp. | reverse complement strand
CGTCCATCGCTCCTGTTCCACCTCGCGCAGCATGGCGCGCTGCATCTCCAGCTCGGTGCGCGGCCCCAGCCACTCGGTCGCCAGCTCCGACGCCCGCTGACGCATCCCCTCGGCGATGTAGTCGCGGGAAATGATGAGGTCTTTGCCGGTGTCGTCCTTGCCGCGCAGGACGACGTGTGTGTGCGGGTGGCGCTGCGACCGTGCAAGCCGCCGCGCAAGAGGTTTTCCTGCGTGCGGTTGAACACGCTCCACAGGTCGCGGCGGTCGTCGTCGAGACGGCGCGGCGCGAGCACCTGCGTTTCGGTGATGGGCGCGGGCTTGTTCGGGTCGTCGTACTTCAACGCCAGCGCGGCACGCGCGAACACTTCGGCCTCGCCGCTGTCCAGCGTGACGGCCTGCATGGCATCGCGGGATTCCTGCGCCCGGTCGAAGCCGTGCAGGACTTCGTAGGCGCCTTCGATGACCTGCGCGGCCACGTCGCCTTTGTGGGGCACGCGCACGTCGGCCACGGTATCGCCGCACACCAGTCCGTTCTTGCAAACGAACCGGAACATGCCGGCAAGCATCTGATAGCTGCTCGTCCCGTCATGGGAGTTCAGCAGGATGATTTCGTTGGCCTCGCGGCCGTTGATCTGGCTGGCGTGGCGCAGCCGGATCATGTGCTTGGTGTAGTCGCGGCGGTCGTCCTGTCGCACGCGGGTCTGCGTCACCATGAAAGGCTCGAAGCCTTCGCTGCGAAGCTCGCGCAGCACGGTGGCGGTGGGGATATAGCTGTACCGTTCCGAGCGGCTTTCGTGCGGGGCATCCGCGAAGATGGACGGGGCTACGGCGCGAATCTGGTCATCCGACAAGGGATGTTCCGAGCGCAGCACCGGGGAGCGGGATGCGAAGCGGGAAGCAAGTTGCATGGTCGTTCTCCTGACAAGGGTTGCTGTCGAAAACCCCCACCGGATTCCTAGATTCGGAGCCCGCCTTTCGGCTTCTCCGGTGGGGTCGGCGCGGAGACCTGGGCCGGCCTCGTTGCCACCGTCTTTCCTGAGTTCATCGCCCGCGACGGTCAGGAGCGCGCGGACGGGGGCCGTCAAGGAGGCAAGCGCAGGGTTGGTGCGGCCCGCAGGCGCAGCCGAGGACACGGCCCTGCGCGCCTTGACGGCACACGGCCGCGGGCTACAGTCGCGGACAAGGTGATGAAGTCAGGAAAGGCGGATCGACAGGCAACGGCCGCTGCGTTGGCGCAGACACCACGCAAGCGAAGCGCGCAGGCGCGGATCTCGGAGCCGGGCCGAAGGCCGCGCCGCGCCGGCGCAGCCGGAGCGGCGGACTTGCAGGGGCGCCAAGCGCAGCGCAGCGCGGCGGGGATAGCCCGCAGGGCTTTCCCCTGGAGTGCAAGCGGCAGCGCGTAGCGCCGCAGGCGTGAAGGCATCGGCAGCGGACGCGGCAAAAAGGGGGCCGAAGCCCCCTTCGTTCAAAGCAGGCCGCGTTCGGCAAAGGATGCCGTGGTGTCGCCGGCGACGATGACGTGATCGAGCACGCGCACGTCCACCAGGTCCAGTGCCTGCTTGAGCCGTGCAGTCAGCGCGCGGTCTGCCGCGCTTGGCTCGGGGCTTCCGCTCGGATGGTTGTGCGAGAGGATCAGTGCCGCCGCGTTGCACCGCAGAGCTTCCTTGACCACCTCGCGCGGATGAACCGAAGCGCCGTCGATCGTGCCGCGGAACATTTCCAGGTAGTCGATCAAGCGATGACGCGAATCGAGGAACAGCACCGCGAAGACTTCATGGTCGAAGCCGGCGAGCTTCGTGCGCAGGTACGTCTTCACCGTCGCCGGCGAATCGAACAGCGTGCCGCGCTGCATCTTCTGGTCGATGACCTGGCGCGCGGCTTCAAGGATGTCGTCGGCCGACGCCGGCAGATAGCGCCCGTGCGCATCGCGTACCAGCAATGCGGACTCGAACGAGGAAAAGGACAGTTGCGACATGATCGTGCTCCGGTTGACGGGCGGAATTGCCCGGAACCGTCGCCAGCACGGCGCAGCGCAAGCAGTCAGGGGGCGAAGCCGGCCGCCAGGACGCCAGCGCGCCATGCGCGCGCAGCCCTTGACGGCGAGAACGCCGTGGTACGGTGAGGGGAACAGCAAGACCGCCCCACTGCCCTGCCCCTTGGCAAGCGGAGCGCGCAGGCCCGCGAGGGCCGAAGGCGTCAGGGATCAAAGCCGAATGGCCGCGACTCGACACGAGGCGCGGGGCGCAGCCCGCGAGCCCGACGGCGGAACGCCGGGACGCAAGCAGCTATAGGTAGACTGGCATTTCCAACCACAGAGATATTGAGCGCATCATGATGGCAAGTACGACGACAGGCGCCGCGATGGAATGGTTGTTCAAGATGGCGCAGCGCGCACCGATGAATATTGCTCCCGAGCGCCAAGACGAACTTGCCTCAGAGATATTTGGGGCCGAGAAATGGACAATCTCGTGGAGCGACCAACCTGCGAATTTTTTTGCAGTACCACAAGACAAGGCCATCTACCTGACCGCCGCAGGACAGGCCAGCCTATGGTGCCTGGCCTACACGGCCTTTCATGTTATGGACATCGCTTCTCGGAGCCAACGTGCTACCGATTTCGACAGGCAATCCGTCCTGGACATAGGCGAATACTGCGCTGCACTTCATCTCGGCGAATACATTGCGTTCGCGCGATCGCTCTTTCACGCTGATCGCCCTTGGCCGGACAATCTGGAGACGCCGCTTGAGAGTCCAAAGGAAGACTCGAATGAATGGCGTATCAACAATGTTTACTTGGGAGCGCTTAGCTGGATATTGCTCCATGAAGTCGCGCACGTTTACCACGAAGACCAGAAATTCGTGCCGGACAGCTTGCGCATTCGGCAGGAATATTTAGCTGATGGCTTCGCCACAAAGTGGATTCTGGACAACGCCGGCAAAGGGCTTCGGCGCGAGTTCCGTATTCTCATGATCGCGGTCGCGCTGACATGGTTGTTCTTGAATGAATCGGAGTTAGGACGGGGAAATACGCACCCCGCAGCCATACTTCGATTCAGAGAAGCCGCAGAGCAATTTAAGGCTGGATCAAGAAGCGCAGGACTGGAGAACGCGACATATCTGCTGAAAGCGGTACTTGATCCCGAGACGGCAGCACCCGCACATGAAACGCCTCTGGAAGCATTTGAGTGGATGTCCATGCGACTTGAGTCACTATTCCCGGTCTAGCGACGACGCTCACGTTGCTGAGTGTCCTTTCGCATCGAAGGCGCGCTGTTCGATCTGCAACTGCGCTCTATGAGTCGCATGGTGCATGCCTTCCAAAAATGCGCGTCGCCCCAAAGGACGACGCGCTTGCCAGGTCACACGACGATCCGCCCGGCGTGCCATGCTTCGCGCGCGTAGGCGCTCAGGCGCTTCTCTGCGCAAAAGTGCAAATCGCGCTCGATCGGCAAGCCGAGCTTTCCCCGGACGATCGCCAACTCCTGCAAGCTGACCCAGCCGAGCTCGGGCGTCCCCATGCCCAAGTCGCACAGACCGAAGGCGTGGTCATGATCGTCCGGGTCGATCTCGGTCAGCAGCCAGGTCGCGCCGGCGTCCGGCGTGAACAGCTTGACCACGGGTGCCGGATCGAAGCCCGGGTTCTGAAGTGATTCGCGGCCGTTGGCCAGCAGCAGGAAGCGTTGTTCGTCGGTGATGAGTGTGTTCATGGCGATCTCCGGTTGCACGGGCGGAATTGCCCAGAACCGTCGCCAGCACGGCGCAGCGCAGCAGTCAGGGGGCGAAGCCGGCCGCCAGGACGCCAGCGCGCATAGCGCGCGCAGCCCTTGACGGCAAGACCGCCGTGATACGGTGAAGGGAACAGCAAGACCGCCCCACTACCCTGCTCCTCAGCAAGCGGAGCGCGCAGGCCCACCAGGGCCGAAGGCGTCAGGGATCAAAGCCGGATGGCCGCGACTCGGCACGAGGCGCGGGGCGCAGCCCGCGAGCCCGACGGCGGAACGCCGGGACGTCCCTCGACGTGCTCTCCGGCAGGCGACCAAAAACAGGACAAACGGCAGTTGACACGCTACATCTAGTGTGTTGACACCTCCCGTGACCCCGGATATAGTGTTAGCACTCTCGGCGGCAGAGTGCTAATTCCAACAACCTGCCACCCATCCCAATCAAAGGGGAAAGTGCTGTGGCAGACGTACATCAGGTCATCTTCTATCCGGTCGGTAATGGCGACACGACCCAAATCGTCCTGTCGAAGGGGCGTCGCGTTCTGTTCGACTTCTGCCACCGGGACAAGGCGGAAGACGCCGACACACCGGAAATCGACCTCAAGGCTCGGCTGAAGGAAGACTTGAAGGCCGCCAACCGCGACTACTTCGATGTCGTCGCATTCACGCACGCCGACCTCGATCACATCCAAGGCAGCACCGAGTTCTTCGAGTTGCAGCATGCGAAGAAGTACCACGGTGACGGTCGAATCAAGATTCGAGAGTTGTGGGTGCCGGCGGCGATGCTGCTTGAAGAAGCGGACAACGATCATCAGACCGAGGAATACGTCCTGCTTCGCCAAGAGGCACGGCACCGTCTACTGGAGGGCAAGGACATCCTCGTCTTCTCGAAGCCGCAAGCATTGGCCGATTGGCTGGAACCGCTGCTGAAAGCCCGCGGCGAATCGGCATCCGCGCGCGATCACCTCTTTATCGACGCCGGCACGATCGTGCCCGGCTTCACGCTGACGAAGGATGGCGTCGAGTTCTTCTGCCACTCCCCGTTCATTAAGCACTGCGACGACGGCGACATCATCCGCAACAGCGCCGCGTTGGTGTTCAACGTGCGCTTCAATGCCGACGGCTCTACCTACGACTATCTGGAGGTCGGCGACGCGGAATACGGCGATCTGGAAGACATCGTTAGCACGACGCGCTACCACAAGAACGATGATCGCCTGGCATGGGACCTGTTCAACATCCCGCATCATTGCAGCTATCGCGCATTGAATGAGGACAAGGGCAAGGACGAAACGGTCCCCACTCCGCTGGTGAAGGACCTGCTGCTGATGGGCAAATCCGATGCATACATCGTCAGTTGCAGCAAGCCGATCCCGGATGTCAAGGATTCGTATGAGCAGGTCCAACCGCCGCACATCCAAGCCCGCAAGGCGTATGAGCGCTACTTGAAGGAAGTCGGCGGGCGCAAGTTCCTGGTCACGATGGAGGAGCCGAACGCCAACAAGCCCGAGCCGATCATCTTCGAGATCGGCAGCGCCGGCGTGACCTGGAAGCGTTCGGCAACCATCGGCGCGCCGGCCATCCTGGCGTCGAGGCCTCCGCGAGCTGGCTGATGACCGATGCGTACCACGAACTGGTAAATGTCACAGAGGTCGGAAGCGCCGATGCACTGACCATTCCGCGTGCGCGCGCGTTGCTCGATGCCGTCCAGCGACAACGCGACTACTCGTTGATCCGGCTTCTGCGGCATTCCGCAGATGGCGCGGCAACACTCGAATGTCTGATCGTCGAAGTCGAGTGCGACGGCATCCCGCCGAAAAATCCAGTCGGCATCCGCTACCGGGAACGCTTGGCGCTATGCGTCCCCAACGACCCCAAGCGGCTGATCGAGGTCTTGGCGCTGCGTCAGGACTTCCCGATTTTGATGCACCAGAATCAGGGCGTACACGGTGCGCCGGCCAGTTTGTGCCTGTACTTCGATCCACCTGCTGCCGTGTTGCGCACTTGGACACCTGCGGCGTTCCTGCGCCGCATCCAGTGGTGGCTGGAAAAGAGTGCTCGTGGCGAGCTGCACCCGGCTGACCAGCCGGTTGAGCACTTGTTCTTCGCCAGCAAGTACGAATTGGTCCTGCCGTGGAATCTGGCCGAACTGCGCAAGAACCCTGAGCTACGCTTCATGGTGCTGCGGCAGGAAGAACGCCCCGATCAAGGATTCACCTGCTTTCTGCAACCGATCTCGAAAGGTGCGCCGCAAGCAAAGACCTTTGCTCATATCGAGTTGACGCTGCCGCCCATCGTGCACGGCTTCGTTGAGCGTGATCCCGCCACCCTCGGGCAGTTGGCAGACCTGCTGACACAGCGCAATGTGGATCTCATCACGCCGCTTCGAGCAAAGCTGCAAGACGGCGTTGGCGAATCCGGTGCTGCCGCTTCGGCCGATGACAAGGCCACGGTCATCCTGCTTCACATCCCGATCAAACGAAGCGCCGACGCTGAACCCGACGGCATCACGCACCGGGCGTTCCTCGTGCCGATCGGCGCACTTGAACTCGGCGTCGCCACCGGCGCGCTGCTGACACACCAAGGGCGTTACTTCAAGGACGTGATGAACCAGCAGCCCTCGACGGCGTGGCAAAACCAGCCCGTCTTGCCGATGGACGTGCTGGTACAGAACGATGCAGCGGCCGCGAGACGCCAGTCGGGCATCTTCGACGAAGGTCCGGCGGCCGTCCTGATCGGCGCCGGATCGCTTGGCAGCGCATTGCTCAACCTATGGGGCCGCAGCGGTTGGGGACGCTGGACGGTCATCGACAAGGATCACATCAAGCCCCACAACCTCTCAAGGCACGCCGCCTATACGCAGCACATCGGCGAGACGAAAGCGACGGTCGTCGCCGGCCTGCACGCTGCTGCGACGGAAGGCGCGACCGAAGTCGTGCCTATCGTCGCCGATGCCACCGACCTTTCGTTGGAGTCGGTTGCGCACGCGCTCGCCGCCGCGAGTCTTGTCGTCGATGCCTCGACAACGCTCGAATATCCGCGTGCGGCAAGTGGGGCCGATACGCTGCCACGCCATTGCTCGGTGTTCATCACACCCGACGGCAACGCGGCAGTGCTGCTTGTGGAAGATGCCGAACGCGCGCACCGCCTGCGCACGCTCGAAGCCCAGTATTACCGCGCCCTGATTCAGGAGGACTGGGGCAGAACGCACCTCAGCGGTCACACCAACACGTTCTGGAGCGGCGCGAGTTGCCGCGACATCTCGGCGGTAATGCCGTATTCGCGCATCCTGGGCCAGGCAAGCACACTGGCCGAACAAGTTCAGGCCGCGACGACCAACAAGGACGCTCTCATACGCGCGTGGCAACGAGATCCGATGCGCGGTGCTATCACCGTGCATGATGTCCCCGTTCTGCCGGAAAGACGCATCTCGCTCGACGACTTGGACGTGTTCATCGACGATGGCGTCGAACAACAACTGCGGGAGCTACGCCGTCGGGGTTTTCCCAACGAGACCGGCGGCGTGCTGCTCGGCTACTACGACTTCAACATCAAAGCTGTGGTGATCGTTGCCGGCCTGCCAGCGCCGCCCGACAGCAAAGCCAGTCGAGATTCCTTCGAGCGCGGCATCGCCGGCCTGGCCGAAGCGGTGAAGGATGCCAGCGTGCGCACCGCTGGCATGGTCAGCTACATCGGCGAATGGCATAGCCATCCTCCCGGTCACTCCGCCTCGCCCAGCGGGCACGATCTGGTGCAACTCATTCAGTTGGCGCTGGGGATGTCCGACGACGGGCTGCCGGCCATCCAGCTCATCGTCGGCGAGCACGATCTTCAAGTCCTTCAGGGCGCGGTGAAGTGACGTGCCCGGACAGATGATTCTGAAAATATGGGATGTGCAGCATGGCGCATGTGCCATGCTCACGCATCGCTCGTCCCTGGGTAACGAAGGCAGGCTCGCCATGATCGACTCCGGTCATAACCATGACACGGGCTGGAAACCGAGCACCTATATCCGGCACTACTTGAAGCGGAGCGTGCTGGACTACCTGTTCGTCACCAATGCAGACCTCGATCACATCAGCGATCTGAACAACCTGTGGCGTGAGGGAATCGCGGTCTCCACCTTCGTTCGCAACCGCAGCGTGTCGCCCGAAGTGATGAAGATCATCAAGGAAGTCAGCGGCGAGTTGACCGACGACATCCAGCGATACTTGGATCTTCACGCCAGCTATGTCTATCCGGTCGATACCCCATTCGATCAGAACATGGGTGGCATCACGGTGAAGACATTCTGGAACTCGACGCCACGCTTCTACGACACGAACAATCTAAGCCTGGTCGCGTTCTTCAAGTTCGGCACCTTCAAGATTCTGTTCCCTGGCGATCTTGAGGAGGACGGCTGGCTCGCGCTGCTGGAGCAGCCTGACTTTCGTGCTGAGTTGGCCGGGACGACCGTGCTCGTGGCCTCTCATCACGGACGCGAAAACGGCTATTGTGAGGCGCTATTTAACTACATCCATCCTCGCGCCATCGTGATGTCCGACAAGGCGATCGTTCACGACACGCAGCGCATGACGCAGACGTACCGCCAGCGCGTGGTCGATCATTGGCCGAACGGCGTTTCGGTCAGGACAACAGGCAAGCAGCGGCATGTACTGACGACGCGGCGTGATGGGTGGATTCAATTTGTCGTCGATGAATTTGGCAACTTCGACATCTACACCGAGAACAACGGATGAGAGACACCAAAGACTACAGCAGCAAGACGTTGAAGGGTCGCAATCTTGCGTGGCTCGTAGCGACGCTTGTCCTCGATGTCCTGATCCTCCTGGTGCTCGCCTTCCATACGGCGATCCAAGACTTGACGCCGACCGCCATCGCGGCCGTCCGAACCAGCCTCACGGTCCTGCTGCCGATTCCAGTTTTGATCCTGTCGTCGCTGATCTCGGCTGACCACAAAGCCATGTTGGTTTTCTGGCGCGTCAAGTTCCCGCTTCCCGGATCGCGCGCGTTCTCCGTGTACGCACCAGCGGATCACCGCATTGACTTGGCGAAATTGAAGAAGAACGTCGGAGCGTTTCCCATAGAGCCGCGCGAACAGAACGCCAAGTGGTACGGCTTGTACAAACAGGTCGATTCGGACCCCTCGGTCGCAGACAGCCACAAGAACTATCTGCTGTTCCGCGACATCGCGGCAATGTCGCTATTGCTGATGCCTGTGCTGCCTGTTGCCATGTACTTCATCGGCATTGATGCGACACGCATTCTGATTACGGCGGCCGTTTTCCTTTGCCAGTATCTGATTACCGCATTCAGTGCACGGACAACAGGCATACGCTTCGTGCAGAACGTCCTGGCTGTGCACGCCAGTCGGAAAGTGACTGCCTCACGGCCAACAGGGGCGCCAAAGGCGTAACGCACACTGGACTCGCCCTTCTACGCCGCAGCAAGTTGTCCCGATAGGTACTGAACTCCACCATGTCTCCATGCGGCGTACTCATGGAGTCCGAGGTGGAACAGCTATCGCAAACATCTAATGCGCTCCCCTTGCCGGGGACGGAAGCCTACGAGGCGCTGCCGCAGTTTCCGAAAAGCCCCCTTCCCTTCCGGCGCACCATCCGCCGCCAGGAACTGCGGCTGATTGTTCCCTTGGCCGAAACGACGATCTACGAAATGGAACGCCGCGGCGAGTTTCCACGCCGTTTCAACCTGACGCCGCGCTGCGTCGTGTGGGACTTGGCCGAAGTGGAAGCGTGGATCGAGCAGCGCAAGCAAGCACCTCGCGGCCGTGTCTCCAAGCCGGATGTCCACCAACGGAAAACCCGCCCTGTTCGGGCGGGTTCGAGTGAGGAATGACGCCGGGCTACGGCTCTCATCCAACCAAGGCTTGCAGTTCCTTGGACGCCGAGCGCGGCAAGCGCTGGCCTTCCTTCGCCACGTTCACCTGCAAAGCCACCCGCGCCACGTCCAGCACGTCCTTGGCCAGCGCATAGCTGCCCTTGGCCTGCAACCAGGTCAGCACGTCCGCCAAATGCCAGATCGAGGCGCTGCCCTCATGCACCGGCGCCGGAAAGCTGCCCGGATGGGCCAGCATCAGCTTGCGCATGTTCTGCCGCGATACGCCCACGATCTCAGCCACGTCGGTCAGGCCGACCAAATCCGGTGCCACCTCGATCAGCTTGGCCGCCGGCGCCGCGCGGCGCACATCCGACAATGCGCTGCGCACGGCGGCGCCGGCGTTGGCCGCTTCGCGGGTGAACTCCAGCGCCAGGCGCCCCGGCTGCCCGATGCCGACCAAGGCATCGTCGCAGCCGGCTTCGCCCAGGCGCTCGACCAGCGCATCCGGGTCGCGGTCATCATCGGCAAGCTGGTACTTCAGAGTGAAGGTGTATTCCATCGCGCTACTCCTTGGCATCGTCATCAGCCTCGCGCTGCTGACGATGCGTGGTGCAGTTGTCCACGACACGCCGCAACGCGCGGGCGTGGTTGCCGGGGTTCTTCGGCGTGCTCCATACGCTGGTGATGCAGAACTCACCGCAGCGGCATTCCTCGTCGTTGTACGGACAGTAAATCCGCCCCCAGGCGTGGCTGCCGCCGACTTCGACGCGCCAGCCCTGCCCTTCGGCATGCCTGAGAGCTTCCTCGACCTCTTTCTTCGGGTGAGGGGAACGGGCCATCAGCGACCTCCAGTATCGGGGTGATCGGCTAGGTTGTCAAGTGACAACCTAGCCGCCATTTCAGGCCACCGCGCTCAACGCCGGCACGACTACGCTCTTCGGCAACAGCGTTGGCACGTAGGTCTGCCCGCCGCCCCAGGCATCGACCAGGTTGGCCCACTCTTGCAGCATGTGCCGCCGCTGTTCGGCGTACTCGGCCTTGTTGTAGACCGAACGCGAGGAACGCCCGTCCTCGTGCGCCAGGCACTTCTCGATCCAGTCGCGGTTGAAGCCGATTTCGTTCAACAGCGTCGAGCCGGTACGGCGCAAGTCGTGGACGGTGAACGGTTGCAGCGGCAGCCCCTTGGTCTTTGCCGCCTCCGCGATGAGCTGCGTGACCCGATTCAAGGTCGCATTGGACATGAACCGCTCGGCGTCGTAACGAGAGGGAAAAACGAACCTTGAGCCGGCCGCGCAGGCGTGCAGCGTCACGAAGATGTCGAGCGCCTGGCTCGACAGATAGACCACGTGCGGGTTGCGTCCCTTCATCCGCTGCTTCGGGATCGTCCAGGTCTTGCTCTCGAAATCGATCTCATCCCAAGTGGCCTGGATCAGTTCGCTCTTGCGTACCAGCGTCAGCAGGATCAGGCGCAGTGCCAGCTTGATGGTGGGATAGGTCGCCACCGACTCGATCTGTTGCACAAACAGTCGGATTTCCAGCGGCGACAAGGCGCGGTCCTTTGGGACGAAGGTGGCGATCGACGCCGCGCCCACGCTGTTGGCGGGGTTGTCCACCTTTTCGCCGTGGGCGATGGCGTAGACATAGACCTGCTTCACGATGTCCCGAATCTGGACCGCGGTGGCCGGCGCCCCGCGCTCCTTGACCTTGTTGCACAAGGCCCGCAAGTCTTCGGCCTGGATCTCGGTCAGCAGGCGATTCTTGAAGACCGGCAGGATGTCCCGGTCGATGATGTGCTTGCGCATGGCGCGCGTGCTGTCGGCCAACCTTGCGTTGGCCAGCCAAGTGTCCATCGCCGTGCCGAAGGTCTTGATGGCAACCACCCGGCGTTTCTCGCGCTGCTTTTCCAGCGCAGGCGAGGTGCCCTTGAGCACGGCTTTGCGCGCGTCCAGGAGCAGTTCGCGCGCCATCGCCAGTGAGATGCCGCCGGGGCCGTAGCGCCCGAGGGTCAGCGTCTCGCGGCGGCCGTTGAGGCGGTAGTCGTAGCGGAAGGTGACAGTGCCGCCAGGCGATACCGTCACGTACATCCCGTCTCGGTCAGAAGCCTTATAAATCTTGGACTTAGGCTTGAAATTGCGTAGTGCAGCGTCGGTCAGCATCGAGGTTTCCTCCGGCTTTGACGGATTTACCGTCAGGTTTTACCGTCAGGGACCTGGAGACCTGCTGATGCCCGGAAAGCCCCATAAAACAAGCTTTCCCGAGGAGGCTTTTACCGTCAAAGACGGTAAAAGTCTGAATAGTGAACGGGAGTGTCTTAATCCGGCCTCGATTTTTACCGTCAGCTCTACCGTCAATTTTTTCTGCTGGCCGGCGATAGCCACCGATAGCTTCCGCGAAGTATTTCTTTCTAAATCAACACGTTGCGTCAGTTTTTCGATAGCTAGCGATAGTCCCCGAAGCTCGTCAATTCACTCCCACTCGATGGTGGCAGGCGGCTTGCCACTGATGTCATAGACGACACGAGAAACACCACGCAACTCATTGATAATTCTGTTAGACACCTTGCCGAGGAAGTCATACGGCAGGGGCGCCCAGTGTGCGGTCATGAAGTCG
>CAYVVB010000567.1:0-5791 GCA_964454955.1 uncultured Bradyrhizobium sp. | reverse complement strand
CTGCAAATCCGGTGCGAAATGGTCGACGCTCTACACGGAAATTCCCAAGGGAGAGGCCACGGGAAATCTCGAAGTCCGCCCCAACAGCATGGTTCTGAAGATCGAGCATGATGCGAGCGGCAAGGTGACCGGGGTGGTCTATGCCGACGAAACCGGCGCCGTGCAACGCCAGAAGGCGCGCGTCGTGGCAGTCGCCGGCAACTCGATTGAAAGCCCGCGTCTCCTGCTCAACAGCGCCTCCAGCATGTTCCCCGACGGGCTTGCCAACTCGTCGGGTCAGGTCGGGCGCAACTATATGCGGCACACGACCGGCAGTGTTTATGCGGTGTTCGAAAAATCGGTCCACATGTACCGGGGCACGACCATGGCGGGCATCATCCGCGACGAGTCGCGCAACAATCCCAATCGCGGATTCGTCGGCGGCTATGAGATGGAAACACTCTCGCTCGGCCTGCCCTTCCTGGCCGCCTTCCTCAATCCGGGAGCCTGGGGACGCTCGTTCACAAGCGCGGTCGAAGGTTACCCAAGGATGGCCGGCCTGTGGATCGTCGGCGAGGACATGCCGCAGGAAAGCAATCGCATCACGCTCGATCCGAAGGCCAGGGATAAATTCGGCCTACCGGTCGCGAGCGTGCATTTCGACGACCACCCCAATGACATCGCGATGCGCAATCACGCATACAAACAGGGGGCCGCGGTCTATGATGCGATCGGCGCCACCAATACCTATCCGACGCCGCCTTATCCGAGCACCCACAATCTGGGAACCAACCGGATGAGCGAGAAACCAAGGGACGGCGTGGTGAACAAGTTCGGCCAGACCCACGACATCAAGAATCTGTTCGTGTCGGATGGCAGCCAGTTCACCAGCGGCGCAGCCTGCAATCCCACGCTCACGATCGTTTCGCTGGCGATCCGGCAAGCCGACTACATCGCCGGCGCGATGCAGAAAAGAGAGATCTGACCCAACAAGAGCGTATGCGGCCTTGCCCAAGCGCAGGGCCGCATCCATCGGACGCTCTGATGAGCACACCGCGCGAAGCGCTATTCGGCGGCATCGAGGATCGGTGGTGCTGCCGTGTCCTGAAACGCGGCGACGGTTGGCAGGCATCTCGCGCGATAGATCAGACAGGAGCATCGCAACAGCGAGGCAAAATTCTTGACCTCGCCATGATGATCGAGAACCTCGTCATGCAGCGTCGTGAGGAATTTGGCGAGGCTCATGTTCTGCTTCGCTGCGATTTCCTCCAGCGTGTCCCAGAACGACATTTCCAGGCGAATCGACGTGCAATGGCCCCCTATGCGCAACGATCGGGTCTGGGATTCATAGTCGCGTTGCGGCTGATGCGCGAACAAATGGCACATGGTTTCCTCCCGTCCTGTTGTTGTTTTTCAAAACCATATACCCGGCCGCACGGCCTCACAATGCTGGCGGCACTGCGCGGGACCGTCGTTCGGCCTCTGCATCGAACGTCAATATCCTCAATGTGATAGACTGGGCTCATCCCCAGCTTCAATGGGCTTGCTTTTGGAGCGCATGCATTTATCGACGCAGTGCTTACAATGCGCAGCATCTCGAATCCGAACCGAATCCATGCCCGTCCGCCAGCTCCCCGAACAGGTCATCAATCGCATCGCCGCCGGCGAAGTGGTGGAACGGCCGGCCAGCGTCATAAAGGAACTGGTGGAAAATGCGATCGACGCCGGAGCGAGCCGCATCGATATTTTCACCGATGGCGGCGGCAGGCGGCGGATCGCCATCACCGATGATGGCGGCGGCATGACCGCAGCCGATCTTGAACTCGCCGTCGAGCGCCACGCGACGTCCAAGCTTGACAATGAGGACCTCCTGCAGATCCGCACTCTTGGGTTTCGTGGCGAGGCGCTGCCCTCGATCGGCGCAGTGGCGAGACTCTCCATCACCACGCGCCATGCCGGCGAACCGCATGCCTGGTCGCTCACGGTCGAGGGCGGGCTGAAGTCGAAGCCGGCGCCGGGCGCGCTCGGCCAGGGTACGCGCGTCGAGGTCAGTGATCTCTTCTACGCAACCCCGGCCCGGCTGAAATTCCTCAAGACCGATCGTACCGAGGCCGAGGCGATCCGCGAGGTCGTGCGGCGGCTGGCGATGGCGCACCCGGTCATCGCCTTTACGCTGGCCGGCGAAGAGCGCGCGCCGGTCACCTGGGCCGCGGCGCTGCCCGGAGCTGCGGGCCGATTGACACGGCTCGGCGACGTCCTGGGTGCGGAATTCCGCGGCCATGCCATCGAGGTGCGCGCCGAGCGCGAGGGCGTCGTGGTCGAGGGCTTTGCCGCTTCGCCGTCGCTGACCCGCGCCAATGCCTTGGGGCAATATCTGTTCGTCAACGGCAGGCCGGTGCGCGACAAGCTGATCCTGGGCGCGGTGCGCGCGGCGTATGCCGACTACTTGCCGCGCGATCGCCATCCCGTGGTTGCGCTGTTCGTGACGCTCGATTCGCGCGAGGTCGATGCCAATGTACATCCCGCCAAGACCGAGGTGCGCTTCCGCAATGCCGGCCTCGTGCGCGCGCTGATCGTGCATGCGCTGAAGGAGGGACTTGCGCGCGAGGGCAGGCGAACCGCGGCGAGTGGCGCGGCCGACGCGATCGCGTCTTTCCGACAGGCCTTCGCCCCGCGCCCCGGCAACTGGGACTGGCGGCGCTCGCCATCCTTGCCGACCGGACCGCTGCCGACCTTCGCAGGCGCGGCGGCGCCGGCCTTTGGCGAACCGGATCAAACCGCCTTCGACGTCGGCGCGCCCACCGCCGATGTGCGCTTCGATGCGGCGCCACCTGCCGATCTGATCGACCGGCCGCTGGGCGCGGCAAGGACGCAAATCCACGAGACCTATATCGTCTCGCAGACCCGTGACGGCCTGATCGTGGTGGATCAGCACGCAGCCCACGAGCGCATCGTCTATGAGAGGCTCAAGGCTTCGCTTGCCGAAAATGGCGTGCAGCGGCAAATCCTGTTGATCCCCGAGATCGTCGAACTGGACGAAGCCGCCGTGGAACGGCTGCTGGCGCGCGCCGATGAGCTGGCCTCGTTCGGACTGGCAGTCGAGTCCTTTGGTCCCGGCGCGGTCGCGGTGCGCGAAACGCCGTCGCTGCTCGGCCGGATCGATGCGGGCGCGCTCTTACGCGATCTCGCCGAGCATATGGACGAGTGGGATGAGGCGCTGCCGCTGGAACGCCGCCTGATGCATGTTGCTGCGACCATGGCCTGCCACGGCTCGGTGCGCGCCGGCAGGAGGCTCAAGCCGGAAGAGATGAACGCGCTGCTTCGCGAGATGGAAGCAACGCCCAACTCCGGCCAGTGCAATCACGGCCGGCCGACTTATGTCGAGCTGAAGCTTTCGGATATCGAGCGCCTGTTCGGAAGGAAGTAGTCGCGGATCGCAGGATGGCAAAGGCGCAGGGCGCCGTGCTCACCATTCTTTCAGTGATCGCGATGGTGAGCACGCTTCGCTTTGCCCACCCTACGGCCTAAGCAGCACCCGCCCGCAAGAACACAAACTCCGTATCGTCATACGCGCGACGCTCCAGCTCCGCAAAACCTTCCGGCGCGGTGAAGCCTGCGGCCCTCGCCTCTTCCACCACGAGCAGCGCGCCCGGCGTCAGCCATCCGCCGGCGCGCAGCGACGCAAGGGCCTTTTCAGCCTCGCCCTTGCCGTAGGGAGGATCGAGGAAGATGAGCGAGAACGGCTCGACGGGATGCGCTGATCCGAGATCGGTCGCATCGCGGCGAAACACTTTCGTCACACCGCCCAGACCGAGCGACTCGACATTGTTGCGCAACAGCGCGCGCGCCTCCGCCCCGTTGTCGACGAACAGCGCCAACGCTGCGCCGCGCGAGATCGCCTCGATCCCCAGCGCACCGGTGCCCGCAAACAGATCGAGCACGCGTGCGCCCGATATGGGATCGCCGTAGGCATGAACAAGAATGTTGAACACCGACTCGCGCAAGCGATCCGCCGTGGGGCGGATGTCGCGCGAGGCAGGGGACGCCAGGTTGCGGCCCCTCAAACGTCCGCCGACGACGCGCATCAGGAATCTCCGTCATGCCCGGCCTCGTGCCGGGCATCCACGCCTCTCTTGCTGTGGCCTTTCGTGGATGGCCGGGACGGGCCCGGCCATGACGCCGCGCGTGGGCTTGGCAGTTGCGATCGAGCCATGTGGAATCAACCTTCGCGCGGCTTGAAATCCCGTTTGCCATGATAACCGCGCTTCGGGCGGCGGGGCGGACCGTAGCCATTGGCCTCCGCCTCGTTACGAGCGCGGGCCTCCTCGCTGCCGGTACGCTGGACCAACACGCGGTGGCCCTTGCGGTCGGCGATCAGCGCGCTCTTGCCGGACGGCTTGAACGGCTTCCTGCCGCGCGGCGCTTCGTGCCTCTCGTCATCATCTGCCGATGGCGCGGGCATCGCGAAATCCGCGCCGGCCTGCGCAACGATCTTTTCGCCGAGCTGCTCGCGCAACACCCGTGTCTTCACCTCCGAAACCTCGCCCTCGGTGAGCTCGCCGAGCTGAAAGGGCCCGTAGGAGATGCGGATCAGCCGGTTCACCTCGAGCCCGAGATGCGACAGCACATTGCGCACCTCGCGGTTCTTGCCTTCCCGGATGGCAAAGACGAGCCAGACATTGGCTCCCTGCTCGCGCTCGAGGCTCGCATCGATCGGCCCGTATTTCACGCCGTCGACCTCGATCCCGTTTTTCAATTCATCGAGCTGCGCCTGCGTCACCTCGCCATGGGCGCGAACGCGATAGCGGCGCAGCCAGCCGGTTTCCGGCAGTTCCAGCACGCGCGCAAGCCCGCCATCATTGGTGAGCAGCAACAGCCCCTCGGTGTTGAAATCGAGCCGGCCGATGCTGATCAGCCGCGGCAGACCCTCCGGCAGATTGTCGAACACGGTCGGCCGTCCCTCCGGGTCGGCATGGGTCGTCATCAGCCCGCGCGGCTTGTGATACAGGAACAGCCGCGTCCGCTCACGCGCCGGCAACGGCTTGCCGTCGACCGCGACGACATCGTTGGCGGTGACATCGAGCGCGGGCGAGTTGATGATCCTTCCGTTGACGCTGACGCGCCCTTGCACGATCCACTCTTCGGCGTCGCGGCGCGAGGCCAGGCCTGCGCGCGCCAGCACCTTCGCAATCCGCTCCCCGGCCTTCCTTGGCCGCGCCTCTTCGCGCGGTGGACGCCTGTCGGTATCGGCCCTGCGCTCGCGATAGGCGCCCCGGCCCCCGAATGCCGGGCGCTTGGCGAAGCGCTCCTCCTCCTGCTCGCGCCGCTCGAAACGCGGGCGACTGAATTTGGGCCGCTCTTCGTTCTCGCGCCGGTCACGCCCGCGCGCAAAGCGGGGACGTTCCTCGCCGCCGCGCCCCTCGCGCGGCCTGTCGTCACTCCTGAGCCACGGCTTTTCATCCCCGCGCTCGCCGCGGTCGAAGTCCTTGCGCGGACGGTCGCGGTCGCCCCGAAAACCCTTCCATTCCTCACGCGGCCGATCGTCCCGCTTGCGCCAGGGCTTTTCGTCACCGCGCTCGCGGCGATCGAAATCCTTGCGCGGACGATCGCGATCGCTCCGGAAATCCTTCCGCTCCTCACGCGGGCGATCGTCCCGCTTGCGCCAGGGCTTTTCATCACCGCGCTCGCGGCGGTCGAAATCCTTGCGCGGACGATCGCGATCGCTCCGGAAATCCTTCCGCTCCTCACGCGGGCGATCGTCCCGCTTGCGCCAGGGCTTTTCATCACCGCGCTCGCGGCGGTCGAAATCCTT
>CAYVVB010000566.1:0-2882 GCA_964454955.1 uncultured Bradyrhizobium sp. | reverse complement strand
GTGCTGCTCGAAACCGGATGGATCAAACCGCGCGGCCGGCGCAAGACGCCGGGCCGTCCGCTGACCTTCGGAACCACGGAGGCCTTCCTGTCGCAGTTCAGCCTGGAGGCGCTCGGTGACCTGCCGGGGCTGGAAGAACTGAAAGGCACGGGCATGTTGGACACACGCCTGCCGACCGGCTTCACCGTTCCGACGCCATCCGACGATCCGGCGCTGCGCGAGGACGAGGATCCGCTCGAGCCGGGCGATCTGGAACTGACGCTGACAACGGCGCCCGAACCGGAAAGCGGAGGGGGCGAGGGCTAGGCGCCGGGTTCACTCGCCCCGCCTGCGTGGAGAGCGAGTGCCCACGGTTGACGTGGCGCAAATAGCCTCGCGCGGACTGCGATTTAGCGCAGCCTAAGTCCTTGTTTTTGACACCCGCCGAGCCTACGTTTGCGGTCAAGATCAGGCCGGGTCCCGGCCATTTCGTGTTTGTGGAGGTTGCAGGATGGGTTCACTTAGCATTTGGCACTGGATCGTCGTGATCGCAGTTGTCCTCCTGCTGTTCGGCCGCGGCAAGATCTCGGACCTGATGGGCGACGTCGCGCAGGGCATCAAGGCCTTCAAGAAGGGCATGCAGGACGACGAAAAGACCGCCGACAAGTCCGAGCCGATGAAGAGCATCGATCACAACGCCTCGCAGCCGACGGCTGCGCGACCGGATGTCGGCAGCAAGGCCGTCTGATAAGAACGTCCCAGGGAATGCGCGGGCGGCCTCTCGATCCGGCGGAACGGGCCGAGACGTTTTCGCGTGAGCGGAAATTTTGATGTTCGACATCGGGTGGAGTGAATTTGTCCTCATCGCAGTTGTGGCGCTGATTGCCATCGGCCCGAAGGAGCTGCCGGGAGTCTTGCGCACCCTTGGGCAATGGATGGGCAAGGCGCGCAAGATGGCCGCCGAGTTCCAGAGCCAGTTTCAGGAAGCCATGCGCGAAGCCGAGATGGCCGACCTGAAGAAGAGCTTCGACGAGGTGCGGGAAGCGGCCAGCGGCTTTTCCAAGGCAGGCCTGCTCACCTCGCTGCAGAAGGACGTCACCGAGTCGCTTCGGATCGATGACAATCCGGCGCAGACCTCAACGACGCCCGCGGCCGAACCGCCGGTGACGCCGGCCGCGCCCGAGACCTCCGAGGCTTCGACGCCGCAGATCGCGGTGGACACGGATGCCCACGGGGCAAATGAACCGCTCGCCATCGTCCGCGAAAACCAGCCCGCCGCGGCGCCGGAAGGCACGCCGCCAGCCGCCTCCGAAGAAGGCCTCAAGGACGCCAAAGCGTCATGACCGATGCGGATATCGAGGCCAGCAAGGCGCCGCTGCTGGATCACCTGATCGAGCTGCGCTCCCGCCTGATCAAGTCGCTGCTCGGCTTCGGCATCGCCTTCATCTTCTGCTTCTTTTTCGCCAAGCAGATCTACAATGTGCTGGTCTGGCCCTTCGTGTGGGTCGCGGGGCCGGAGAATTCGAAATTCATCTACACCGCGCTGCTGGAATATTTCATCACCCAGCTCAAGCTTGCGCTGTTCGGCGCCGGCTTCATCTCCTTTCCCATCGTTGCGACGCAAATCTACAAATTCGTCGCGCCCGGGCTCTACCGGCACGAGCGCAACGCGTTCCTGCCCTATCTGATCGCGACACCGGTTTTTTTCCTGCTCGGTGCGATGCTGGTCTACTTCGTGGTGCTGCCGATGCTGATCCGCTTTTCGCTCGGCATGCAGCAGGCCGCCGGCGCCGATACCGCGCAGATCGCGCTGCTGCCCAAGGTCGGCGAATACCTGTCGCTGATGATGTCGCTGATCTTCGCCTTCGGCATCGCCTTCCAGCTTCCGGTCATCCTGACACTGCTCGGGCGCGTCGGCATCATCACCTCCGACATGCTGCGCAGCAAGCGGCGCTATTTCATCGTGATTGCCTTCATCATCGCCGCTGTCCTGACGCCACCCGACGTGCTGAGCCAGTCCTCGCTCGCGATCCCGCTCCTGGCGCTCTATGAGGGCTCCATCATCGCCGTGCGCATCGTGGAGAAGAAGGCAGCCGCAGAGCGCGCGGCGGCAGGAACGCCGCCGGCGGCAAACCCCGCCGAATAGGGCGCAGTCACTCCACCATTACGCTGTATCCGCTATATTCCGTCATGCCTGGGCTTGACCCGGGCCTCCGCGACTTGGTCTAAGGCGTCGTCTATCTGGACTGCACCGAGCGCCGAACCATCACCGTCACCCTGAGGAGCTTGCGCGAGCAAGCGTCTCGAAGGGCGACGGCCCCGGTGGCGGCAGGGGGGCCGTTCATTCTTCGAGGCTCGCTCTCGCTCGCACCTCGAGCGACAATGGCGAAGCCATTTGCGCAGGGATGACGGTCGAGGCGCGAGTTCGGTGCAACAACGTGGATGGCCGGGACAAGCCCGGCCATGACGGGAAAGTGGTCATGCACGACATCAAGTGGATTCGCGAGAACCCGGAAGCCTTTGACGCCGGCTTGAAGCGGCGCTCCCTTGCGCCGTTGTCGGCCGCGCTGCTGGCGATCGACGAGAAGCGCCGCGCGGCGATCCTGGCCTCCGAGCAGGGGCAGGCGCGGCGCAATGCGGCCTCGAAGGAAATCGGCGAGGCCAAGAAAGCGAAGGACGATGCGCGTGCCGCAGCGCTGATGGAGGAGGTCGCCAAGCTCAAGACCACCCTGCCGCAGCTCGAGGCCGCCGCAAGGACCGCGGATGAGGAGCTGCAGGAGGCGCTGGCCGCCATTCCGAACCTGCCGCTGGATGAGGTGCCCGACGGGGTCGACGAGCATGGCAACGTCCAGCGCCACGTGTTTGGCGATCGCCGCAACTACGCCTTTGCGCCCAAGCCGCAC
>CAYVVB010000565.1:0-23629 GCA_964454955.1 uncultured Bradyrhizobium sp. | reverse complement strand
CAAGACGATCAATCGAAATAACGGCTCTCGCACGCGAACGGGATCGGGCCCGCGCATGGCTCCATGTCCACGAGGTGCCGCAGACTATTTCGTCTTGCTATTCTTGCCCGCATCTTTCGAGCCGCCCGACGTCGATTTGATGTCGCCGGCAATCTGGATGCAGGCGACCAGATCGAGATAGCTTCGGGTGTGCAGGGAGAACAGCACTTCGCCCTTGCAGCGATCGCGAATGGGACGGGAGGTCGTTCCCCAGAGGGTGCCGAGCTGCTGCTTGGCGGCTTTTTCGTCGCGCACGCAATCGGCGATGCTCTGCGATTCGGGAAGCCTCATGGCCCTGTCGTCGGCCGATCTCGCTTTGCACAACGCATCGACGTTGAATTCGGGCACGCGATCGGAAACCGGTGTCGTCAATTGGCTGCCAAAGAGCGCCAGTGACAGCAGCGCTGCTTTCATCTGAACCTCCTGCAAGCCCCGAAATTGTCACCAATCTATCGTTCTTGGAACCGGTTGGGCCAAGCGTTGAGCCCGCCCGATTAACCGGCGCGCGACGACATGTTTCAAACTCTATTTGGAGAATGAAAATGAAAAGGCGAACGATGGTTGCAGTTTCAATGGCCGTGCTGGCGGTCAGCCTGCTCGGCAGGCCCGGCCTCGCCCAGGCTCACACCTACGGGACATGGTGCAGCGACGGCTTCACCTGGTACAATGATCCCAGCGGTAATTCCGTGCAATCGCCGTGGACCTGCATCTATCCGGCGGCGAACTGGTCGTATTTCTTTCACCGGGCTCGCCACTACGGCCCGATCGTAGTGCGGGAGCGCGCTCCGGAGCCCTGGTACCGCCGGTACCGTTGGTATCAATACTAGGCTGTCGGCCGGGGCGGCGCGTCAGGCCATGCTCCCGGCCATCGCCATCGAATCCGATGCTTCGGCATCCAAGGCGGCCAGACGGCCATCGATGGCCTTGATCACCTGGCGCGAAAAAGGCCCGAGATGCGCATAGGCCGCCATCATGGCGACCACGATCCGCGCCGAGGACGAGTCTCGACCGGCGCAGTTGCGGAAGGTCCGCCAGAACGGCTCGCGCGCCTCGGGAATGGCGGCAACGACCTTGTGCACGGTCTCCAGCGCCCGCACCTTGACGCGGATGTCGCCGGCAGGCAGCTCGGGACGCTGCCGCGAGCGGTCGAGCCTCTCCATCAAGCGGTCGATGCGGCTCGCATAGGCGGCAGGGTCATAGACGCTTTCCAGGATTTGCCGATAATCCATCAGGATGTCGCGCATCGGACGCATCGGATCGAAATTGATGCCGTCGGTGCACTGATCGCCGCCGGTCACCGGCCCCCGATCGTGATTGGCATGCAGCCGGCCTTCGCGCGCGAGACGACGCGTGAGCTGCGTGTTCGGCAACGCATAGAGCAAGCCGACCATGCAGACGGGAATGGCGGCTTCCTCGATGAATTCGATCATGGTATCGGCCATCGAGACCGTCTCGGTGTCGAAGCCGACGATGAAGCCCGCGGTGACGAGCATCCCGGCGCCGTAGATCGTATGAATGCTCTCGGCGATGTTGCGCCTTGTATTCTGCTTCTTCTTCGTCGCCGCCAGCGTTGCCGGGTCCGGACTCTCGATGCCGACGAAAATGCCGAAGAAGTTGGCCTCGCCCATCAATCTCAAGAGTTCCTGATCATCGGCCAGATTGACCGAGGCTTCCGTCGAAAACTCGAACGGAAAGTCGTGCGCGCGCTGCCAGGCGGCCAGCTCAGGAAGAAACAGCCTCAGTGACTTCTTGTTGCCGATGAAATTGTCGTCGACGAAATCGAGATGGCCACGGTATCCCATCTCGTAGAGCGCATCGAGCTCGGCGAGTATCTGCGCCGTCGTCTTGGTCCGCGGCACCCGTCCATAAAGCTCGATGATGTCGCAAAATTCGCAGGTGAAGGGGCAGCCGCGCGAATACTGCACGCCGAGATAAAGGTAGTCCTCGAATTTGAGCAGGTCGAAGCGCGGCACCGGCGTCTTGGTCACGTCGGCCTGGAACTTCGGCGCGGTGAAGACGCCAGATCTGGCGCCGCTCTCCCAAGCCGCGACGAACGCATCAAGGACGCCTTCGGCTTCACCGAGCACCTGGAAGTCGGCTCCGGCGTAGATGTGCGGGCTGGAGGTGGGATCGGGGCCGCCGACGACGACCGGCTTGCCCTTTGAGCGACAAAGCTCGATCAGCTGCAGCGTGTCGGCCTGTTGCGGCAACATTCCACCCGTAAAGACGAGGTCCGCCCAGGCCAGATCGTCGTCCGCGAACGATGCGGTGTTGCAATCGATCAGCCGCACCGTCCAGGTGGCGGGCAACATCGCGGCGACGGTAATCAGGCCAAGCGGAGCTGCGGGACGGCGAACTCCCATCAATTTGCAGGATTCGGCAAAACTCCAGAAGGAGTCCGCGGCAAAGCGCGGATAGAGCATGAGTACGTTGCACGGGCGCGGCGTGTTCATGGTGACTCCCCCAAGCGTCGCTCCAAGTGTAGCAACGCCCACCTCTTTGACCAGCCCTTACCCCCGCCGCAAGCCGCCATCAACCCTGCGCGCGTTCTTCGAGCGTTCCTGGCGGCACCGCACATTGCTGAGCCGCCAGCGCCAATAGCTGTCAAGATTGCGGGCGCATTATGACGCCCCGGAGACAGTGGGGCCGTCGAAAGGCGCAAGTTGCGGCAGACACCCGCCTACCAGGTGGAGAACGGCGCCGGGTAAGGCGAGCCCCAATACGGCGTGCGCTCGCGCGGGCGCACATAGCCGAATTCTGCCGCCTTGGCGCGTTCGGCGGCCGGCGCGCGCCGCCGGAACTTGATTCCGCCTTGCGGCTCGCCGCTCAGCAGGACCACGAAATCCGTACCCTTGCCGGTCTCCGAACTCGGCGCCTCGTCGGTGATGATCAGGGAAGATCGCGGCATGATTCCCGGGATGCGGTCCAAGACATCCTGCGGAATGGTAATCCGGTCGAGCGCGGCCTTTGCACCGTCATCCGGCTCCGCCTGTGCCTGCTCAACGTCCCGGCCACTGCGCCCCGGAGCCCCGGCTCGGGCCTCGACCGTGCCGCCGTGTACATGGGCCCCTTCCAGCGAGACGACGCTCCAGCGGAGATTATCGCCGGCCTGCCCCATGGCGGTGAAGACATGGGTGCCGATCGGGTGATCGGGATCCTGGATCGTGACCGGACTTTCCAGGATGGGCTCGAAGGCTTGCCGTACATAGAGCCGCTGGGTCTTGCGGCTGATCAGCACCGACACCGGCTCGAGGGCGCGAGCGGCCTGGCGCGCGGCATCGGCTGCCGTGGACCGCGCGGTCTCTGCGGCGCCGACAGCATCACGTGCAGCCGTCAGCGCATCCTGCTTCTGTTGCAGTTCGGCCTTGGCGGCGACCCATTGCGCCTCCAGCTCCGCGACCTTGGCGGCGGCCGTTGTCTTGGCATCCTCAGCCGCTTGCTTGGCCTCGGGCGTGTCTGCCGACCCGACCGCAGCTTCAGCGGTAGCGAATTCCACCTCGGCCCGACGCTTCTGAAAGTCTGCCTGGCGCACCGTCACCATTGGCTTCAGGGACTCGCGGAAGGCCGTACCGGCGGCGAGCCTCGCCTGATCGACCTTCTTGGCCGCCTCGTCCGCCTCCGCGGTACGCGCGGCCGCCAGCTCGCTGGAACCCGGCTTCGGCCGGAACAGAGCTGGATGGGTTATCTCGATGGGCGCCACATCGCTCGGCGCCACGATCACCCGCAGGCCGAGCCGCGTCGCGCCGAACAGGCGCTCTGCGAAATTGTAGGGCATCCGGATGCAGCCATGGGAGGCCGGATATCCCGGCAACGAACCGCCGTGGAGCGCGATGCCCGACCAGGTGAGGCGCTGCATGTCGGGCATGTAGGCATCGTCATAAAGGTTCGAGTAGTGCTCGGCTTCCTTCTGGATGATGGAGAAGACTCCCGCGGGCGTCTCGCGCCCCCTTTGGCCACTCGACACCGGCGCCCGCAGAATCCAGCCGTTGGCGTCATAGACCGTAATCCGCTGCCGCTGGAGTGAAACGATGGCCAGGACCGGCTGACCGGCGGCCCGCGTCTCGATCGAGGCGACCGAGCGTTCATGCCCGCCGCTCTTGGCGCTCACGCGATCACCCGTCCCGACCAGCGCAGCCAGACCCGCAATGACAAGATGCGAAAGCCGCAGCCGGGTCTGCTTGCGCCTCGGGTTCGGGAGACCAATCGTCATGCGCGTCCCGTCTGATCGCTACCCCAGCTTGCATTTCCGAGATTAACGCCGTTCGACCGAATCAGCCAATCGGGAACTTTTCCCTCTGGTGTCCCGAATCCGAAGTTTGCGTGATTTCGCGGCACACGCTCTCGAGCGAAATTCGGATTCGACGGATCACTCGAGATCAATGTTTGTGGTGTCGTTTTGGTTCAAAGGTCTCGTGATGGACCCGCAGCCGAAATGAGGAGAGCCACCACGCCAAGCGCGATGGGATCAGTTGTCGCCACCGCGCTTCAGGCGTTTGATGAGCATGATCTTTTCAGAAACCGCCACACAGCTTTCCGGATCATCCGCTAGCGGCTTGCCAGCCACCAGACGACGCTCAGCACAATGCTGACCAGCAGCGACGTCATGAGTGGAAAATAAAATGAATAGTTCTCCCGCTCGATATAGATGTCACCCGGCAACCGGCCGAGCCCGAGCTTGCCAATGACCGGCCAGAGCAGTCCGGCGGCGACGAGGATCAGGCCCAGGATAACCAGCGCGCGGCTCATTCCGGCGTCATCCCTCGCGATCAATCCACTGGTCCGCTGGTAATCCGCACCTCACCCCCATGGCCCGCGGGATGGCGGCGAGTTGCTTGAGGGATTGCGAGCAGAACCGGCAGGTTGGGTCTGCCCCCAGGGCCCCGCCCCGGGAGCCCCGAATTCGGAAGCGAGCTGACGCAACGCCGCGATCCGGTTCTCGGTCGACGGATGGGTTGCAAAGAGGTTGTCGACGCCATGGCCCGACAGCGGATTGATGATGAACAGGTGCGCGGTCGCGGGATTGTGCTCGGCGTCCACGTTCGGAATCTGATGGGCGGCGTTTTCGATTCTCGCCAGAGCGGAGGCGAGCCACATGGGCTGGCCGGCGATCCGCGCTCCGAGATTGTCGGCGGCGTATTCCCGCGTACGGCTGATCGCCATCTGTACCAGCATGGCGGCGAGCGGCGCCATGATCATCATGACGATCGAGGCGATCGCGCCCGGCCCGCTGTTGTTGCGATGGCCGCCGAAAAACATGCCGAACTGCGCCAGCATCGCGATCGCGCCGGCAATGGTCGCGGTGATGGTCATCAGCAGCGTGTCGTGATGTTTGACATGCGCCAGTTCGTGGGAGATCACGCCGGCAAGCTCTTCCCGGCTCAGCGACTGCATCAATCCGGTGGTCACAGCCACCGCGGCGTTTTGCGGATTGCGGCCGGTCGCAAACGCGTTGGGCTGCGGGTTGTCCATCACGAACACGCGCGGCATGGGCAGTCCCGCGCGGCCGGCGAGCTCGGCCACAAGCTCGACGAGCTCGGGCGCAGAGCGCCGATCCACCTCCTGGGCGCCGTAGGTCGACAGCACCATACGGTCCGAATTCCAATAGGCGAACAGGTTGGTCGCGCCGGCAATCAGAAACGCGACGATCATGCCGGTGCGGCCTCCGATCAGATAGCCGACGACCATGAACAGGGCTGTGAGGCCTGCCAGCAGAATCGCGGTTCGCAAGTAATTCATCGCCGCCTCCCTCATGCCGCGGCCATGGCGGCCATGGCGGCCACGGCACCTCCCCTTCAGGTAGGGAGCCGACTTGCGGCGCCGCAAGATGGGCCACCTCATGCGGCTCGCTTTAAGAGCTTTGCGAGTGAATGACGAATTGCGGCGCCCCGCGACAGCACCTATGCTCGGCCGAAACAACCACGCAGCCGCTCATCGTGCGGCGGGGCCCGCAGACCACGGTGGATGGTTGCATGTCGAACCGGAGGTCGGGCTATGTCTGTTTCTCCCATACTGCGCAGGTATCTGGCTGCTGAAAACATCCAGTACGACGAAATCCTGCACGAACTCACCCTGACGTCCACCCGCACGGCGGAGGCATGCCACGTCTCCGGCGATCGCCTTGCCAAGGCCATCCTGTTGCGGCGCAACAGCGGTTACCTGCTCGCGGTCCTGCCGGCATCGCACCACCTGAGGCTAGCGGAGCTGAAGGCCAGGCTCGGTGACGATATCGACATGGCCAACGAACACGAGGTCAATCGGCTGTTCGCCGACTGTACACACGGCGCCGTTCCCGCCGTCGGCGGATGCTATGGGCTCGACGTCATCGTCGACGACAGCATCCAGACGCAGCCGGAGATTTACATGGAAGCCGGTGACCACGAGACGCTGCTTCATCTGAGCCATGCGCAGTTTGAGCGGCTCAATCCGGCTGCGCTGCATGGCCGCTTCAGCGCGCACGACTGAAGCGACGTGCCGGTGAGATCATCTCCCGGACCTTTCCTGCGAGGCCCGGGATGCGTTTCGCGGCGCGGCTGCATCGGAGTTTCGTGCATCTGCGACGAGCGGGGGAACTGACGATGAAGACGATCCTGGTCCCAACCCAAAATACCCAGGGCATGGCAGCCACGCTCGCGACGGCCCTGCTGCTCGCGCAGCGCACCGGCGCCTATATCGAGGGCGTTCCACTGTGGTTCGGTGTCCCCGAGTTTGTGGTGGTGGAGCTCGCCACCAGCTTTTCCATCGAAACCTACCGGGCGCGGCGCGACGAAGAGACGGCCGAAGCCCGCAAGCTGTTCGAGACCTTCATGCGAGAACACGGTGTCGCTCCCGCGAGAACGATCACGGACCAACCCTCGTTCGGCTGGTTTGCCGAGGTGCCGCCGGGCGAAGACCTTGTCGGCACCCATGGCCGCGCGTTCGACGTGATCGTCATGAGCAGGCCGGATGGCGATACGCCCGGCCTCTACAAACGTGCGATCGAATCGGGGCTGTTCGAGAGCGGCCGGCCTGTTCTGCTGTCGCCGCCAGTCGCTCCGAGACAGATCGCGACCAACATCATGATCCATTGGAACGGCAGCACCGAGCAGGCCCGCGCCAACGCTCTGGCGATGCCATTGCTGCGCCTTGCAGGACGCGTGACCGTATTGACGGTCGTCGGAGGACAGGACGTGCCGGGTCCATCAGCCGATCAGGTGCGCAGGCAATTGCGGTACAACGGAATTGCCGCCGAATCCGTGAGCATTGAGCTGGATGGCCGCAGCACCGGGGAAGCGGTCCTCGCCGCAGCCAGGGCGGACGGCTGCGATCTGCTGGTCAAGGGAGCCTTCACACGGAACAGGCTGCGACAAATGATTTTCGGCGGCGCCACCAGCCACATCATGGAGCACGCGGAGTTGCCGTTATTGATGGCGCATTGAGGACAGCATGACTTTTGGTTGAATGGGTTTGGCTACGAAGTCCCCGCCTTCTCCCCTTGTGAGATCATCGCCAACAATTGGAACGGAGCTGCGCGTCTCGCTTGAGCTGCCAGATCTGCATCTGCTGAATCTGGATAGCGCGGCGTTGCGTGCGCCGGGCGAGCTGTGCCCGGTGTGCTGAGCCGGCAGTTCCCGTAATGTTGATTTTCATCAACGCAGCCACTTGCATTGCCTGAGATAAACATTGGCTAGGGGCTTGAGAGCGGAATCCACGGATGACGTATTACCGAGCCTACCTCCTGGATGGAGATCACCGCATCATCAGCGTGGCCAAGTTTCACTGCGTCGACGAGCAGGCAGCAAGAGACTGCACGAAGGAATTGGTGGACGCAAACGACATGGAGCTGTGGAAGCTTGATCGCTGTATTGCGGTGTTCGAGGCCTCGACTGCGAAGTGCGATGCGCGCAGGCGATAGTCGGCCGCTGCACATTCGCCCGTGACGATCGTCCACGATCTCAGCCCGTGTCCGGCGGGAGACGATCAACAAGTTGCTGGTTGCTGAGAAGGACCATGGTGGCGACGGGCTCGTTCACCTGAACGGCGTTAGTCTTCGCCCACCAGCTTGCCCGTCTCTCGGTGGATGAAATGAAGCCGGGTGCAGGCCGGGCAGACCACGGACTGATAGTCGCTTTCGGGCGTGCTATCCGCCGCGTCTTCCAGCCAATGCTGCACGCTCAAGCCGGTATTCGCACATTTGAAGAGGATGTGACGTCCCATGCGTCCCTGGTATTGCGAAGCGCGAGCCCAGAAAACTACGGATGTTTCCTAATGCGGTGCAGCATTTTAGCCAAAAGCCGCCGACGCAAGGCTCCCGTCATGCACCGGGGTCGGGTTTGCCAGCGACCCGATCGATCCACCCAAAAAGGTGGTCGGCAAGCCCGCACGTCCCAGTTTGGGGTGGTTCGCCCTTGCGGGAAACTACCTAAGCAAATCACCCAGATTTCGGGAGCCGGCCTCCTTCACTACTTCCCGGACAGCAGCGAAAGGAGGCAATTATGATCTGGCTTGCGCTGGCGAGCGTCGGCCTGTTCGGCGCCCACGTTTGGGAGCTCTATCTGGGGAGACGGCCGGTAGCGGCGCGTGCCAACCACGGGCGGGCCCCTTGATGGCGATCAAGGAAACCGGTCAAAGACCGCCCAATCATGCGGTAATGGAATGGCAGCCCATCGACAATGCGCCCTACGACGTCGATCTCGAATTGGCGGTGATCGACGAGGAGGGACCCCACGCGCTTGTCTTTCCCTGTCGCCGCATTCCAGCCGGCTGGCTCAAATCCGGCAGCAATAAATGGGTCGATGTAGGCCCCACGCATTGGCGCATCTGGAAAAAGTGATCGCAACACCGTCCACGCCGCGGAAGTTTTGAACTGGTTCCCGGCGCGCAAACCGGCTATCCTTTTTCCAGAGTCATCCTTCCCCTCGGCCTTGCAGCGAGCGGAGAGATCATGCATCGGTTCGTTGCTCGCGAAAACATTGATCATTACCTTGGAATCCTGAACTCGGACGTTCTTCTCGCGCCGGAGAAGAGAGAAGCGATCATCAATTTTCTGGTCGCCGAGCTGGAGAAGTTGAATCACGACCCAGGGCAGCTTGAATTTGCCGAGAGCAGAGCCGCCACGGGTCGGGAGCGACTGAATCAGGTCAAAGCACTCCGCAAGGCGGCCGATCCAAAGCACCGTGCCAATGCCGAGCAGTTGGTTGCCAACGTGGAGGCCGTCCAGAAGCTGCTGGACGCCTTTTGTCACCGGCTTCGAACCGAGGCGAGTCTCCACCGCCACTAGACCGGATATTCATGAAATTCGGCGCCCCGCTCGCGAGAACTGCCTTTTCGTCTGCAAGGCCCATCGAGACAGACCTTTAGGTTGTCCACGCGGCTGAAGCGCGACGGGAAACCGGAGGAAGCGATGAACAAGCGAAGGCTGCAGATCGCGATGGCGATCCTTGGCCTCATCCCGATTGCGACGGGCATCATCGGCTTGTTCGGGCTGAGCGATCCAATCTACGCCAACAGCGGGATTCCGGCCAATGCGATCCTCGACAGCAATCTCCGGTTCTTCGCTGGAGTCTGGCTGGGCCTGGGAATTGCCCTCTATTGGCTGATTCCGAGGATCGAACAGCAGACGGTGCTGTTTCGCGTGCTCTGGGGCATGGTTTTCATTGGCGGCCTTGGCCGCCTGCTGTCGATGATCTTTCTTGCCCTGCCGCCGATCCCGTTCATCGGCTTTACGGCCCTGGAAGTCATTGGCGCGCCTTTCTTCATTTGGTGGCAGGCGCAAGTTGCAGGCAAGCACCATCCGCAGTGATGGCTGACAGCGTTTGCGGTCCCGGTCTCAAGACGCGCGTTGCGCCCGCAATGCTTCGACGGTGGCGGCAATTCCGGCGCGGATATCGAAGCGGGGATGATAACCCAGCGTTGTCATGGCCCGGGTGATGTCCAGCGCGCCCTTCTTCCAGGCCGGCAGGCCCGGGACGAAATCGATCGTGCCGGGGCCGAGCGAAAGATCGGCGTCGGGCACGATATCCCTGATGACGGCAGCGATCTCCGCAAGGCTCGGCGCGGCGCCGGATGCGATATGGTAGGCGTCGAATGGATGCTCGGCCCGATCGAGTGCCAGCAATATTCCGTCCACGAGATCGGCGATATAGGTATGATCGACGCGAAAGTCCGCGCCGTTCGCCATTTTCAGGGGCCGGCCGGCGATGGCCGCATCGATCAGCGTGTTCGGCACCCTCGCACGCGGCAGGCCCGGCCCGTAAACCCAGCTGGTGCGCAAGTTCAGGCATTCCAGCCCGTAACGCCGCGCGTAGCTTCTGCCGAGGTGCTCTACCGCGAGCTTGGAGACGCCGTAAGCCATCAGCGGGTTCTGCGGATGATCCTCGGAGATGAGATCGGACTGGAAATCGCCGTAGGTCTCTTCGGACGATATGTGGATCATCCGGCGCACGCCGAACAGTCGCATCGCTTCCAGCACGTTGAGACTGCCCTCGACGTTCACCCGCATGGTCTGCATCGGCATGTCGAGCGAGGCACGCACGCCGACGATCGCCGCGCAATGAATGAGGGCGTCAGGCCGAAACTGCTGCAACGCCGAAGCGATGCCCGGCCATTCGACGATTTCGCCGGCGACAAAGGAAATCCCCTGCTCTCGCCTCATCAGGTCGTCGAGCTTGCTGCTGCTCCGAAGATCGAATGCCAGCACCTCGTCGCCGCGAGCTGCAAGCGATGCGGCGAGTTCGGCTCCGACGAAGCCTGCGCCTCCGGTGATGAGATATCTGGCCATCTATCCCCGCTGCGACCCTGGCGAAGCCCTGATGGAGGCAGCCGCCCGCCAACCGTTACGAACCTTATCCTGCCAAACAGGTAGTGGCCGCAGGATGTGCAGACAACCGAATTCCGCTCAAGCGATCTTTGGGCCACGCAGGACCGGCGGCGCGCCCGCTCCGGCGGCGGCGACGATGAGCTGCAATCGTCGCAGCGCCGCTGCATTGCCGCGCAACTGCGCGGCCATTTCCGCGGCCGGCATGGGTCGACCGAGCAGATAGCCCTGCACGGAGTCGCAGCCGAGCTTGCGCAAATGCGCCAGCTGAATCTCGGTTTCGACGCCTTCGGCCAGCACTTCAAGTCCGAGCGCCTTGCCGAGATTGACCACAACGGCGCAGATCTCCATGCCCTTGGCATCGCCGGGGATGTCGCGCACGAAACTCTGGTCGACCTTCAATTTGTCGACCGGAAACCGCTTCAGATAAGCGAGCGAGGAATAGCCGGTGCCGAAATCGTCGATGGCGAGCTTGACGCCGAGCTCCTTGAGCGCAGTGAGCGTCGCCTCGATCTCAGCGCCCGGCGCCATCAGGCTGCTCTCGGTGATCTCGAGCTCGAGCGCCTGCGGGGTAAGGCCGCCCTGGGCCAGCACGCCGGCGATGGTCCTGGCAACGTCCGGGCGGCGGAACTGCTGGGGCGAGAGATTCACCGCCATGGTGTCGAGCGAGAGTCCCTCCTCGCGCCATTCTTTCATCTGGCGGCAGGCCTCGCGCAGCACCCATTCGCCGAGCGGAATGCTCAAACCGGTGTCCTCGGCGACCTTGATGAAGGCGCCGGCCGGGATCACCCCCTCGCCCGGCGGCGCCCAGCGGATCAGCGCCTCCACGCCGGCAATGCGGCCGTCGATCGCATTCAACAGCGGCTGGTAGTAGAGCAGGAACTCGCCGCGCTCGAGTCCGCGGCGCAACCGGCTCTCGAGGCTGACGCGGCTGTTCACCGCTTCGGTGAGTGCGGGCCGATAGAAGCGGAAGCCGCCGCGGCCCGCGGCCTTGGCTTCATAGAGCGCCACGTCGGCATTGCGGATCACCTGATCGACGGTGCTTCCGTCGCGCGGGAAACGGCAAATGCCGACGCTCGTTCCGATGTAGATCTCCTGGCCGCCGGACAGCATGAAGACGGCTTTGAGCGCCTCGATCAGGCTCTGAGCCAGCGCAGCGGCAGCGGCGTCGTCAAACAGATCGGGCGCCAGCACAACGAACTCGTCGCCGCCCATCCGCCCGAGCAGAGTCCTGGAAGGCAGCGCAAGCTCCAGCCGTATGGCAACGAGCCGCAACAGCTCGTCGCCAGCCACGTGGCCAAGGCTGTCGTTGACATTCTTGAAGGCATCGAGGTCGAGCAGCAGCAACGAGCCCTCCGCACGGCCGGGGCCGCCCAATAGCGCCGTGAGCCGCGTCTCGATGATCCGACGGTTGGGCAGCCCCGTCAGCGGATCATGGTGCGCGAGGTGCGCGAGCTCGGCCTCCTTCTCCTTGAGCGCCTCCTGCGGCGCCACCACGCCGCCGACGAACAGCGCGCGATAGAGCATAGCGTAGGCTGCCGCCTTGTAGAGGTGGCCGGCAGCATTCAACAAATCGCCAGGCTGGGCGTAGAGCGTCAGGAGCAGCTCGGCGAGTCCGAGCATCCAGGCGCCGGCGGCAAGGAAACAGATGTCGGCATCCCGCCAACTGCTGCGTCGGCGCAGCATCAACAGGGCGGAGATAAAATAGATCGCCGCCAGGACATATTCGGTATCGACCTTGAACGGAGTGAGGCTGCCGCTCGCGGTGATATAGGCGGGCAGCCAGTCGCCATGAACGATGCTGATCCACCACACCAGCGCGCTCGCAATCAGCGCGACGATCAGTGCAGCGATCGCTGCGCCGGGCGGCCAGGTGCGCACCGGCAGCACGGCCACCGCGAGCAGCGCCAGCGCCGCAATCGCGCGGCCGGCGAGCCAGAAATCGATCGTAAGCTGCTGTCCGCTTTCGCCCAGCGTCGGCGGCATGCCGGGATACGTCATGGCATGGGCGAAATCGATCACAGCCACCGCAAGAAAGGCGGCGGCGAGCAGCACGATATGGCTGTTGAGCGGCTGGCGACGCAGGTTCCAGCCAAGCCCGAACACCATCAGCGATACCGCCATGGCGACGAACTCGAGCCCGGTGTGCACCGGCAGATACGAGAGCGGCGTGAAAAACTCGGAGGTCGGCGCGAGCGGCGCGGCCACCAGCAACACCGTGAGCGCCCCGACCAGGAGCGAGAGGCTGCGGATCGGCGTCTTGAACGTTCGACCGGGCTCTCTGTAGGTCATGCGATGCCGTCGTTGGCTTGCTGCGTTGTGGTATCAGGCAATTGGACTTGCCGATTTGGACTTGCCGATGAAGTCTGCCCACGAAGCCGTTAAAAAAGCGGGAATAGCCGCAACGCTGCGCCTCTACTTGAGCTTGTGTAACCAACAAGCTGATTCTCATCGCTGAAACGGCCCGCCGTAAGCTGCGCATTCACTACAGCCAAAAGGGGCGTCTTCAGATATTGCAACCATAGAGGGATTTCTGCTTTCGAAGCGAGCACGAGATCGAGGCCCCGCGATAGGTCAGTGTCGTTGTCCACTGCGTGGCCCAGGAGCGACAGCAACTAAAAGAATCGACTCGGGTTGTGCATCGCCACAGTTGCGGCGATTCCTTCGGCGATTGTGCCTTCGCTCATTTGCAAGCTGGGCTTGAGCCCGGGTTTTTTGCGCCCCTGCCGTCCTGTGCGGATCGGCACGATGCAATTTGAACATTTGCTCCGAATTCGCGCGTCCAGGCCAACTGGCGCGACACGGCTCTTTTGCCTCATTGCCGGCACGGCAACCGACCTCGACGGGGTAAGCGATGAATTTTGGGGAGCGTCGCCGTCCGCGAACCGCGTACAATCAGGGACGCAACTGCAAAGCCGTTGCGGTCTTCACCGCACGGCGGTCTGCTGCGTTCTCCTCAATCGCACTTGGCCTGATCTTTGCGGCTCTCATTGGCGCTCCGCAAACCGCCCGCGCGCAAGCGTGCAGCCCGAACCCCTCGGGTGCTCCCGGCAGCATTCTACAAAATGGCGGGACCTGTGTGATCAGCAGCCCTGTCAGCACCGGGTTTGGGGTAGCTGTCAACGCACAGAACAGCGCCAACGTCACGCTCACGCCAACCGGCACGGTGACCGCCATCGGCGGAGGAACAGGGATCAGCGCCGCCACCGGCGCCATGGTCACGGCAAACGGCAACGTGACCGCCGACAGTATCGGCTTGAGCGCAGCCAGCGGCGCCACGATCACCGCGAACAACATCGCGCTGGGGAATACCGGCGGCGGCTCGATGGCCATGATCGCCAACAACGCGACCATCCTTCTCAACAACGTCACCATGAACTGGCCCGGCGGCTTTGGCAGCGCAGAGGTGGATGCGACGAACGGCGCGCTGATCCAATTCACCAATTCGGCAACGATCACGATTCCAAGCGGCAGCTCGCCGTCCGTACTGCTCGCCGACGGCACGGGAAGCCGGATCATCGCCGATGTCCTGAACCTCCAAATCGGCCCCGTTGTCACGCGCACCAGGGGATTGGGACTGGGCACCGGAAACGTCGCGGTCAGGGCGCAGGGCGGCGGAACGGTCGAGATTACCAGCGGCGGCACCATCAATTTCGTGCAGGGAGGCGGCAATACCGGTCTCCTGGCGACCGGTGCCGGCAGCTCGATCACAGCGAGCAATCTCAACATGACGGTCGGCAGCGGCGGTGGCGACGCAGACGCGGTCGCCACCGCGGACGGTCAGATCACGTTGAACGGCGGCACCGATACGGTTCCGGGCCAGGGCGGTGGAGAGGCAGGACTGGCGGCGATCGGGACCAACAGCCTAGTCACGGCGAACAATGTGACCATCAATGTCTCGGGAGCTGCGGGCGACGCCGGGGTGAATGCGCAAAGCGGCGGCACCGTCGTGACGAACGGCGGCTCGGTGACGGTCGTCAACGGCGCGGGCGGGCTGCTGCAGAGCGGCGGCACCGTGATAATGACCGGCACCGATGTGACGGCTTCGGGAGCCGGCGGCATCGGCTTTCTCTTCGACCCCGGCGTGAACACGCTGACCTACAGCAACGGCACGATCACGGCCACCGACGCGTCTTTCTCGGTGCAGGCCTCGACGGCCAACATCAGCCTCACCAACACCATCGCGACGGTGAACAACAACACCCTGCTCACCACGAATTCATCCGGCAACACGACATTCGACGCGGAGGCCTCGATCCTGCGAGGTGTGATCACGACCGATGCCAGCAGCACCAGCTCGGTCGCTCTCACGCAACAGACCGTCTGGACGATGACCGGCAATTCGAATGCAACCAACGTCACCAACGATGCCAGCCAGATCATCTACACGCCGCCAACCGCCGATCCGACGCAACTGTCGAGCTACAAGACGCTGACTGCGACCAACTACGTCGGCGTGGGTGGCACGATCACGCTCAACACCTTTCTGGGTAATGACAGCGCGCCGTCCGACAGGCTGGTCATCATCAATGGCGGCACGGCGACCGGCTCGACGGCGCTCAGGATTCTGAACACGACCGGTCCCGGCGATCAGACGGTCGCCAACGGCATCCTGGTGGTACAGACGCTCAACAACGCCACCACGGCGCCCGGTGCGTTCTCGTTGCTGGGCGAGGTGCGCGGCGGCGCCTATACCTATTTCCTGTTTCGCGGCGGCGTTAACGGCAATGCGCCCCAGGACTGGTTCCTGCGCTCCACCTTCCCGGCCCCGGTCCCGGTGGCGCCCCTGGCGCCCTTGCCGGCTCCGTCGATTCCATCCTTCCCACCACCTATAACGAGTCCGCCTGCTACGAGGCCCCCACCAACGACCCCGCCAGGCACCACGAGCCCGCCGCCTCCCACGCCGTCCACGCCGCCTGAGCTCGCAGTGCCGGGCCCGGTCGTGCCGGCCGATCCGCCGCCGGCGACATTGACGCCCGGCCTTTGGCCCATCATCGGGCCGGAGCTTGCGACTTACGGGACCGTGCAGCCGATCGCCCGACAGATGGGACTTGCGACGCTCGGCACGCTCAACCAGCGGATCGGCGATACCATGACGGCGTTCAACGGGAGCACTGATCCGAATGGCTGGGGCCGCTCGGACTGGTTGCGGTTCTACGGTCAGCAGATCAACGGCCACTACCAGGCCTTCACCGATCCACGCACCGATGGCTGGCTGGCCGGCTTCCAGGGCGGGATCGATCTTTGGCGCGGCAGCACAATTGCCGGCCACCGCGACTCTGCGGGCGTCTACTTCGCCTATAGCCAGGCCTTCGCCAACGTGACCGGCCTCGTCACCAACTCGGCGGCCACCGGCTATGTGCTGACCAATACCGGCACCAACGATATCGAGGCCTATTCGCTCGGCGGCTACTGGACGCATTACGGTCCAACGGGCTGGTATCTCGACGCAATCCTGCAGGGGACGTTTTACAATGGCCAGGCGACGACGCAATTCGCGCGACTGCCCGTCAACGGCACCGGATTTGTCGCCTCGCTCGAGACGGGCTATCCCATCCCCCTGCCGCTAAGTGCAGGCTTCGTGCTCGAGCCGCAGGCCCAGATCATCTGGCAACAGGTCGCCTTCGACGATGCCAATGACGGTTTGGGTCCGATCGGGCTCGGCACGACCTCCGGCCCCATCGGGCGCGTCGGCCTGCGCGGCCAGTGGAATTTCACGAGCAGCAACGGCATGCTTTGGCAGCCTTACACTGGCGTCAATTACTGGCGCGGCTGGGATGCGGAGGAAAGCACCAGCTTCGGAATCAACCAGGTCAAATTGCTGGAGAACATGCAGACCGTGGAGGCCTTCGTCGGCTTCACCGGCAAGCTCGACAGGAGTTTGAGCGTCTACGCTCAGCTTGGCTATCAATTCGATGTCGGCAGCGAGACCAATGCCGGCGCCCGGGGCGCCAAGGGAACCGCCGGGATCCGCTATAGCTGGTAAGATCGCCGAACTACTCCGCCGCCTGCCGCACATGGCGCGCGGTCGGCGTGCGCATGGTCACGAGTTCTTCCGCCGCAGTCGGATGCAGTGCGATCGTGGCGTCGAAATCGGCCTTGGTCGCCTTCATCTTCACGGCGATCGCAACTGCCTGGATGATTTCGGCAGCATCGTCGCCGACGATGTGGCAACCGACCACGCGGTCGCTCGAGCCGTCGACCACGAGCTTCATCAGGACGCGGGTGTCGCGCCCGGAAAGCGTCGCCTTCATCGGCCTAAAGCTCGCCTTGTAGATGTCGACATGGCTGAACTGCGCCCGCGCCTGCGTTTCAGTCAGGCCCACCGTGCCGACCTCGGGCTGCGAGAACACCGCCGTCGGAATCTCCGCGTGATCGACCTTGACGTCGCGCTTGCCGAACACTGTGTCGGCGAACGCATGACCTTCGCGGATCGCGACCGGCGTCAGGTTGAGGCGGTGGGTAACGTCGCCGATCGCATAGATGTGCGGCACGGACGTTTGCGAATATTCGTTGACCGCGATGCCGCCGCTGTCCGGATTGATGGCGACGCCAGCTTTCTCGAGCCCCAGATTGGCGACATTGGGGTGCCGGCCGATCGCAAACATCACTTTTTCGGAAGCAAGGCTCGATCCGTTCGACAGATGCGTTGTGTATTCCTCGCCGTGTCGCTCGATCTTTTCGACGGTGCAACTGGTCAGGAAAGTGATGCCTTCCCTTTCCATCTCGCCACGCAGATGGGCGCGAACATCATCATCGAAGCCGCGCAGGACGTTGTCGCCGCGATAGACCACCGTGACGTCGGAGCCGAAGCCCGCGAAGATGCAGGCGAACTCGAGCGCGATATAGCCGCCGCCCTGGATCACGATCCGCCGCGGCAGTTCGGGCAGATGAAACGCCTCGTTGGAGGAGATCACATGCTCGATGCCTTCAATCGTGCGGCCGTGGTTCGGCGCCCCTCCCGTCGCAATCAGCACATGTCCTGCGGTCACCGTCTCGCCGGTCGTCAGGCGCAGCGTATGGGCGTCCTCGAACATCGCCCGCGTCTTGACGATGCGGGCGCCGGATTTCTCGACATTTGCGGTGTAGGCGGCTTCCAGCCGCGCGATTTCCTTGTCCTTGTTGGCGATCAGGGTCCGCCAGTCGAAGGTCGCATTCGGAATGGTCCAGCCGAAGCCTGCGGCGTCCTCGATCTCATGCCGGACATGCGATCCCAAGACGAGCAGCTTCTTGGGTACGCAGCCGCGGATCACGCAGGTGCCGCCCATGCGGTACTCTTCCGCGACCATGACGCGAGCGCCGTAGCCCGCAGCGATCCGGGCCGCACGCACGCCGCCCGAACCACCCCCGATGACAAACAGGTCGACGTCGAAATCTGCCATTCCCTAACCTCGACCTGCCTTGGTGCCGGATCAGATCTGCTTGCCGCGCTTGCGCATCTCGGACCGGAACTCGCCGTTGACGATCTCGGCGAAGTGCTGCGCCCACTGGTTCATATAGGACATGCTGAACTGGATGGCGCGGGGCTCGGTGGACAGCAGCTTTTGTCCCAGCGGCGACTTATAAAACGTCACCAGGTCCTTCAACTCCTGCTCGGTGAATTCGTTGGCATAGATTTGCGCCATGCCCTCGCCGATCTCCTTCTCGCGGCCGGCCAGATTCTTCGCCACGATCACCGCGACCTCGTTGAGGTCCTTCTGGTAGTTGAGGTTCGACTGGAGCAGCGTGTCCTTGGTCTGCTGGACGATGTTCGGAACCGCGTTGGCATACATCGCGGCGGCGTTCTTCATGGCCAGGATTTCCTTGGCCGCGGCGATCGCCGCCGGGCTGGCCTGCTTCAGCGCCGGCGCCTGGCCCTGCGCTGGCGCCGCCTGCTGCGCGCTGGCCGGCAATGCCGTCACCGTCAGTGCGAGCAAGACGCCCGCAGCCGGCAACATTCTGAAAACCCTTTTCATTCCGATCTCTCCTTGATTTCGGCTTAAGGCCGATCAACAACGCGTATTCCCTGCGCGCCCGCCAGTATCGCCATACCGGCCAAACCCACGAACAAACCGTGCTCGACCACCCCGGGGATGATGTTCAAGAGTTTCGCCAGGCGGCGGGCGTCTTGTATGCGACCGAGATGGGCGTCGACAATCCAGTGGCCGCCGTCGGTGACAAAAACGTGGCCTGCCTGTGTCTTCCGGACAGCCATCGGTCCGGAAACGCCGCACTCCGCAAAGGCCCTCGCCATCGCCCGCTCGGTCGCGGCGATCCCGAACGGGATCACCTCCACCGGCAAGGGAAAGCGCCCCAGCGTCTCGACCCATTTGGATTCGTCGGCGATCACAATCATGCGATCAGAAGCGCTGGCGACGATTTTCTCACGCAGCAGGGCGCCGCCTCCGCCTTTGATCAGATTAAGCGCCGGATCGACTTCGTCGGCGCCGTCAACTGTCAGGTCAAGCCGGTCGATCTCATCGAGCGTCGTCAAGGGGACGCCGCAGCGCAGGGCGTCGGCCTTGGTCGCCTCCGACGTCGGCACACCCACGACCTGGAGACCGGCGCGTACCCGCTCGCCCAACAGTTCGACGAAGTGCTTGGCAGTCGAGCCGGTACCAAGTCCAAGCTTCATGCCGTCGCGCACCTCCTCGAGCGCACGTGCCGCCGCCTGGCGTTTCAGATCGTTCATCGACACCGGATATATGCCCCTCATGTCCGGCCCCGGGCGCACCGCGCCAGGGCCTTCGCTTGCGCGGGCATATCTAGCCTCGTTTTCCCCCGCCGAATAGCGGCAATCCGCCCGTTTCGACTATCCACAGCCCCGATCCGCCCCTTGCAGGATCGCCTCCGGACCGATAGCGCTTTCGAAGATGGCCCCTCCTCCGCTTATTGTCTTCGATCTGGACGGCACCCTGGTGGATACGGCGCCAGATTTGATCAGCGCGCTCAACTTCGTGCTGGTGCGCGAAGGTTTGGCGCCCGTGCCGCTCGCGTCAGCCCGCAACATGATCGGCGCCGGCGCCCGCAAGCTGATCGAACGTGGGCTCGAGGTGGAAGGCCGCCCGGCCAGCCTTGAAGACATCAGCCGCATGACCGCCGATTTCATCGACTATTATGCGGCCCATATCGCCGACACTTCCCGCCCGTTCGAAGGACTGGAAGGTGCGCTTGACGACCTGATCGGGCGCGGCCATCGGCTTGCGGTCTGCACCAACAAACTGGAATGGCTGTCGAAGCGGCTGCTCGACCAACTCGGCCTGAGCGGACGATTTACCGCCATCTGCGGCGCTGATACTTTTGGCGTCTCGAAGCCGGATCCGGCGATTTTGCGACAGACCGTGGCGCGCGCCGGCGGCGAGATGTTCTCGAGCATCATGGTGGGTGATGCCGGAACCGATATCGGTGTTGCCCGCCGTGCCGGAGTTCCGGTCATCGGGGTCAGCTTCGGCTATGCGGATGTTCCGATGGCCGAGTTGAAGCCGGATCGGCTGATCCACCACATGCGCGATCTCGCAGCGGCTGTGGACGAACTGTCCGTTCCGCAAATGGGAAGATAACCCATTGAGAAAACAACCTGTTTCCGGAATGCTGCAGTTAGTTGTTAACCATCAGTTAACTATGCGGGTCCGTGCGGTTGCGCTGGTATGTCGAGGCTCTTATGGTCCCGGCGGGGTTGCGGCGACTTGCCGCAAGGGAGTTACGAATTGATCATACGTCGTGTCATCGCGGTTGCCGCGGCGGGGGCAAGCCTCGCCGGTTGCTCATCGTCTTCTTTGGGCGACTACTTCAAATCCACTCCGCCCAGCATCCAGGTCCAGCTGGAATCGCAGCCGTCCGGGGCTGACGCCAAGACCTCGCTGGGACCGGGCTGCAAGACCCCTTGCTCGGTGTCGGTGGCTGCGCCCGACAACGGCTTCTCCGTGAGCTATACGCTGGACAAGTATGAACCGGCCACCGTCCAGGTGAAGGTGATCCGCACTGCAGGCGATTTCACCACGTCTGCCAGCGCGACGACCGATCCCAATCCGGTATTTGCAGAGCTTCAGCCGACAGCTCCACCGCCAAAGTCGCACAAGATCGCACGCGCGAAGAAGCCGAAACAGCCGAAAGCGGCTCCCGCGCCGGCCGCCGACTCGGCCTTTCCTGATCCGAACGCCGCACCTCCGCCGGCCGGGGCTCCGACCCGCTGATCGCATCGCAGCATTGCGATTGTGCCGCTGCAGGCTCCTGCCTTCGGCCGATTGCCGGCCGACCGCACCACACCTAGATTGCGTGGAGATGTCCGGTATGGTGATGATGACGGCTGGCGCCGCTTGAGCTTTTTTCGAATGACCGACAACCCGTTGACCGCTCCCGCCCACGCGTCACGTCCGATGGTTGATCCGTTCGGGCGGACCATCAGTTATCTGCGGGTCTCGGTCACCGACCGCTGCGACCTGCGCTGCTTCTATTGCATGGCGGAAGACATGACCTTCCTGCCCAAGGCCGACCTGTTGACGCTCGAAGAGCTCGACCGGCTGTGCTCCGCCTTCATCGCCAAGGGAGTCCGCAAGCTCAGGCTGACCGGCGGGGAGCCGCTGGTCCGGCGCAACCTGATGTCGCTGGTACGCTCCCTGTCCCGCCACCTCAAAACGGGCGCCTTGCGCGAACTGACCATGACGACGAACGGCACGCAGCTCGCCCGCTTTGCGTCCGAGCTGCGCGACTGCGGCATAAATCGCATCAACGTCTCGCTGGACACGCTGGACCCGACAAAATTCCGCGCCATCACCCGCTGGGGCGAGCTCGACAAGGTTTTGGCCGGCATCGAGGCGGCACGCGCGGCGGGCCTCGCGGTGAAAATCAACGCGGTGGCGCTGAAGAATCTCAACGACGACGAAATCCCCTCGCTGATCGAGTGGGCGCATGGCAAGGGCATGGCGCTGACGCTGATCGAGGTGATGCCGATGGGCGAAATCGGCGAAGGCCGCATCGATCAGTATGTGCCGTTGTCGGTAGTGCGCGCACGCCTCGCAAAGCATTACACCCTCACCGATCTCGACGAGAGCAGCGGAGGACCCGCGCGTTATGTCCACGTCAGCGAGACCGGCGGCAAGCTCGGCTTCATCACACCGATGACCCACAACTTCTGCGAATCCTGCAACCGGGTGCGCATCACCTGCACCGGAACCCTGCACACCTGTCTGGGCCATGAGGATGCCGCCGATCTGCGCAAGCCGCTGCGCGCTTCGGCAGATGACGAACTCCTCTCGGCCGCGATCGACCGGGCTATCGGCCTCAAGCCAAAGGGCCATGACTTCATCATCGACCGCCGCCACAACCGGCCGAGCGTTTCCCGCCATATGAGCGTGACCGGCGGCTGACGTCGGCCGGTCGGTTTCCATCCGATCCCGGTTCGCCACGCCCTGCGTCAGCCGACCTTCCCCGACCTCCCCACCCCGGGGCAGCGGCTTGGGGCGCGTCAATTTGTCGATTTTCCGATTGACGGCGCCAAAACACGCTGATTTACGTGCGGCGGCTTTTGATCCCGCTTGGCCGGATAGGCCGCTGCGCCGCCTGGTGCAGCCAAGACGGCAAGAGCGAAGTCGCGAGGAGGGCCTGGCGTTGCAATCGCTCCTGAAATTGAGCAAGCGAATCGACGTGTTCACGCGGTGGACGGGTAAGCGTCTGGCGTGGCTGATCGTTGCCGCGGTGATCATATCGGCGGTCAACGCCATCGTGCGGAAGGTGTTCGATACCTCGTCCAACGCCTGGCTCGAGCTGCAGTGGGTACTGTTCAGCATTGTCTTCCTGCTGTGTTCGCCTTGGACGCTCCTGGACAACGAGCACATCCGGATCGATATCGTGAACAACCTGCTGCCGCGGACGACGCGAAACATCATTGATTGCGTCGGGCACGTGTTCTTCCTGCTGCCGCTCTGCATCATCATGATCGTCACCGGCGTGCCGTTCTTTCAGCGATCGTACGAGATCAACGAGCAGTCCAGCAATGCCGGTGGCCTGCCGCAGTGGCCGACGAAATCGCTGATCATGATCGGGTTTGCATGGCTGCTGGTCCAGGGCATCTCCGAACTGATCAAGCGCATCGCGGTGATGCGCGGGACCATTCCAGACCCGCACGGATCGCAAGTCAGCGCGATCGAGGCCGAGGTCGAACATCTCGTCGAGGCGATGGACAAACACTGATCGCCGAGGGGCGCTCGCAGGGGAAGAGATGATCGCGTTTATTACTGCCAATCTGGCGCCAATCATGTTTGCCTCGCTGGTCGTGGTATTGCTCCTCGGCTATCCGGCGGCATTTTCACTCGGGGCCGTAGGCCTCATCTACGCCGTGATCGGCATCCAGCTCGGCCAATTCCAGCCGGATTTCCTGCAGGCACTGCCCGAGCGCGTCTACGGCGTGATGAACAACGACACGCTGCTCGCCATTCCCTTCTTCACCTTCATGGGCCTGGTGCTCGAACGATCGGGCATGGCCGAGGATCTGCTCGATACCATCGGGCAACTCTTCGGCACGATCCGCGGCGGCCTCGCCTATGCGGTCGTCTTCGTCGGCGCGCTGCTCGCCGCCACCACCGGTGTGGTCGCCGCCTCCGTGATTTCGATGGGCCTGATCTCGCTGCCGATCATGCTGCGTTACGGCTACGACCGCCGCATGGCCACCGGCATCATCGCGGCGTCGGGCACGCTCGCACAGATCATCCCGCCGTCACTGGTGCTCATCGTCATGGCCGATCAGCTCGGCCGCTCGGTCGGCGACATGTACGAAGGCGCCTTCATTCCGGGTCTGGTGCTGACGGGTCTCTATGCGCTCTA
>CAYVVB010000564.1:0-6949 GCA_964454955.1 uncultured Bradyrhizobium sp. | reverse complement strand
GAAACGATCTTCTCGCTCGATGGGCTCGGGCTGCTCAGCTTCGAGAGCGTGCTCAACCGCGATTATCCGGTCGTGTTCGGGACGCTTTACATCTTTTCCCTCGTGGGTCTGATCGTGAACCTGATCTCCGATCTCACCTATATGTGGATTGATCCGCGGATCGATTTCGAAGCGCGGGAGGTCTGATGACGATCACTGCGCGGCAGCCTGTCGAAGTCACAACGCAATCGCCGCTCGGCGAGGTCGTGCCGGCCACGCGGCGTCCGTTCCAGCCTTCGCCGCTGAATCGCAGGCGGTGGAAGAATTTCAAGGCCAACAAGCGTGGCTACTGGTCATTCTGGATATTCTCGGTCCTGTTCTTCATCTCGCTGTTTGCCGAGTTGATCGCCAACGATCGTCCGTTCCTGATCAAGTTCGACGGCCATCTCTACTGGCCGGCCTTCGTCACCTATTCGGAGACAACCTTCGGCGGCGATTTCGAGACCGCGGCCGACTACCGTGATCCCTATCTGCAGCAGTTGATCAAGGATAAGGGCGGCGTCATCGTTTGGCCCCTGATCCGCTATTCCTACGACACACACAACCTCGATTTGCCGACGCCCGCGCCGTCGCCGCCGACCTGGATGCTGACGGAGGAGCAGTGCAAGCCTGTGGTCGAGAGGAAGGGACTGAAGGGCTGCCGTGACCTCGAATACAACTGGCTCGGCACCGATGACCAGGGCCGCGACGTGGTGGCGCGCTTGATCTACGGCTTCCGCATCTCGGTGCTGTTCGGCCTTTCGCTGACCATCATCTCCTCGATCATCGGGGTCGCCGCCGGCGGTGTGCAGGGCTATTTCGGCGGCTGGACTGATCTCTCTTTCCAGCGCTTCATCGAAATCTGGAACGCCATTCCATCGCTCTATCTGCTCCTGATCATATCGGCCGTTCTGCCGCCCGGCTTTTTCGTCCTGCTCGGCATCATGGCCTTGTTCTCATGGGTTTCGCTGGTGGGCCTCGTGCGCGCGGAATTCTTGCGCGGGCGGAATTTCGAGTACATCCAGGCGGCGCGCGCGCTCGGCGTCTCCAACCTCGTGATCATGTTCCGCCATCTGTTGCCGAACGCCATGGTCGCGACCATGACCTTCCTGCCCTTCATCGTCTCATCGTCGGTGATGACGCTGACCGCCCTGGATTTCTTGGGGTTCGGCCTGCCGCCCGGCTCGCCCTCGCTCGGCGAATTGCTGTCGCAGGCCAAGGCCAACGTGCAGGCGCCGTGGCTCGGATTCACCGGATTCTTCTCGGTGGCGATCATGCTGTCGCTGCTGATTTTCATCGGCGAAGCCGTGCGCGACGCGTTCGATCCGCGCAAGACGTTCAGGTGAGACCGGCAATGGACGCCATCAACCAGCCGCTGCTCTCGATCCGCGATCTCTCGGTGGCCTTCCACCAGCAGGGCGGGGCCTCGCTTGCGGTCGACAGGATTTCCTACGAGATCAAGCGCGGCGAATGCGTGGCGCTGGTCGGCGAATCCGGTTCCGGCAAATCGGTGAGCGCGCTGTCGATCCTGAAGCTGCTGCCGTATCCGACGGCCTCGCACCCTTCCGGCAGCATCCGCTTCAAGGGTCGCGAACTGCTGAGCCTCTCCGAGAACGATATTCGCGAGATCCGCGGCAACGACATCTCCATCATCTTCCAGGAGCCGATGACCTCGCTCAATCCGCTGCATACGGTTGAGTCCCAGATCGGCGAGACGCTCCGTCTGCACAACAGGGTCGGCGCATCGATGGTGCGGGCGCGTACGCTGGAGCTGCTGCGGCAGGTTGGCATTCCCGAGCCCGAAACCCGGCTCGGCAGCTATCCGCATCAATTGTCGGGCGGGCAGCGCCAGCGCGTCATGATCGCCATGGCGCTCGCCAACGAGCCGGATCTTCTGATCGCGGACGAGCCGACCACCGCACTGGACGTCACAGTTCAGGCGCAGATTTTGGCGCTGCTTGCGGACATCCGCACCCGGCTCGGCATGAGCCTTCTGTTCATCACCCACGATCTCGGCATCGTGCGCCGCATCGCGGATCGGGACTGCGTCATGAACGGCGGCAAGATCGTCGAGCAGGGCGCGGTCGAGCAGGTCTTTACCGCGCCAAAGCATCCCTACACAAGGGCGCTGCTCGCGGCCGAACCGAAGCCGGACCCGGCTCCGCCGCGGCCGCAGTCGCCGGTGGTGATTTCGGCCGATGATCTGAAGGTGTGGTTTCCGATCAAGCGCGGACTGTTGCGCAAGACGGTCGGTCACATCAAGGCGGTCGACGGCGTCAGCGTCGCCGTGCGCAAGGGCGAGACGCTTGGCGTGGTCGGGGAATCCGGTTCGGGCAAGACGACGCTGGGCCTTGCGCTGCTGCGCCTGATCTCCTCCGACGGGCCGATCGTGTTCTTGGGCCGGAACATCCAGGGACTGCGCTTCAAGGCGATGCGTCCCTTCCGCCGCGACATGCAGATCGTGTTTCAGGACCCGTTCGGCTCCTTGAGCCCGCGCATGTCGGTCGGCGATATCGTCGCGGAAGGCTTGAGCGTGCATCAGCCTTCGCTGTCGAGCGCCGATCGGGAGGCGCGCGTCGTCAAGGCGTTGCAGGACGTCGGGCTCGATCCCGACATGCGCCATCGCTATCCGCACGAATTCTCCGGCGGCCAGCGCCAGCGCATCTCGATCGCGCGCGCGGTGGTGCTGGAGCCGAATTTCATCGTGCTGGACGAGCCGACCAGCGCGCTCGACATGCTGTTCCAGGCGCAGATGGTCGATCTGTTGCGCGAATTGCAGCGTAAGCACGATCTCACCTACATGTTCATCTCGCACGATTTGCGCGTGGTCGCCTCGCTCGCGAGCCATCTGATCGTGATGCGGCAGGGCAAGGTGGTGGAGGAAGGGCAGGCGGCGGACCTCTTCAAAAATCCCAAAACCGATTACACCCGCGCGCTGTTTGCTGCCGCCTTCCGCCACGAGACGGCCGGGAACGGTGCCGTGGCGACTTGACTCTTTTCACACGCCTCTTTCACGCAAGCCGCCTGATCGCGGCGACTTCGCTGCCTGCGGCCTTGATGCGGGCGATGGCCTCACGGGTATTTTCGATCACGGTCGCCATGTGAAAGGCGTTGGCGTGCAAAATCGTGTCGGCATCGCGGATGATGGCGACATGGCCTCTCCAGAAAATGAGATCGCCGCGCCTGGGATGCATCGATTCCCCGGCATCGAGCGGGCGGCCGAGCCCGGCCTGCTGCATGTCGCTGTCGCGCGGGCAGGCGATGCCGGCGGCGTTCAGCGCGAGCTGGACCAGGCCTGAGCAATCGATGCCCAGGCTACTCTTGCCGCCCCACAGATAGGGCGTGCCGATGAAGCGCTCGGCCACCGCGACAAAGTCCGGCGCATAGCTCTCAATGGTCGACAGGTGCACCGCCGGCACAAACCAGCCTTCGCGCGTGACGCCGAACACGCCATCTTCGCGGACGATGCTGACGAGCGAGCCCATCACCAGCGTTTCGGACGGCGGCAGTTTGATCGACCGGCCGGGAAAAGCGAAAGTGCGGATCGCGCTCACCTTGTGAGTCGGCGCGGCGGCCGGCCTTGCCAGCGCGGCATCGGGAAACCAGCCGACGTACCCGTCGCTTTCGAGCTGGCCCCAGGCCCAACCCTCCGCATTGCGGTCGTAGATGGTGGCGCGCTCGCCCTTGAGCGCCTGGGTCGACAGCATGGCATCGGCGGCCGGGGCCTGGCGCAAGGGCGCAATGGCTTCGCATACCTCGAAAGTCTCGCCTTCGACAAAGCGCGCCGCCGTCACCTTGCCTTGCAGGAATTTGGCGGCGATATCCCCGCGGGCCGGCGTCAACCGGGGATCATGCATAGCGTTCCCCCAGCAATCTGAAGACCGCCCGCGCCGCCTGGCATTCGCCACCCTCCGGCCGGCCGGGCCTCGCCTGCGGCGTCCAGGCGTAGATATCGAGATGGAGCCAGCTCCTGGCGTGTTCGACGAAGCGCTGCAGGAACAGGGCGCAGGTGATCGAGCCCGCAAAGCTGCCCGATGGCGCGTTGGTCAGGTCCGCGGCCTTTGAATCCAGCCAGCCATCGTAGGCGGGCCACAGCGGCAAGCGCCACAGCGGATCGTTCTCCTGTTGCGCGCATCGCGTGAGCGCCGCGGCCAGCGCGTCATCGCTGGTATAGAAGGGCGGCAGATCCGGCCCCAGCGCCACCCGCGCAGCGCCGGTGAGGGTACCCATGTCGATCAGGAGCTCCGGCCTTTCCTCGTCGGCGAGGGCGAGCGCGTCGGCGAGGATCAATCGCCCCTCCGCGTCGGTATTGCCGATCTCCACCGAAAGGCCCTTGCGCGAGCGGAAGATGTCGAGAGGACGGAAGGCATTGCCACCGACCGCGTTCTCGACGGCCGGGATCACGACCCGCAACCGGACTTTCAGCTTCGCATCCATCACCATCTGCGCCAGCGCCAGCACGTTGGCGGCGCCGCCCATGTCCTTCTTCATGATCAGCATGCCGGACGACGGCTTCAGGTCGAGCCCGCCACTGTCGAAGCAGACGCCCTTGCCGACCAGCGTCACCTTCGGATGAGCAGCTTCGCCCCAGGTGAAATCGATCAGCCGCGGCGCTCGGTGCGAGGCCTGGCCCACGGCATGAACCAGCGGAAAATTCCGATCGAGCTCATCGCCCGTGATGCAGTTGAAACTGGCGCCGAAACGCGCGGCGACGCTGGCGGCCGCCTGCGCCAGTTCCTCCGGTCCCATGTCATTCGATGGCGTATTGATCAGGTCGCGCGCGAGTATCGCCGCCTCGACCAGGCGCGTGATCTCGGCCATGTCGACGCCGCCGGGCGGTACCAGCTTGACCGCGGGCGCATCGGCCTTGCGATAGCGGCTGAAGCGGTAGCTGCCGAGCGCAAACGCGAGCGTGGCGAGGCGGGCATCGTGCGGCGCGTTGGCGAAACGGTAGACGCCCGCAGGCAGCAGGCCGGGCAGCGAACCGGGCCGGAACGGATCGCGCGATTTGTCCGTGGTCTCCTCCAGTCCGAACAGGACCTGCGCGATCTGTCCGTCTCCGCCCGGCAGGGGCAGGCATGCGCCTGGCCTGGCGGCAAAGCCGTTTGCCGATGCGAATTGCCGCGCGGCGGAAGGCAGAGCCGCGCCGATCGCTTCCCATGTGGATCTGGTCGCGAAGGTGATGGGAACGGCGGAAGCCACCGCAGTGGGCTCGATCTCGAAGCAGGATAACATGCCTAACTCGTTGTTCTGAAGCGATGGCCTGCGCGGATCGCGCACCCGGCCGAACAGGGAACACTACCCAGAGTCCTGCCGCCTCTGCAATTGCGCATGCGCGCCGGCACGCCTACCTGCGCCGGTATCACAAATAGGCGAGTTGCTCTTTTTCGCGGCTGCTGCTCCTCATCAGATGCGAACTCGCTTTCTCTAACGGGGGAAATGCAATGGATGCCGTGCTGGGCGTGTTCTCTCTCATCGGCCATGCGATCGAGGCGGCGCTGGACTATATCGAAGGCCACCACTGGATCTTCGGCCTCGTGGCGATCGGCTATATCTTCTACCTGCACGACCGCGCCCTGCATGCGCGTTTTGACGCGCTGGACAAGCGAATCGACGAGATCAGGAAGCGGCTGGCGCTCGAGTATTGAGCGGCGAAGGCGGCCGTCATCGAGGTCTGCGTATCGATACTCCCGGGCCGCCCGATTGGTAGGTTCGCGGGGCTGTCCCATTAACCGGAAATTAGCGTTAACTGTTTATTGCTGACGCATTCGGATCGATCCGATCGCAAAGAACCGTGTGCCCATGCGTCAGCAGTATCGTCCCGTCCGGCTTCTTGCATCCGCGGCTCTGACTGCGGTCATGGCCGCAGGTCTGGGCGGCTGCCAGACCATGTCCGACATCACGGGGTCGATCACGTCGACCAGGGCCGAGCCTGCCCCGGACGCTGACCCGCAGCGCGCCGTCGAGGCTTATGGCGAGCGCTACCGCGCGAACCCCAAGGACGCCGACGCGGCGCTCGCCTACGGCCAGGCGCTGCGTGCCAACGGCCAGCGCGCACAGGCTGCAGCCGTCCTCGAACAGGCGACGATCAATCATCCCGGCAACAAGCAGCTGCTCGCCGCCTACGGCCGGGCGCTCGACGACAACGGCAATTTCCAGCAGGCCTTCGACGTATTGTCGCGCGCCCACTCGCCCGACAATCCCGACTGGCGAATCCTCTCCGTGCAGGGCACGGCGCTCGACCAACTCGGGCGGCACGACGAGGCGCGCCGCTATTACGAGAGCGCGCTCAAGATCGTGCCCGGCGAGCCCTCGGTCCTGTCCAATCTCGGCCTGTCCTACATGCTGTCGAAGGACCTGCCGAAGGCGGAGCAGATGCTGCGCCAGGCCTATGCCAGTCCGAAGGCGGACGGGCGGGTGCGGCAGAATCTCGGCCTCGTGGTCGGCCTGCAGGGACGCTTTGCCGAGGCCGAAACCATCGTCAAGGCCGACCTGCCGCCGGACGAGGCCGCCGCCAATGTCACCTATCTGCGCGAGATGCTGAAGGGCAGGGATGCGCCACGCACCACCGCCCGCAACGCGACGCCGCTCGCGGACCTCAAGCAGCCGGATTAGCGCAGCGTGACCTGTGAGCCGGTTGCCCTGCGCGCAAGGTGCGCTCGTTTCCCCATTTCGATTTTCAAACAACCACTGCACTGTCATTGCGAGCCAACGGGTCTCGCGAACGCGCGCCCGATGACAGGCTTCGCTCCTCGCAATGACGCGGAAAGGCACGACTCCGCATTCTCGCGGCATGTTTCGCCCGAGTTGTGCATCCGTCCTCACCCTCCTCAAGAACAGAGGGCGCAGGGAAGACCGGGTGGCCGCTGCACCCGGGGCCCCCGCGCAAAAAGGAATTTGCGCGAGCGCGTTGACCACAGGTACAGGCGGA
>CAYVVB010000563.1:0-1745 GCA_964454955.1 uncultured Bradyrhizobium sp. | reverse complement strand
GACGTCCTGTACACCATGATCGATCAGAACATGTCGGGCATCGTCACGACGAGCTCTGCAGGTATGGCCAAGCCAACCGCTACCTACGAGCTCAAGGACCAGTCCACCGTGACCCTCCTGCTGCGCGCTCAGCGCAACTGGTAAGATCGGTCGACGACGACTTGGTTGAGGGACCCCGGTGGGCAACCACCGGGGTTTTTCTCGGCTTGAGCCGTGATGATTTTTGGATACGCGAGCCAGAAATTTTCCACTGGCTGCATTAAATTATTTACTCAGGTAAATTACTCATGTACTGTTCCCTGTAGGTAGTCGGCGAATAGTTCGGCGACGACTTAGTCTCAGGGAGACGACACCTACTTTTTGATAAACCTCCAAAGCCACCAGCGATGCCCCGCTGGTGGCTTTATCATTTTTGGAGAGCTGCAGCGCAACACCGATGGCGAGCCGCGAGCCGGAGAGGCCGCTCCTCGCGAGACCGGCCGCCGCGCCGCGGAAAGCCCCCCGAAAATCTCCGAATGACTGCCAATTGCGAAAGATGTTGCCGAAAGGCCGCGTTTCTCGCTCCTGCAGCACGGAACCGGGTTTGTTCATCTTCCCCACTGGTTTGTTCATCTTCCCTTCAGGCTGAAAAGCGCTTCTGCTGTTTTGACTTAGACCGGAGGCTTCCGAGCAGGGGCGCCGGAAATCTACGGAAAAATCATGCTTGATCTCGCAATCGTTGGGGGCGGGCCGGGGGGCCTGATGAGCGCTTGGTATCTCAAGCGCAAACTGGGGGAACTTTGCCACGTCACCATCTTCGAGGCGTCCGACCGGCTCGGCGGCAAGATCGTCACGCGCCGATTCGATTCGGCCCCGGCCATGTATGAAGCGGGCGTCGCCGAGATCTACGACTACTCGATGACAGGCCCCGATCCGCTGCGTGAGCTGATCCAGCATTTCGGGCTGCAGACGATCCCGATGGACGCCGAGCAGGTGCAGCTCGACGGCGAGCTTCTCAATGACGTGCCGGGCATGCGGCGCAAGTATGGTGCGAAGACCGCGGAGTCGATCGTGGCCTTCCGCAGGCGCTGCACCGAGATGATTTCTCCGATCGAGTATTACGAAGGCGTCGGCGCGCACGACAACGAACATCCGTGGAGCCGGATCACCGCGGAGGAACTGCTCGACGAGCAAGTCCCGGATGATACCGCCAAGCGCTTCTTCAAGGTCATGGCGAGGTCTGACATCGCGACCGAGGCCCACAACACCAACGGGCTGAACGCGCTGAAGAACTTCGTGATGGATATCGACGGCTATATCGGCCTCTATTCGATCCAGAACGGCAACGAGCAGTTGATCGAGTGCCTGCAGTCCGAGGTCAACGCGGACATCCAGCTCAATCATCGCGTCCTCAACGTCGGCAAGGCCGAGTCGGGCCGCTACCGGCTCAACATGATGAACGGCAAGGGGCCGGAGACGCGGGAATTCGACCTCGTGCTGGTGTGCCTGCCACATTCCTGGCTTGCGACGCTCGGCTGGGAAGGCGAGACCTTGCGCACGTCGATGGTCAAGCACATCGCCTATTTCGACCGCCCCGCCCACTACCTGCGCGTGTCGCTGCTGTTCGACAGCCCGTTCTGGGGCGAGCGCGTGCCGGGATCGTGGTGGATGTCGGAAGCGTTCGGCGGCTGCTGCGTCTATGTCGAGGGCACGCGCCACGACGTCGGCCGCTACGGCGTGCTGAACTTCCTGATTCCGGGTTCGGA
>CAYVVB010000562.1:0-3437 GCA_964454955.1 uncultured Bradyrhizobium sp. | reverse complement strand
GCCGCAAAAGGTGACGGAGTTCCTCACCTCCCTCGGGCTCGGCAGCTATGGCGTGCTCGCGGTGATCATGCTGATGTATCTGGTGCTCGGCTGCCTGATGGACGCGATGGCGATGATCATCCTGACCGTGCCGATCATCTTTCCCGTGGTCAGCCATCTCGGCTTCGATCCGATCTGGTTCGGCGTGATCATCGTGATGACGGTCGAGCTTGGCCTGATCCATCCGCCCGTCGGCATGAATGTGTTCGTGATCAAGAGCGTGGTGAAGGACGTCTCCTTCGCGACCATCTTCAAGGGTGTGCTGCCGTTCGTGGCGACCGACCTGGTCAGGCTGGTGATCCTGATCGTCTTCCCGGTGCTCGCGACGTGGCTGCCGCAGCGCATGGCCGGGTGAAGTCGTTTCTCAGGCTGACAGTGAGAGTTGGGTAATCCGTGTCCATGCCGGTCCTCGAAACAAAATACGTCTTCACCATCACCGCCCGCATCGCGGATGTCACGAGCGTCGGCGACATCGGCCATGGCGTCCGCCGGATCATCCCCATCATCGGCGGTGAGGTGCGCGGGCAGATCAACGGCAGGGTCTGTCCGTTCGGTGCGGATTTCCAGATCATCCGGCCGAACGAGCTGATCGAGCTGGAAGCGAAGTACGCCTTCGAGACCGACGACGGCGCGGTTGTCTATGTCGAAAACAAGGGCATCCGCTTCGGGCCGGTCGATCTCTTGCAAAAGCTCAAGCGCGGCGAGCCGGTCGATCCCAAGCTGATCTATTGCCGTACCTCGCCGAAGTTCGAGACCGGCCATCCGAACTATCGCTGGCTGATGGAAAGCCTGTTCGTCGCCTCCGTCGCCCGCCACGCCGATCGCGTCGTCATCGACGTGCATCAGGTGCTGTGAATTGACCCGCGACGCTCCCTATTCAGCCCTCGTTCTCACGAAGATCCACAGCCACAGGCGGACGTTGTGGTGTGAGCAACTCTCCTCCTCATGCCCGCGCATCCACGTCCTCGCTGCCACTGGAGAGACGTGGATGGCCGGGACAAGCCCGGCCATGACACTGTTGGCTCGCAATTCGTCCTCCACATCGCCACAGCGACTTGTTGACTCGCGCGAAATTCGTTATAAGACATAACTATTCTAAGACGGACACAATAAGCCGATGGGAAACGCCACTGCCGCCAGCGCGGACAACGCCGGGCTGCTCAAGATCGAAAAACAGGGAGCCGTGCTGACGGTCGGGCTGAACCGTCCGGCCAAGCGCAACGCGCTCAATGACGGCATCATTCTCGCGATCGGCGAGTGCTTTGCCAATCTTCCCGAGGACATCGGCGCCGCCGTGATCCACGGCATCGGCGATCATTTCTCCTCCGGCCTCGACCTCTCGGAATTGACCGAGCATGACGCCACCGAAGGTCTGCGCCATTCGCAGATGTGGCATCGCGTATTCGACCGCATTCAATACAGCCGCGTGCCAGTGATCGCTGCGCTGAAAGGTGCGGTAATCGGCGGCGGACTCGAGCTTGCCTGCGCCGCGCATATCCGCGTCGCCGAGCCCAGCGCCTATTTCGCACTGCCTGAGGGCCAGCGCGGCATTTTCGTCGGCGGCGGCGGCTCGGTGCGATTGCCGCGGCTGATCGGAGTCGCGCGGATGACCGACATGATGCTGACCGGGCGCGTCTATTCGGCGACCGAAGGCTCGGCCTACGGCTTCGCGCAATATCTGGTCGAAGAGGGCGGGGCACTGCCTAAGGCGATGGAGCTCGCAGGGCGCATCGCCTCCAACGCGCCGCTCACCAATTTCGCTGTGCTGCAGGCCCTGCCCATGATCGCGGAGGCCAATCCGCAGACCGGGCTTTTGATGGAATCGCTGATGGCGACCGTGGCGCAGAGCGACAAGGAAGCAAAGCGCCGCATCCGCGCCTTTCTCGACCACAAGACCTCGAAGGTAAAGCCGGGCTCGTCAGGCTCATCATGAGTGCACAACCGAACATGGCCGTATCGACGGCTCCCGGCGAAAGCGGCCGCACCGCCAGCCGTCATCCTTTGCGCGCGATCTCGTTCAGCGATCCCGCCGTTGGCATCGAGAAGACGGCCGACGGCACGATCTATCTCCGTCCGATACGCCCGCTTGGCGACTATCCGCGCCGCCTCACCGACCGCCTGCGCCATTGGGCGGATGTGGCGCCGGACCGCGTGTTCATGGCGGAGCGCGAAGGCGGACGGGGCTGGCGGCAGATCACTTACGCAGAGGTCTTGACGTCGAGCCGACACATCGGCTCGGCGCTGCTCAAGCGCGGCTTGTCGGCCGACAGGCCCGTCGTCATCCTCTCCGGCAACTCCATCGATCATGCGCTGCTCTCCTTCGGCGCGCTCTACGCAGGAGTCCCGGTCTGCCCGGTGTCGCCGGCCTATTCGCTGGTTTCAAAAGACTTCGGCAAGCTGTCGCATGTGATGAAGCTGCTGACGCCGGGGCTCGTTTTCGCCGAGAACGCCGATCAATTCGCCGAGGCACTGTCGGTCAACGTGCCGCCCGGGACCGAGATTGCCGCGGCTTACGGCGCGGTGCCGGGACGCGAGGTGACGCTGCTGGCGGATCTGATGGCGACGCCGCTCCATGACGGACTCGACGAGGCACACGACAGAATCGGCCCCGATACCATCGCGAAATTCCTGCTGACCTCCGGCTCGACCGGCAATCCCAAGGCGGTGATCAACACCCAGCGCATGCTGTGCGCCAACCAGGTGATGATCCGGGAGACGATGTCCTTCCTGAAGGACGAGCCGCCGGTGGTCGTCGACTGGCTGCCGTGGAACCACACTTTCGGCGGCAACCACAACGTCGGGCTGACGCTCTATAATGGCGGCTCGATGTATCTCGACGCGGGCAAGCCGATGCCGGGCGGGATCGAGGAGACGGTGCGCAATCTGCGCGACGTTTCGCCGACCGTCTATTTCAACGTTCCCAAGGGCTATGAGTCGCTGCTGCCGTACTTGCGCGACGACGCCGCCTTGCGCGACAAGTTCTTCAGCCGTCTGCAAGCCATGTTCTTCTCGGGCGCCGCGATGTCACCCTACGTCTGGAACAGCCTCGATGAGTTGTCGGTGCAGGCGACCGGCACCCGGGTGCCGGTGCTGACCGGGCTTGGCGCCACCGAGAGCGCGCCGTTCTTCATGTCGGTCAATCCGCGAACCAGCCGTTCGGGCCATATCGGGCTGCCGGTCTCTGGAAATGACGCCAAGCTGGTGCCGAACAACGGCAAGCTCGAGGTGCGCATCAAGGGACCGAACGTCACGCCGGGCTATTGGCGCCAGCCGGACATGACCAGGGCCGCTTTCGACGAGGAAGGCTTCTACAAGTTCGGCGATGCGCTGAAGCCGGCCGATCCGAACGACCTGCACGCCGGCTTTGATTTCGACGGCCGTATCGCCGAGGACTTCAA
>CAYVVB010000561.1:0-36726 GCA_964454955.1 uncultured Bradyrhizobium sp. | reverse complement strand
TCGATGACCGTCTCAAACCCATATCGATATTGGTCGACGTCGATCCGGCGCACCCGGTCGACCGTCTCTTGTACGGCTGGCATTCCATCCTCCGCTCGCGGTTTCAAGGACCGCGGTGGAAAGTCCCCTTTCAGGGACTATTACGATGCTTTGGCGAGGAAATCACCTGCTTAGAACCGCTCCAGCAGTGTTTCGTCGCTCTTGTTAATTAAGATACTTGAGAGCTTTCGCCAAGCCTCCAGGCAGAAATCAATGTCTGCCTCCGACGTGGACCAGCCCAGGCTGAGCCGCACGGCGCCCTGGGCCGATTGGTCAGCAAATCCCATGGCTTGCAGCACATGCGAGGGCTGCACCTTGCCCGAAGAGCAGGCGGAGCCCGAAGAAACCGCAACGCCGGCCAGATCAAAGCCGATTACGGCGGTTTCGGCCTTCAGGCCGGGCGCGGTGAACAGCGTTGTATTGGGCAGCCGCGACACCTCTTCCGAGAACACCGTCAAACCTTCCGTCTGGCGCAGGCCACGCTCCAGCCGGCTTCGCAAGAGTTCCATCCGGGCCGTCTCGGTTTCCCGTCCGGCCATCGCCGCGGCGACCGCGGCGCCGAATCCGGCAATGCCCGCCACGTTCTCGGTTCCAGCCCGGCGGCCGAGTTCCTGGCCTCCGCCGCGCAGCAACGGTTCAAGCCCGATGACACCCTCTCCGACGACCAACGCGCCGTTACCCTTGGGACCGCCGATCTTATGCGCCGACAGCGTCATCAGATCAGCTCCCATCGTATTGATATCAATAGGACTTTTTGTGAATGCCTGGATCGCGTCGACATGCAGCAGGCCGCCCGCCGCATGGACGATCTCGGCGGCCTCCGCGACCGGTTGCAGCGCGCCGGTCTCGTTATTCGCGGCCATGATGGATACCAGTGCCGCGGAGCCGGCGGCCATCTGCCTGCGCAGATTGTCGAGATCGATCACACCCGACCGTGTCACTGCGACCGTGCTGACCGCATTCACGGCAAACCGCCCGCCCGAAAGAACCGAGGCGTGCTCGATTGCGGAAACCAGCAGCCGCTGGACCGGGCCGCGCGAAGCGGTTCGGAGGCCCGGCGTCAGCGCCAGCCCATTGGCTTCCGTTCCGCTCGCGGTGAAGACAATGTCTCTGGGCGGCGCACCGACGGCCGCGGCGACGGCCGCCCGGGCGTCCTCGACCAGCCGCCGCGCCTGCCTGCCCTCCGCATGGACCGAGGACGGATTTCCCGAGAGGTCCAAGGCGGCGGCCATCGCCTCGCGCGCCTCGGGGCGCAGCGGCGTCGTCGCATTCCAGTCGAGATAGACGCGCTCAGCCATGCGGTGTCATTATACCCAAAGAATGTTCGGATGCACCCGGTCGCCGCGCCCGGGACCAGGTGAAACTGGTGATCCGAGCGGCGCTCGGCAACCGGCGACATCGTCTCGAGCGCGCTGGCGGACGTTCAAGATGCTTGCTTTTTGCCCCTCGCCCTATGTTAGAACGCACGCCTCCGGTTCACAAAAGCGCCGTTCGCGTATCGCCAACGACGTCCAGATCACCACCTTCGTTGCAAGGTCTCGTCTGCGGGGCGCCAGACGAAGCAAGCACGAGGACGGTTGATTTTTACCCAAGGGTTCACTGATGCCTGAAGTCATTTTCAACGGCCCGGCTGGCCGCCTTGAGGGCCGTTATCATCCGGCCAAGCAGAAAAACGCGCCGATCGCGATGATCCTGCATCCGCACCCGCAGTTCCATGGCACGATGAACCACCAGATCGTCTACCAGTGCTACTACGCGTTTGCACATCGCGGCTTTTCCGTGCTGCGGTTCAATTTCCGCGGCGTCGGCCGCAGCCAGGGCTCGTTCGACCACGGAACCGGCGAGTTGTCGGACGCGGCGTCCGCGCTCGACTGGGCGCAGACCATCAACCCCGAGGCGCGCGCCTGCTGGGTGGCGGGCTTCTCCTTCGGGGCCTGGATCGGCATGCAGCTTCTAATGCGCCGGCCCGAGGTCGAGGGTTTCATCTCGATCGCGCCGCCCGCGAACCTTCATGACTTCTCCTTCCTCGCGCCCTGCCCGTCCTCGGGCCTGATCGTACATGGGGAGAAGGACGGCGTGGTGCCGCTCAAGGACGTCAACACGCTGGTCGAGAAGCTGAAGACGCAGAAGGGCATCGTGATCGACCAGCAGATCATCCCCGGCGCCAACCATTTCTTCGAGGGCAAGCTCGAGCCGTTGATGGAGACGATCACCGCCTATCTCGACATGCGGCTCGCCAACGTGCGTTGAAGCGCATGATCCGGAAAAGTGGACACCGGTTTTCCGAAAAGATCATGCAAAAACAATAGGCCCCATGATGGGCGCCTACATCGCATTGCTGCGCGCGGTCAACGTCGGCGGCACCGGCAAACTGCCGATGAGCGAACTCAAGACGATGTGCGAGAAACTCGGCTTTACCGCCGTGCGGACCTACGTCGCCAGCGGCAACGTGGTCTTCACGAGCCGCAAGCCGGAAGCCGCGATCAAGGCCGCACTCGAAGAACGCCTTGAAGCCTACGCCGGCAGGCCCGTCGGCGTTCTCGTGCGCAGCGCCGCCGAGATGGCGAGGGTCGCGGCCGACAATCCGTTTCCCAAGGCGGCACCGAACTACACCGCCGCCATATTCCTCGACGGCGCGCCGCCGTCAGACACGCTCTCCGGCGTTCGCGGCCGGCAGGACGAGGAAATCCGGCTCGGCCGACGCGAGATCTACGTTCATTACCCGCAAGGCATGGGCAGATCGAAGCTCGTCATCGCCGCGGCCAAGACAGGCACCGCGCGAAACATGAATACCATCGCGACATTGGCGCGCATGGCGGCGGAGACCTGAGCCGCCCCGCAACAGCGTCAGGGCCGCGCGATCAGCCCGCCGGTCATCGGCATCGGCACGCCAGTCGTCGCGGGATAGCTCAGTGGAAGACCCTTGAGCCCGCGCGCAGCGAGGAAGGCGAAAGCCTGCGCTTCGATGGCATCCGCCGACCAGCCGAGCGCGTCGGCAGCTTGCACCGTCGCCGGCGCAAGCTGCTCCCGCAGCATCCGCATCATGGTCAAATTGCGCGCTCCGCCGCCGCAGATGATCCAGCTTTTCGGCGGTCTTGGCAGCAGCGGCACGACACGCGCAATCGCGGCCGCCGTGAGTGCGGTCAGCGTCGCCGCGCCATCGGCCGGCGCCACATCGCCCAGTTTGAAATGCGCAAAATCATTGCGGTCGAGCGATTTCGGCGGCGGCTTGGCGAAGAACGGATGTTCGAGCACGCGCGCGATCCAGGCCTCGTCCGCCCTGCCCAGCGCCGCCATCCGGCCATCGCAATCAAAGCTCTGGCCGGTGGCACGGGACATGAAGTCGTCGAGCAGCGCGTTACCGGGGCCGGTGTCGCAGGCAATCAGGGTCTCGGCACCGTCGATATAGGTGATGTTGGAGACGCCGCCGATATTGACCACCACGATCGGCCCTTCCCGGTGCAGCGATTGTGTCAGCGCACGGTGATAGACCGGAACGAAGGGCGCGCCCTGCCCGCCCGCCGCGACGTCTGCCGCACGGAAATCATGCATCACCGGGATGTTGATCGACCTTGCGAGCGCCGTCGCATCGCCGATCTGAACGGTCATTTTCCGCTCGGGCCGGTGCAGCACAGTCTGGCCGTGGAAGCCGACGATATCGATCTCCTCGGGAGCAACGTGGTGCTGGGCGGTGAAGGCCTTCACGGCTTCGGCATGCGCCACCGTCACCGCTCGCTCGGCCTCGGCCAGCACGCCCGGCCGCGCTTCGCGCTCTCGCAGGTGGACGGCCTCGGCCAGCGCCTCGCGCAACAGCCGGCGCTCCGGTTCGGTATAGGGCCGGTAGCCAGAGGGCCCGAACGCCTTGACCTGCCTGCCGTCGGTCTCGATCAAGGCAACATCGACCCCGTCGAGCGAGGTGCCGCTCATCAGACCGATCGCCGTCAACATCATCTTCAGCGCGCCTCGCGAGTCCTACCCCGGACGCCCAGCTTGTGCCAAAGCAGCAGTTCTTATAATGCCACAGCGCCCGCAGCCGCGGCAGCCCGTCCGGTCAGGGTTCCGCGATTTGCTGCGAATACCGTAAAACAAGAATGATCAGGCTCCCAGACAAATGACTGCTTTTAAATCTGATTTTCTGAACGTGCTGCAGAGCCGCGGCTTCATTCATCAGATTTCAGACCCCGAATCGCTGGACGCGCTGGCGGCCAGGCGCGAGCTCGTCGCCTATATCGGCTTCGACTGCACCGCCCCCTCACTCCATGTCGGCTCGATGGTGCAGATCATGTGCCTGTACTGGCTGCAGCAGACCGGCAACAAGCCGATCGCGCTGATGGGCGGCGGCACCACCCGCGTCGGCGATCCCTCCGGCAAGGACGAGACCCGCAAGATTCTCTCGGTCGAGGAAATCGATCGCAACAAGGACGGCATCAAGCAGGTCTTCTCGAACTTCCTGCAGTTCGGCGAGGGCAAGAGCGACGCGGTCATGCCCGACAACGCGGAATGGCTGACCAAGCTGAACTGGATCGAGATGCTGCGCGACATCGGCCGGCATTTTTCGGTCAACCGAATGCTGGCGATGGATTCGGTCAAGCTCCGGCTCGAGCGCGATCAGGAGATGAGCTTCATCGAGTTCAACTACATGATCCTGCAGGCCTACGACTATGTCGTGCTCAACCAGCGCTATGACTGCCGGCTGCAGATGGGCGGCTCGGACCAGTGGGGCAATATCGTCAACGGCATCGATCTCGGCCGGCGAACGGGCACGCCGCAACTGCATGCGCTGACCACGCCGTTGATCACGACTTCCTCGGGCGAGAAGATGGGCAAGACCGCGCAGGGTGCGGTATGGCTCAACGCCGACATGAAGAGCCCATACGAATACTGGCAGTTCTGGCGCAACACCGAAGACGCCGACGTCGCGCGTTTCCTGAAGCTGTTCACGACGCTGCCGCTTGGTGAGGTCGAAAAACTCGCAGCGCTCCAGGGCGCCGAGATCAACGAAGCCAAGAAGGCGCTCGCCGACGCGGCCACCACCCTGCTCCACGGCGACGAGGCCGCACGCCAGGCGGCGGAGACCGCGCGGCGGACCTTCGAGGAAGGTGCGATCGCGGAAAATCTGCCGACGGTGGAAATTCCGCAAGGCGAACTTCACGCCGGGCTCGGCGTGCTCTCGGCCTTCGTGAAGGCGGGTCTCGTGAGCTCCAACGGCGAGGCGCGGCGGCAGATCAAGGGCGGCGGCTTGCGCATCAACGATGCACCGGTGGGCGACGAGCGCATGGTGCTGACGGCGGCGAATCTCACTCCGGAAGGCGTCGTGAAACTCTCGCTCGGCCGGAAGCGCCACGTCCTGCTCAAGCCTGCATAGGCGTATTCGCTTAAGGCCCTTGCTCAGGGCGGCGGAAATGCGCTCCCTGTCGGCAATGGATCAGAATTCGCCGCGGGAGGACGTTTTTGCCGCGCCGGCCAAGCCGGCGCAGGTGGCGCTCATCGTGCTCGCGCTGTGCTTTGCACTCTCCGTGCTCGGCCGCGGCCTGGGCGAGAGCTTTACGGTCTTTCTCAAACCGATCTCGGAAAGCTTTGGCTGGGACCGCGCCCAGGTGGTTTCGGTCTATTCGCTGTCAGCGCTGGCCGGCGGCCTGGCCGCGCCTTTGATCGGGCGCCTGTTCGACCTGTCCGGACCCCGCTCCGTCTATGCACTCGGCCTGTTGCTGCTCGGCGGTTCCTTTCTTTCCGCCGCCTTCGCAGATCATCTGTGGCAGTTCCAACTCACCGTCGGGCTTTGCGTCGGGACCGGCATCGCGTTCATCGGCAATGTGCCCAACTCGATCCTGCTCGGCCGCTGGTTCGGACCGAAGCTGCCGACGGCGATGGCCGTGGTCTATTCCGCTACCGGCGCGGGCGTTCTGATCCTGTTGCCTGCCTCGCAGATCCTGATCGACCATTTTGGCTGGCGTGGCGCCTACCAGCTCTTCGGCGGCGTCGCGCTGTTCCTGCTCATCCCGCTGCTCCTGCTGCCGTGGCGGCTGTTCTCCACCGGCTCGCCGCATGTGGTCAGGAAGGCGGCCGAAGATCTTCCCGACGAAGGCTGGACGCTGGCGCGCGCCATGCGCCACCACGCGTTCTGGGCGCTCTTTGCAACCTTCTTCTTCACGGCGATCGGCATGTACGCGATCGCCCCGCAGGTCGTCGCCTATCTGGTGGAGGCCGGATTCCCGCCACTGCAGGCCGCCACCGCCTGGGGCTTTTCCGGTGTCGTGCTGCTGTTCGGGATGCTCGGCGTTTCCTCGCTCGACGGGCTGATCGGCCGCAGGCCATCGGTCCTGTTCAGCTACGCCCTCTCCATTATCGGCATCCTGATGCTGTGGGCGCTGCAGTGGTACCCGAATTTCTGGCTGCTCACCGGCTTTGTGGTCTGCTTCGGCAGCATGATCGGCTCGCGCGGCCCGCTATTATCCGCCACCGCAATGAAGATTTTCCGGGGCAATCGGCTCGGCACCATCTATGGCAGCATTTCCATCGGCAGCGGGCTCGGTTCGGCGGTGGGCTCATGGAGCGGCGGGCTGATTCACGACATCACTCACAGCTACAATCCGCTGCTTGCCTTTGCGCTGATCGCCGTCGTGCTCGGGATGATTCCGTTCCTGGTGGTGCCGGCGCTCAGGCACTGAAGTGCCTATCTTTGATTGAGAATGATCTTTTCGGAAAGCCGCTACACACCTTTCCGGATGATGCTCTAATTGTTCGGAAGCTCGATCTGGTTCTGCGGCTTGCCAGTGTTGAACTCGAAAATCTTCCGCAGCACGCCCGGCGCCATCGCCGAGATCGGATTGATGCGCAGCACCGGCGCACCCGGCGTGCCGACCACTTCATAGGTGACACCGAACAGACCCTCATTGCTGCCACCGCCGAGGAAGAATCCGAGAACCGGGATCTGGCCGAACATGTTGTTCAGCCCATAGAGTGGAACGAACGTGCCGCTCATGCGCACCTGGTTGCCGACATAGTCGATGCTGCCTTCGATGGTCGCGCCGACCACAGGTCCCTTCACCACGCCGTCGCGGACGGTGAGTTGGCCGTTCTGGCGGCTGAATTCCGCGCGCAGCCGCGAGAAGAAGATGCCATTCTGCACACCGCCAGGTCCGCCGGCGGCGACGCGGTCGAGCGCGGCCTCTCCCTTCACCGTAAAGTCGCGAACGTTCATCAGGCCTTCTTTCGCGCTCGCCTCGACAGTCGGCGGGTCCATCGCAAGCGCAAGCTGGCCGCCGATCATCTTGGAATAGATATCGTTGAAGCGGAAGAAGGCGCCAGCATCGTTGGTTTCCAGATAAATGACGTCGCGCCCGAGCCCCTGGCCGCGCGGCTTCAACTCGGCGCGGAGCGGGGTGTCGCGTCCGACCTTGCCGCTCAGCGCAAAGCTCTTGATCACGCCATCGCGCCGCGAAAATTTCAGGTCGACGCCGCGCAGGGCCTCGCCGTTATAGCCCGCCACTGCGCCGAGCTTGAGGTCCACGTCGAGGTCGATGTTCTTCAGCTTGCTCTTGCTCTCCTCCTTGCTCGTGCCGGAAATGGCAGACTTCAGGAAGCCGCGGCCGTCGAACACGTCGCCCCGCATTGTGACCTTCACCACGCCATCCGGGCTGCGCTCGGCCTTCAGCGAGGCCTTGTCACCTTCGTTCGGTGAATAGGTCGGGAAATTGGCGTTCATCAGATCGCCGTTCTGATCGACTTCCAGCGCTCCCTTGATCGAGACGCCACCGCCCTCGATGACGATATCCTCGAAGCGCGTCGACTGCGCCTTCGGAATGACGTTGAAGGTCGCCTTGCCCGATTTACCGGGCACCTTGACCCAGCCGGGAAGGATGTTGTCCAGTTTCAGCGCAGTCAGATCGGCCTCGACTCCCAACTTGCTGTCGTGATCGGGCCCACCGATCTTGCCCGTCAGCTTGATCGGGATCGCGCCGCTCACGGCAGACCCGAGATCAAGCCCGAGCCGCGCGCGGCTCGCATCATCCAGCGTCGCCTGCAGCTTAATGTCGGCATCGCCATCGGCCGGCTTGCGGTAGTCCAGCGTCGCCGCCTGGCCGTTGATCTTGACGTCGCCCTTCACCTGGTAGCCCTGGTTGCTGGCGACGATCTTCAGCGTGTTGGCCTCGAGCTTCTGGCTCATCACCAGCTTGTCGGCGGCAAAACCGTTCAAGTCGGCCGTCACCGCATAGGTCGTGTCGGCCTTGGTCAGTTCACCCTTGACCGGCATGCCGAGATTGATGATCGCGGAAAACGTTCCCTTGCTCGAATTGGGATCGATGACCGTCGCAGACAAATCACTGAGGCGATCGGACGCCAGGATTTCGGCGGCCGCCGGCACCGGACCATCTACCCTGAGCTTGACCCGTGCAGCCGGTGGTTTGGGATGGGTATCGGGGACCTCGAAGACGAAATCCGAAAGATTGAGCCTGCGTCCCCCGGGCGTATCGGCAACCGCCTGTCCGATGGTTACGGTCGCGGTGCGACCGGTGACATGCGCCTTCAGGTCCGCATCATGCACCGCCGGCAGTCCGTCCACGGGCCGCACCGTGACGCCGTTGGCCACGATGTTGATGGAAAGTCCGTCGTCCGGAATCGGCGGTCCCTTGCGCGGAAGGTTTTTCACCAGCGTGTTGACGCCGATCTCGATGCGCTGAAGCGAGCCGCCCTCGATGCGCTCAATGACCCATTCGCGCACCTCCGGCACGATCAGGGCCGGCCAGATCCGCTTCAACGCAGAGGCCGACATCGGGGTGCCGGCAAAGCCGAGCTTCAGCAGCGGCTCTCCCGAATAGTCGATGCTGCCGTTTCCCGCGATGCCGATCTCGCCATTGCTGATATCGGCCTGGGTCAGCAACACCTGCCGCCTTTCCGTATCGAAGCGGAAGCCGACCGAGACGCGGTTGAAGATCAGGGGCGGCTCGTTGTCGATCCCCGCCAGCAGGATGGTGCCGCCGGAAAGACCGAGCTGCCAGTCGTCGACGCTGTCGTTGGGCGGAACCAGATGAGCAAGCAGCGTGATCCGGTTCGCGCCTGATACGATCTTGAAGGGAGCGACCAGCACGCGCCGTCCGGCATCCCATTCGACATCCATCTCTGCCGAGTCGATCGCCATGGGATAGTCGGGCGTGTCGGTGTCGATGATGGTGCCGGCGCCAACCGTGATCTTGCCACGGAAATAGGTCGGCACGCCGTCCCGTCCCAGTTCGCCCTTCAGTTCCCCGCTCAAAGGCAGGTCGGCGTTGTAGGTCATGTCCTTCAGGCGCATCGCCAGAAGAATGTTGGAGGTGGAAACCTTGTCGGCGCGGATGTCGACGCTGCGCACGCCGTTTGCGGGTGGCCCGACCGTGACCCGCAGCGACCATGGATGCGCACCCTCTTCGCCCAGATTCAGGGCGACGCCACCGCCGCTCGGACGGCGCAAGCCGAGGCTGATGTTTTCAAAGGTCCATTTGTTGCCGCGCTGCTGGTCGTCGACGACGAGGACGCCGTTCTTCAGACCGATTTCGTTGAGGTTCTGCCCGTCGAGCCCCGTCAGACTGAGGCTGTCGAGCCAATCGAGGCCAGCCAGCAGTCCGCTGTTGCCGTTGGATGGCGTGGCTGGCGCCGGGACGACGGGCGGAGGCGGCGGGGGCAAGGCCGTCGATGGCGCGGCAACCGCAGCGCCACCGTCTCTCGCCCGCTTGGCGACGCCGGTTGCCAGCGGCTTTGCGGTGTCACCGGCCGACACGGTGACGTAGCCGTCAGGCGTGATGCGCACCGCCAACTCGGCATCGACCAGATTGAGGCTTTCGGCGCGAAGCTGCCCCATCAATAGCGCGGCGCCCGACAGCTTCACCTCCGCCTTGGGTGCGCTCGCCACGATCGCGCGGTCGCGATCACGAACGATGATGTCGCGGATACGAACCGCGATGCGAATCCGGCCAGCCCGCTCGATCTGCGTGCCGCCGACCTCGACCGTGTTGCCGTTACCGATATTTTGCTCGATCGCCTCGGCGAGCCAGGGCGTGGCCATATCGAGATTGATGGGACCTGCCCCAAGCCGCCACCAGAGGCCGCCGAAACATCCGGCAAAGATGGCGATCAGTGCCGTGATGACGATCGCGAGGCGCCGCACCCAGCGTTCACCGGCGAGCCATCGTCGCAGTGCGACCAGCCGGTCGCCAAGCCGATGAAAGCCCAGACTCGAGCGCGCCAGGAGACGCCGCGCCCGGTGCCCTGCGGCTTCGTCGTGGTCATGGTCCCAATCGTGGTCGTTCCAACGCACGTGCTGCGTGGCAGCCGCAGGCCGACTGGAGCCCTGATGACCCCCTTGGGAAGACGTAGTCCTTGCCATTGTCCCTCGGTGCCGGTCGTCACTGGAGGATCGATGGTCGCCACAGCGCCCGTCGGCAGGTAACGAGCGCTTCTGTGGCGGCATGCCTGCCCATCCTCGATTTGATCCGGTTGCTCGTCATCAGGCCTTGGAGAGCTCATCAAGCGAGCGGACGCGAATGCGTCGAATTTCTTGTAACCATACTCCGCGGCCGTCAGACTTGCCCAGCCACAGGCGCTGATTCCGGCCCGGCGGACAAGTCCGGCAATAGTGCAATGGTTGAGCCGCTGAAAGCGACGAAAGGAAGGCGTATGTCCAAGAAATCGCGCAAGAAATCCTCCAAATCGTCGCCGGCACGCGGCGCGGGCGCGAAACGGCCGGCGCAGGCGAAGACCCGCTCCGGCAAGTCCCCGAGTCGTTTGGCACGCAAACTGACGAAGGATCAAGCTCCCCGACCATCGCTTGAGGTCGCAGCGAAAACGCCAAGGGCCACCAAGACCAAGGCCGTCGCAGCCAAGACCAAATCGACCACGGGCAAATCGCCGCAGGTGGTCGAGGGCGCGAAAGCTCCTGCGTTCCGCCTGCCGCGCGACGGCGGTGGGGAAGTTTCGCTGTCGGATTTCTCAGGCCAGAAACTGGTGCTGTTCTTCTATCCCCGGGCGAACACGCCAGGTTGTACCAGGGAGGCGATCGACTTCACCCGCCTGTCGGACGCTTTTGCCGAAAGCGGAACGGCCATTCTGGGCGTCTCGGCCGACTCACCCAAGGCGCAAGAAGCCTTTCGGGACAAGCACAACCTCGCAATCCCCCTCATCTCCGATGAAAAGCACGAGATGCTCGAGGCCTATGGTGCCTGGGGCGAAAAATCCCTGTACGGCAGGACCTTCCTCGGAATCATTCGCACCACCGTTCTGATCGGTACCGATGGCCGGATCAAGCGAATCTGGCGCCATGTGAAGGTCGACGGCCACGCGGACGCGGTGCTCGCTGCGGCAAGGGAAGCAGCTTGAGCGGCTCCTTTTTCGAAAAATTAACCATGGCCCGGTCAAATCGTTTCCGCAATTTGGGCCGTACGGACTTGTTCTCCGACCGGCGCGGGAGTGCCGATGTCGTACCGGTCAGGTCAATATTCCCAGTATCCGCAGCACCATTCTCATGACCATGGCCGGCAGGGACCGCGCAGGCCGTCACCGAGCCGGCCGCCGCACGCCCCTCCGCCCAAGACCGAGAGCGGCTATACGCTGGTTCATGCCGGCAAGCAGGTGCGGTTCGGCCCCGTCGCATTCTGGATCGTGGTCGGCACCGTGACCCTGCTCGGCCTGTGGTCGGCCGCGACCGCCACCTATTTCGCGTTTCGCGATGATGTCCTGACCCGGCTGATCGCCCGCCAGGCCGACATGCAATACGCCTATGAGGACCGTATCGCCGAACTGCGCGCCAAGGTCGACCGCACCACCAGCCGTCAATTGCTCGACCAGGAACAGTTCGACCAGAAGCTCGAACAGATCACGCGCCGCGAGGCTGCGCTCGAGGCGCGCTCCAGCGCGCTCGGCGCCATTGCCGACATCACCGGATCGATCAAGCCGTCCGCGCGCAGCGCCGTCCCGTCGGATACGACCCCAGCCACCCCAAAACCGTCGCCGATCAGCGACACCGTGATCTTTGTCGCGCCGCCGGATCGCGAAGCGCGCCTGGAATCACGTACCCCTGTTGTCCCAACTCCGCTGCCGAACCAGTTTGCGAAAAGCCAGGGCGTCGACAACGTGCTGGTCCGGCTGCAGCAGTCGCTGGACAAGGTCGAGAGCCGGCAGATGGCGGCGCTCAATTCCTATGAAGACGGCATGGAGTCGCGGCTGCGCCGCATGCGTGGCGTCATCACCGACCTGGGCCTCGATATGGCGCAGCTCGAGGCCGCAGCCCCACGTGCCCCGATGGGCGGTCCGTTTATTCCCGTCAAACTCTCACCCAATGCCGGCGCCTTCGAGCGCGAGCTCTATCGCATCAGTCTCAGCCGCGCCCAGATGGACCGGCTGACCCGGACCCTCGCCCTTGTGCCCTATCGCAAGCCGGTGATCGGCGAGGTCGAGTTCACCTCGGGCTTTGGCGTGCGCTCCGATCCGTTCCTCGGACGGCCTGCGATGCACACGGGCCTCGATTTCCGCGCCCAGATGGGTGATCCGGTGCGTGCCACCGCAAACGGCAAGGTGGTGTCGGCAGGCTGGTCAGGCGGTTATGGCCGCATGGTGGAGATCAACCATGGCAACGGCCTCGCCACGCGCTACGGCCACTTGTCGGAAATCAACGTCAAGGTCGGCGACTACGTGAAGATCGGACAGGTGATCGGGGAAGTCGGTTCGACCGGCCGCTCCACCGGTCCGCATCTGCATTATGAGACGCGGATCGACGGCGAGGCTGTCGACCCGCAAAAGTTCCTGCGCGCAGGAGTGCGTCTCGCAGCCGGCTGATTTCCGGACAACTAGTGGCTGGCCTCATGGCCAACCTCGCCGGTGATGATGTCGCCGAACAATTCCCAGCTCTCGCCATTGAAGCGCATCAACTGCATCTGCTCGATCGGAAAATAGTCGTCCGGCGAGGTGTTGATGGCGATCCCCGGCAGCAGCATGTCGCTGGTGAAATTCTTCAGGTTTGCGGCCTGTTTCATCACGTTCTCACGCGTGAGATCGTCGCCGCACTGCTTCAGGACCTGGACCATCGCCTGCGACTCCACATAGGCATAGGCGTTGTTGGCGTTGGCCTTGTCGCCGTCGGGATAGTACTTGTCCATGAACGCCCGCCATTTCTGCACGCCCGCATCGTCCTTCCACCTGGGGTCGGTCGGGTCCTTGACATAGGCGGTCGAGATTATGCCCTTGGAATATTCGAGTCCTGCAGGCTTCAAGACCGAGGCGATGGTGGTCGCGGTGTTGGCGAGGAAGAATTTCGGCTTCCAACCGAGTTCGCCGACCTTGCGGATGGCTTGCGCCGAGCCCTTCGGCGCGGCCCAGGAGAAGAAGATGTCCGCGCCGGAATCGTGCAGCGCGACGATCTGCGAGTCGATCGAAGGGTCGTTCACCTCGTAGGATTTGTCGGCGATGATCATATTGGCCCTGTCGCCGAGTCCGTCTTTCAATCCCTTGAACTGGTCCTTGCCTGCATCGTCGTTCTGCCAGAACACGGCTATCTTGCTGTTTGGATAGTGCTCACGAATGTACTTGGCGTAGATGTGTCCTTCGCTTTGGTAGTTGGGCTGAAAACCCATGGTCCAGGGAAAGTTCTTCGGATCACCGAATTTGGTTGCGCCGGAAGCGACGAAGAGCTGCGGCACCTTCTTGACGTTCATGTATTTCTGGATCGCCGCATTCGAGGGCGTGCCCAGCGACTGGAAGATCAACAAGACCTCGTCGCTCTCCACCAGCTTGCGCGCCTGCTCGATCGCCTTCGGCGGGCTGTAGGCATCGTCATAGGAGATGAAGGTGATCTTGCGTCCGTTGATGCCGCCTTCGGCATTGACCATATCGAAATATGCGGCCTCGGCCTTGCCGATCACGCCATAGGAGGACGCGGGTCCGCTATACGGCATGATGTTGCCGATCTTGATTTCGGTGTCGCTGGCACCTGGGCCATATTTCTTGGCAGCATTGGCGGCATTTCCGCAGGCGACCGCTGCGCCGACCGCGATCGCGGCAACAAGGTTCCTGACACTCCCCGGCATCGCAACCTCCCGCTCTCGATTTTATTTTGCCGCAGTCTCGCAAGAGGCTCCTCACCTGACAAGTCACTTGGCAAGCATCGCCTGCGCCGTGCCGCGAAGCGGCACCGGCTCAAGCTTTTCGCGAGTGATGCCGGCGCATCAGAGGAGGTTTCGGATTTGGAACCGCATCGGCGCATTGGCCCGCAGCATCCGCGTCGAGATGAGCATGAACTGCAATAGCCGCGATCGCTTGGCGCATTTTGTCGACCCGAAAGGCAGCGTCAGCGCAACGTCGGCCCGTCTCTCCGCACCGAGGCGATCAAGTCGAGAGTTCCGATCCCGGCTTTACCCGGCAGCGATCAATCCACGTCCTCGACCTCGCCCGGCGCGGTACCGAAGGCGCGTTGTGCGAGCGCTGCGGCCATGAACTCGTCCAGGTCGCCGTCGAGGACGCCCGACGTATCGGAGGTCTGCACGCCGGTGCGCAAGTCCTTCACCATCTGATAGGGCTGCAGGACGTAGGAGCGGATCTGGTGGCCCCAACCGATATCGGTCTTGGCGGCCTGCTCGGCCGCGGCCTTCTCTTCGCGCTTCTTCAGCTCGATCTCGTAAAGGCGGGCACGCAGCATGTCCCAGGCCTGCGCGCGGTTCTTGTGCTGCGAGCGGCCGGCCTGGCAGACCACCGCAATTCCGGTCGGAATGTGAGTCAGCCGCACCGCCGACTCGGTCTTGTTGACGTGCTGGCCACCGGCGCCGCCCGAACGCATGGTATCGACGCGAACATCGGATTCCTTGATGTCGATCTTGATGCTGTCGTCGATCACGGGAAAGATCTGCACCGACGAGAACGAGGTGTGCCGGCGCGCATTGGAATCGAACGGTGAGATTCGCACCAACCGGTGCACACCCGCTTCGGTCTTCAGCCAGCCATAGGCGTTGTGGCCGCTGATCTGGATGGTGGCGGACTTGATGCCGGCCTCTTCACCCTGCGATTCCTCGAGATACTCGACCTTGAAGCCGTGCTTCTCGGCCCAGCGCGTGTACATGCGCAACAGCATCGCGGCCCAGTCCTGGCTCTCGGTGCCGCCGGCCCCGGCATGCACTTCGAGATAGGAATCGAAGCGGTCGGCCTCCCCCGACAGCAAGGCTTCCAACTCGCGCCGCGCCACGTCCTTTTTCAGGTCCTTCAGCGCCTGTTCGGCTTCCGCAATGACGCCGGAATCATTCTCGGCCTCGCCGAGCTCGATCATCTCGACATTGTCGGCAAGCTCACGCTCGACCTTGCCGATGCCGGACAGCGAATCCTCCAGCGAGGTGCGCTCCTGCATCAGCTTCTGTGCTTTTTGCGGATCGTTCCAGAGATTGGGGTCTTCGGCGAGCTTGTTCAGCTCAGCCAGCCGCGCCGTCGATTTCTCGACGTCAAAGATGCCTCCTCAGCAGCCCGACTGACTGCTTGATCTCTTCAACCAACCGTTCGATTTCGGCGCGCATGAACTTCTCTGCTTCGATCGCGGCGCGTGCCGCGCTAAATCATGTTGGGTGCATGTAGCGGCGCACAGCGCAAAGCGCAATCGCACCGTCCTGTCGATCAACGGCTTTAGTAAAGCCCGCCGGTTCCCGGACGCATGATGCTGCCGGCGTCGGGCGTCGCGCCCTGCGGGACCAGGCCACGGTTGTCGGCGTCGGCCACCCCGATTACGCTGTAGCTATCCGGTGGCGCGGTGCCGGGCTTGAAGGCTTCCAGAATGGTCCGCCCCGTGTCGCCAGGACCCACGCGCATGCCGGTCTTGGCGTCGACCCGGATCAGCTTGATGCCGGCCGGAACCTTGAACGGAATTGCCGGCTTGTCGGCAAGCGCAAGCTTCAGGAAGTCGCGCGCGATCGGCGCGGCCAGGTGACCGCCGGTAGCGGCGTTGCCCCTGCCCAGCGGATGCGGCTTGTCGTAGCCCATATAGATGCCGACCGCGATGTCGGGCGAGAAGCCGACGAACCAGGCGTCCTTGGCCTCGTTGGTGGTGCCGGTCTTGCCGGCGATCGGCTTGCCGACTTCCTTGACCGCTGTCGCGGTGCCGGCCTGCACCACGCCTTCCAGCATCGACGTCATCTGGTAGGCGGTCATGGCGTCCAGCACCTGCTCGCGGCGGTCGACGAGCTGCGGCTCAGGCTGGTTGTGCCAGCCCTCCGGCGCTTCGCAACCACGTCATTCACGGGCGTCGTGCTTGAAAATGGTGTGGCCGTAGCGGTCCTGGATACGGTCGATCAGGGTCGGCTTCACGCGCCTGCCGCCATTGGCAATCATGGAATAGGCGGTGACCATGCGGAGCGCCGTGGTCTCTCCGGCGCCGAGCGCATAGGAGAGATAGTTCGGCAATTCGTCATAGACGCCGAAGCGCCGCGCATATTCGCCGATCAGCGGCATGCCGACGTCCTGCGCCAGCCGCACCGTCACCGTGTTCAACGAGAGCCGCAGCGCGTTGCGCAGCGTGGTCGGTCCCTGAAACTTGCCGTTGGAGAAGTTTTCCGGCCGCCAGATGCCGGCGCCCTGCCCCTGATCGATCTCGATCGGCGCATCCATCACCTGGGTCGAGGGGGTGTAGCCATTGTCGAGCGCGGCGGAATAGACGATCGGCTTGAACGACGAGCCGGGCTGCCGATAGGCCTGCGTGGCGCGGTTGAACTGGCTCTGGTCGAAGGAGAAGCCGCCGACCATGGCGAGCACGCGGCCCGTCCACGGGTCCATCACCACCATCGCGCCCGACACCTCCGGCACCTGACGCAGCCGGTATTGGCCTTCTACCGGATTGCCGTCCTTGTAGAGCGGATCGGCATAGATCACGTCACCCGGCGACAGCACCTGCGACACGGCGCTTGGTGTTCTGCCCCTGCCGGGCCCCGAGGCGGCCTTGGCCCATCGTACGCCATCGAGCGTGATGATGCCGGTCTCCCGCTGTTTGCTGACGACGCCGCCAAGCTCGCGGGACGGCTGAAAGCCGATTCGCGCCGATTGCTCGCTGGTCTCCAGCACCACGGCCATACGCCACGGCGAGATATCCGAAAGCGACTTGATATCGGCGAGCTTGACGCCCCAGTCGCCGGAAATATCGAGCTTGCTGATCGCGCCGCGATAGCCCTGCGCCTCGTCATAGTTCACGAGGCCGGCCACCATGGTCTTGCGCGCTTCCATCTGGATCTTGGGGTCGAGCGTGGTGCGCACCGAGAGCCCGCCCTCATAGAGCTTCTTCTCGCCATAGCGCTCGAAGATGTCGCGGCGGACTTCCTCGGCAAAATACTCGCCGGCGAAGATATGCGCCGAATTGGCGTGGTTGGTGACGACCAGGGGCTCCTTGCGCGCCTTTTCGGCGTCGGCAGGCTTGATCCAGCCGTTCTCCTGCAGGCGGTCGATCACGTAATTGCGCCGCTCCACGGCGCGGTCGTGGTTGCGCACCGGGTGCAGCGCCGCCGGCGCCTTCGGCAGCGAGGCGAGATAGGCGGCCTCTGCAATGGTGAGTTCGTTGACCGACTTGTCGAAATAGACCAGCGAGGCGGCGGCGATGCCATAAGCGCCAAGGCCGAGATAGATTTCGTTCAGATACAGCTCGAGGATCTTGTCCTTGGAATAGGTGCGCTCGATGCGCATCGCCAGCAGCGCTTCCTTGATCTTGCGGGTGAACGACACCTCGTTGTTCAAAAGGAAGTTCTTGGCGACCTGCTGGGTGATGGTGGACGCACCCTGCGGGCGCCTATTGGAGCCATAGTTCTCCACATAGAGAAGTGCGGCGCGCAGCATGCCGGAATAATCGACGCCGCCATGCTCATAGAAATTCTTGTCTTCCGCTGCGAGGAAGCTGTTGATCACCAGTTTCGGCACCGCCTGGATCGGCAGATAGAGCCGGCGCTCCTTGGCGTATTCGGCAAGCAGCGAGCCGTCGGCCGCATGGACGCGCGTCATGACAGGCGGCTCATAGTCCTGCAGCTGAGAGTAGTCGGGCAAGTCCTTGGAGAAATGCCAGATCAGGCCCGCGACGGCGGCCACGCCCACCAGGAACACGACCGTCCCGGCGGCGAACAGGAAACCCAGGAACCGCACCAGCAAGCGCATTATTAGTTTATCCGTTCCAACCCCTGCGCCGGTGCAGACGGCGCTTTCCCCGAAAACTGTGAGCGTCCCGGCCGCGCCGGTTCAAGATTGCCGTGGCGAGGCGGAATCCTCGCTGATTCGGAAACACCTCGCGGCACCTTCTATATGATCGCCTTCTATATCCGCCGCTGTGGCCAAACTAGGGCCTGCCCGCCTCTTATCTTAATACCCTAATTGGGGGGCGTGGCGGTTGCCAGCCGCCTGGCCAGAAACGCATCAATCGCCTGGGCTACCGAGCCGACAGTCCGGTTACGCCAGCTCTCCGAAACCAGATGCTCGAGGTCGCCCTTGTTCGAGACATACCCGAGCTCGACCAGGACCGAAGGCACATCGGGCGCCTTGAGCACCCGAAAACCCGCCGACTTCAAGGGATGCTTGTGCATCCGCGCCACGGTCTTCATCTGCTCCATCAACAGGCGGGCGAAGCGATTTGAAAAGGTGCGGGTTTCCCGCTGAGCCAGATCGATCAAGATGTCGGCCACCTCGGTCGGCTCGTCGGTCAGATTGACTCCACCGATCGCATCCGCCCGATTTTCGGCTTCGGCCAAGCGTTCCGCTTCTGCGTCGGAGGCCTTGTCAGATAACGTGTAGATGGTCGCTCCCTGTGCGTCGCCCTCGGCTTTGGGCAGCGCATCGGCATGGATCGACACGAACAGCGCCGCGGACTGGGTGCGGGCAACGCGGACCCGGTCGTTGAGCGGAATAAAGGTATCGTCAGCACGGGTCATGACCACATGGTACTTGCCGCTCTTCTCCAGCCGGTCACGCAGCGCGAGGCCGAATGCGAGCACCAGGTCCTTCTCGGCCTGACCATTCGACTGGGTCCCATTGTCGACGCCGCCATGGCCGGGATCGATCACGACCACCGGTCGGGGATCCGGCGGCGCGGCGGGCTTGGTCGCGGGCGGTGCATCGGAAGGAACTGAAGCCGGCGCATCAGCAATGGCCGGCTTTAGCTCCGGCTGCGGCTCCGCGCTCAGCGCCTGCATGAAGGTCGCGCGGTCAACCTCTTCCAATTCAAGCACTAATCGCGGCGGCTGGCCGTTGGCCGCATCGAGCATGGTGGAATTGGCGATTCGCGCCGGTCCCGTGAGGTCGAACACGATTCGTGAGCCGCCGGGCATCACCAACCCGTAGCGGAACGCCTTGACCAGACCGCGCCCATTGGACCCGCCACCATCGGCGGGCAGGCGGAAATTGACCTGGGGCAGGTCGACGACCACCCGATAGGGGTCGGCCAGCGAAAAGGCCCGGAACTGAACCGGCTTGTCGAGATCGAGAACAAAGCGGGTCTGCTTGGCATCGCCGGCAAGCCTGGCGTCGGAGGCGACCGGCAGGCTCGGCACGGCGGCCGGCGGCTGCTCTTCTGCGTAAGCAGGCGCTGTCACCCCGGAACACGGCAATGCGACAGCGCACAGCAGCGCGCATCCCAGCAAAAGAAAGCGTTTTGCGTGGCTCGCCACCGTTTTTCCCAAGCCTCCGAAGGGCCCTTCTAGCGCAATAGAACCACAGCGTTAATGATCCCCTAACATCTTTCCCTTGAATAAGCTCCAGTGTGGCCGGCAGGCGACGCTCCCTTGCGCGGGGGCGTCAATCCTCGTATGTAACGAGTGCTGACGGCCATTACTGCCGGTTATGTCGCGCTCAGCCTCCCGGTGCAGCGCCGGAATCTTTCCTTTTCTGAAGATTCCAGCGTTTTTCCGCCCTCTCCGCAAAGCCAGCGCGAGCCGCGCGGCTGATCAGGAGGAGCGATTCCGAGCCGAGCGGCGTCCGGTCCCAGGCTACTTCGTTCCCGGGACGGTCGTGAGAGGCGGCATAGCCTGATACCGGGATCCCCGGACAACGGGCCCTTGTAATCCGAGGTGAGCGCCTCAAGCGCCGCCGCTAAAGGCCTTCAGCGACCGATAAGGCGGCCGCTTTTTGCCGCCAACTGTTCCAGACGGGCCGACGCTTGATGCGCCAAACTGCAATGTCGAGGAAAACCAGCGGAAGACCCGCGCCGATGCGGAGCCAAGGCTCCGCCCGTCGCTTCCCTCCGCGGCCTTCGGCGGGGCGCCCCGGGTTGCGTTTCGGCCTTCCCCTCACCCCCGAATCAGGTGGACCGTCGCGTCACCCGGCGGCGCGATATGCGCTTCCCGTGATCCGCGCACGCCGCCTTCAAGAGTTACAAAATGCCCAACAAAATGTTGATCGATGCCACCCACCCGGAAGAAACCCGGGTTGTCGTGGTCCGCGGCAATCGCGTCGAAGAATTTGATTTTGAGACTGCTCAGCGCAAGCAACTGCGCGGCAACATCTATCTCGCCAAGGTCACGCGGGTCGAACCATCGCTGCAAGCCGCCTTCGTCGAATATGGCGGCAACCGCCACGGCTTCCTGGCCTTCAGCGAAATCCATCCCGACTATTACCAGATCCCGGTCGCCGACCGGCAGGCGCTGATCGAGGCTGAGGAGCGCGCCCATCGCGAGGCCGAGGAGGAGAACGAACACCGTTCCAGCCGCCGCCGCGGGCGCCACCGCAATTTGCGCCGGCGGGGCCATGGCGAACGCGTCCGGAGCGAGATCGTCGAAGGCAGCGAGGCCGAGGGCTCATCACCCGGAGCGCTCGCAGAAGCGCACGACGGCGAATACCACGACGCCGAGCACGGCCTGCCCGAACACGGCTATGACGAGACCGGCGACCACCCATCGACGCCGGAACCGATCGATCCCGAGTTCGGAGGGGAGACGCACGCGCGTCCTGTCGATCATGATGGTCGCGACGATGAGGCCACGCCCGAGCGCGACATCGATGAACAGCCGCCGCAGGAAGCACATGAGACTGCGGCCGAGGCGCCCGCGCGCCGGGAAGTCCCCGCCTCGCTTGCGGCGGTTGCCCCGGACGTTTTCGAATCGCCGGAAGTCCATGAGGTCGATGATCACACCAAGAATGATGTCGAGACCTTTGGCCCTGTAACGGATGCTGCGGCCGACGCCGAACATGGTTCCGACCAGCAGGCAGTCTACGCCGGCGACGAAGCCGTCGATGAGCATGCGCTCGCGCCGGCCGGCGATGAAGCCCATGACGACGTCCACGACGAAGCCCAACACGATGACGACGAGGCCGAAGAGGCCGACGAAGCCGAGGAGGATCTGGTCGAATCCGTCGGCGGCGACGACGTGCTCGAGGAAGTGCCGGAGCGGACCTTCCGTCCGCGCCGCCAGTACAAAATTCAGGAAGTCATCAAGCGGCGCCAGGTGATGCTGGTGCAGGTCGTGAAGGAAGAGCGCGGCAACAAGGGCGCTGCGCTCACCACCTACCTGTCGCTTGCCGGCCGTTATGCGGTATTGATGCCCAACACGGCGCGCGGCGGCGGCATCAGCCGGAAGATCACTTCCGCACAGGACCGTTCGCGACTGAAGGAAGTGGTTCAGGATCTCGACGTGCCCGAGGGCATGGGCATCATCCTGCGCACCGCGGGTGCCTCGCGCTCCCAGCAGGAGATCAAGCGCGATTTCGAATATCTGATCCGGCTGTGGGAGACGGTCCGCGACACCACGTTGAAGTCGCAGGCGCCGACCCTCGTGTACGAGGAAGGCTCGCTGATCAAGCGCTCGCTGCGCGACCTCTACAACAAGGAGATCGACGAGATCCTGGTCGCCGGCGAAGCCGGCTACCGCGAAGCCCACGATTTCATGAAGATGCTGATGCCTTCCAACGTGAAGGCGGTGAAACAGTATCGCGACGGCCAGCCGCTGTTCTCGCGGATGGGCGTCGAAAGCCAGTTGGATGCGATGTTCTCGCCCGTGGTGCAGTTGCGCTCGGGCGGTTACATCGTGATCAACCAGACCGAAGCGCTGGTGTCGATCGACGTCAACTCGGGGCGGGCCACCCGCGAACACCATCTCGAGGACACCGCGCTGAAGACGAATCTGGAGGCGGCCGAGGAAGTCGCCCGCCAGCTCCGCCTGCGCGACCTTGCAGGCCTGATCGTCATCGATTTCATCGACATGGACGAGAAGCGCAACAACCGTGCGGTGGAGCGCAAGCTGTCCGACTGCCTGAGGCAGGACCGGGCACGCATCCAGGTAGGCCGCATCTCGCATTTCGGCCTGCTCGAAATGTCCCGCCAGCGCATCCGCGCAAGCGTCCTGGAGAGTTCGACCGAGCCCTGCCCGCAATGCGGCGGCACCGGTCATGTGCGTTCGGTGTCCTCGGTGGCGCTGCAGTTGTTGCGCGGGCTTGAAGAGATCCTGATGAAGGGCGCGACCCACAATCTCGTGGTCCGCACCCGCACCGACGTCGCGCTTTATGTGCTGAACCACAAGCGCGGCCACCTCCGCGATCTCGAAAACAGCTTCAAGGTCACGCTTTCGATCATCGCCGATCCGACGGTGAGCGGCCAACAGGCCTACGTGATCGATCGCGGCGAGCAGGTGCATACGCTGGAGGCCGCCAAGGCGCTGCTGGCGGCACAGGCGGCAGCCGCCCCCCCGCCGGCGGAGGAAGCCTTCGACGAGGAAGACGCGCTCGACGCCGAGAGCGAATCCGAGGTGGAAACCGAGGAGACCGAAGGACTGACCGACGAAGTTTCCGCCGGCGACGGTGAGGCGCAGCAGGAAGGTCCGCGCCGCAGGCGGCGCCGGCGTCGGCGCGGGCGCGGCGGTGGCGAGGCCCGCGAGGGCGCGGCACCGCGCGAGGAACAGGAAGGTCCGTACGCCGAACCAGGCCCGGTTTCCGATACCCAGTCCGACGAAGGCGAGGCCGGGGAAGAGGACTCCGAGGAGGAGCAGCCCGGCATTGCTGCGCAAGCCGATCAAGCGAGCGGCGAGCGGCGGCCCCGTCGCCGCGGACGACGCGGCGGACGGCGCCGGCGCGGCGGTGGTGCCGCGGAGGACGAAGGGCTTCCCGGCTCGATCACCGACGAACTCGCCCCGCCTCAGGATTCGGAAGCGGCGAACGCGGTTGCCGATTTCGACGGCAATTCCGCGCCGCCCAGTGCGCCCGACGTTCAGCCCCAACCTGCTGCGCCAGCCTCCGAACAGGTGGCCTCGGAGCGTTCCGCACAGGAAGTGGCGAGCGCCCCTCCGGTAGCCCCGGAAACCGAAAAGCCCGTAACGCGGCGTTCGACGGTCCGCGAGAAGGTTACCTTCATGTCGGAAGGACAGCCAGAGCCGGCGGCGGAATCCGCGCCGGTCGTGAGCCAGACCGAAGCCGAGCCGGCACCGACCCCGGCGCCTGCGCCGGCCGCCGAGACGACGGCCCAGCCGCCGCGCCGGGCGGGCTGGTGGTCGCGCCGCTTCGGCGGCGGCGAGTAAAACGTTAGAAGTGGAATAACCCTCAAAATGAAAACCGCCCGGCAGAACCGGGCGGTTTGTCTTTTCCGTCATTGTCCTTCCGGGTTTGCCTCGGGGCCTGTCATCGGGCCGCGCTTCGCGCGGACGCGGTAGGCACCCCCGAACGACGCGCCCGAGATCAACCGGTCGTAACCGCCGTCTCGACGTCGCTCGGATCGACTTCCTGGTTGAGTCGAGCATGCAATGTGGCGTGGTCGAGTTCGCCCTCCCACCACGACACGAACACCGCTGCGACACCGTTGCCGGTAATGTTGGTGAGCGCACGCACCTCGCTCATGAACTTGTCGATCGAGAACACGATCGCCATACCCGGCACCAGCGCCGGATTGACCACTGCGAGCGTCGCCGCGAGGGTGATGAAGCCGGCGCCGGTCACTCCGCTTGCGCCTTTCGATGTCAGCATCGCCACGATCAGGATGGTGATCTGCTGCCCGATGGTCAGGTCGATCCCGAGAGCCTGGGCGATGAACAGCGTCGCCAACGTCATGTAGATGTTGGTGCCGTCGAGGTTGAACGAATAGCCGGTCGGCACGACCAGGCCGACCACCGGCTTCGAGCAGCCCAGCCGCTCCAGCTTTTCCATCAACTGCGGCAGCGCGCTCTCGGAGGAGCTGGTGCCCAGCACGATCAACAGTTCGTCCTTGATGTAGGCGACGAACTTGAAGATCGAAAAGCCGACGAAGCGCGCGATCAGGCCGAGCACGATAATCACGAACAGCGCCGCCGTAGCGTAGAACAGCGCGATCAATCCGACGAGGTTGCCGAGCGCGGTGGGCCCGAACTTGCCGATCGTGTAGGCCATGGCGCCGAATGCGCCGATCGGTGCGGCTTTCATCACGATGGAGATCATGCCGAACACCGCATGCGCGGCGTCGTCGATCATGCTGCGCAGCTTTTCGCCGCGCTCGCCGAGCGCCATCAGCGAGAAGCCGAACAGGATCGCAAACAACAGTACCTGCAGAATGTCGCCGCGCGCCAGCGCCCCGAACACGCTGTCAGGGGGAATGATATTGAGAACGAAATCGACGCTCTTCTGGGCCTGCGCCTGCTTCACATAATTGGCAACGGCCGCCGCATCGGGGTGGGCGCCAAGTCCGTGGCCGATCTGGAACACATTGCCCATGATCAAGCCGAGAAGCAGGGCGAAGGTCGACACGATCTCGAAATAGACCAGGGCCTTGACGCCGACCCGACCGACCTTCCGTGCATCCTGGATATGGGCGATGCCCGAGACCACGGTGCAGAAGATGATCGGTGCGATCACCATCTTGATCAGCTTGATGAAGCCGTCGCCGAGCGCCTTGATCCAGTCGTTGGTCGCAACCGACGGCCACAGCCAGCCGACGACGACGCCGAGCAGGATCGCGATGAGCACCTGGACGTAGAGGATCTTGTACCAGGGGCGGGCCGCCGGCGCGGGCGCCGCGGCAGTGATGGTGGCCATGAGAATGTCTCCTGGAAGCCGAATTTGCGCAGGCCAGTCTCCCCAAGGGGGCGGCCTTCCCGCTCGCTACAGCCAATTCCACCGCTCGAGTCAATGGCGCTTGCAGCTTCCCGCGATGCGCCTGGCCCCTAACCCAGCCACCGCCCGATCCGCGCCACGGCCTCCTTCATGTCGTCGGCCGAGCGGGCGTAGGAAAAGCGGACGAAGTTCTTGCCGTGGAGAGGATCGAAGTCGACGCCGGGAGTCGCCGCGACATGGGCCTCCTCGAGCATTTTCTTGGCAAAGGCAAAGCTGTCGGAGGTGAAATCTGAGACGTCCGCATAGAGGTAGAAGGCCCCGTCGGCAGGCAGAAACCTGGTGAGCCCTGCCCTTGGCAGCCCCTCGATCAGGATGCTGCGGTTTTCGACATAGCCGCGCTTGACTGCCTCCATCTCCTCGACCCCGTCAAAGGCAGCTTCCGCGGCGAACTGCGATAACGTGGGCACCGAGATCGCGAGATTCTGCTGGAGCCGCTCGATCGGACGTACCAATGCCTCCGGCACCACCATCCAGCCGATCCGCCAGCCGGTCATGCAGAAGTATTTTGAAAACGAGTTGATGACGAGCGCGTGCGGCGACAGCTCCGCCGCGGTCACTGCGGGAAAGGCATAGTCGAGCCCGTGATAGATCTCATCCGAGATGAAGCGGATGCCGGCGCCTTCCGCCGCCGCGATCAAGGACGTGAGCGCCTCCCTGGACATCATGGTCCCGGTCGGATTTGCCGGGCTCGCGACCAGAACACCCTTAAGCGGCTGTTTGCGGTGGGCGGCGAGCAGGGCCTCCCCGGTCAGCGCATGCCGGGTCTCACCCGACGTCTCGATCAGCACCGGTTCGCAGCCCAGCGCCGCGAGAATGTGCCGGTAAGGCGGATAGCCGGGCACCGTGACCGCGACGCGGTCGCCAGGCTCGAACATGGCGAGGAACGCCAGGATGAACGCCCCCGATGAGCCGGTCGTAACCACGATTCGCCCGGCATCGACGGGACAACCGTAGGTCTGGCGGTAATGGCGCGCGATCCGTTCGCGCAGCGAGAGGATGCCGAGGGCCGACGTGTAGTCGATCCGTGCACCGTCGAGCGCGCGGTGGGCCGCGGCGATCGCCGCTTTCGGCGCGGGAGCGGCGGGCTGCCCGACTTCCATATGAATGACGTGACCGCCGGCGCGCTCGATTCGCTCCGCCGCCGCCATGACATCCATGACCATGAACGGCGGGACCTCGCTGCGGCGGGACGCCGTCTTGAGCAGTTCCAGAGGGTCTCTCACTGTCGCTTCGCGCATCGATATCTGCTATTTCGGTTCCGGCCGGCTCATGCAATCCCGCGCGGCGGGAGTGCCCCAGACTAGCCGCATTCGGCGGTTTCTTAGGGCATAGCCGGTCCCGGGCCTGTCGCCAATCGCAAAAGACTACTCAATGTTGCTCCGCTTAGCGCTCAGAAAAAGAACGTCTGGTCTCGTCGCCGCCGTCATCGCCGCCGCGCTCGTCGTTGCGCCCGTGGCCCCCGACCTTGCGGCGGAGCAGGGCAAAGGCCCCCCGATCCTGCGCGACACCGAGTCCGAGCAACTGCTGCGCGACTACACGCGCCCCATCCTGCGGGTTGCCGGCCTGGAGAAGCAGAACATCAACGTGGTCATCATCAACGACAGCGCGTTCAACGCCTTCGTTGCCGACGGCCGCCGCATCTTCGTCAATTACGGTGCGATCATGCAGTCGGAGACGCCGAACCAGCTGATCGGCGTGCTCGCGCACGAAACCGGCCACTTGGCCGGCGGCCATCTCGCCAAGCTGCGAGAGCAGCTCTCGCAGGCGCAGACATCGATGATCATCGCCATGCTGCTCGGTGCCGGCGCGATCGTGGCGGGGGCGCGAAGCGGGGCCAATAGCGGCCTCGCCGACGCGGGCGCCGCTGCCCTGGCAGGGCCCCAGGAGATGATCCGCCGCTCGCTGCTCTCCTATCAGCGCCAGCAGGAGGAGAACGCCGACCGCGCCGGCGTGAAATTCCTGAACGCGACAGGCCAATCCCCCAAGGGCATGTACGACACCTTCAAGCGCTTCACCGATGAGAGCCTGTTCACCGCGCGCGGCGCCGATCCCTACATGCAATCGCATCCGATGCCTGCCGACCGCGTTGCCGCGCTTGAGGGGGTCGCGCGCTCCAGTCCCTATTGGGACAAGAAGGATTCCCCGGAGCTGCAATTGCGACATGACATGGTGCGGGCAAAGATTTCAGCCTTCATGGAGCGCCCCGACACCGTCTACCGCCGATATCCGCTGTCGAATAACAGCCTGCCGGCACGCTACGCGCGGGCGATTGCGACCTATTTGCATGGCGACCTGCGCAGTGCGCTTGCCCAGATCGATGGCTTGATCCAGGTGCAACCGAACAACCCCTACTTTTACGAATTGCGTGGCCAGGCGCTGCTCGAGGGAGGCAAACCCGCCGAGGCTGTCGCGCCGTTGCGCCGGGCGGTGCAGATGTCGAATAACGCACCGCTCATCGAGATGTTACTTGGGCAGGCGCTGGTCGCCACGGATAATAAGGCCTACACCGACGAAGCGATCTCCATTCTCCGCGCCGCGGTGTCACGCGAAAGCGAGGCGCCGCTCGGCTACCTGCAGCTCGCCATGGCCTATGGACGGAAGGGAGACTATGCGGAGGCCGATCTGGCCTCGGCGCAGGCGGCCTTTCTTCGCGGTGACAACAAGACCGCGCGCGAGCTCGCTTCGCGGGCCAAAACACGGTTCGCGGTCGGCACGCCCGGATGGGTCAAGGCCGACGATATCGTCTCGGCCAAGCCGCTGCCCGGCCAAAAGGGCGACTGAGGCGAAAGCATCAGGAAACGCAACAGGAAACGAACCAAGGCCGGGATAACTGAAAACATGCCAGGCTTGGGATTTCAGGACACCGGCTTTCACACATAAGGATTTGCAATGCGCCCCTTCCGCCTCCTCGCCCCTGCCCTTGCCGCGTTCGCACTTTGCAGCGGACTTTCCTCCGCCTCGGCGCAGAGCTTCAACGACAGCCAGCGAAGCGACATCGAGGCCATCGTCAGAAACTACATCGTCACCCATCCCGAGGTGCTCGAGGAGGCGATGACTGAGCTGAGCAAACGTCAGGCGGTTGCAGAGCAGGCCAAACACGAAGCCAGCATCGCCCAGAATGCGGACGCGATCTTCAAGTCGCCGCGCGGCGTCGTGCTCGGCAACAAGGACGGCGACGTCACCTTCGTCGAATTTTTCGACTACAATTGCGGCTATTGCAAACGCGCGATGGCGGACATGCTGGACCTCCTGAAGACCGATCCCAAGCTGAAGGTCGTGCTCAAGGAGTTTCCGGTGCTGAGCGAAGGCTCGGTCGAAGCGGCGAAGGTCGCCATCGCGGCGCGCATGCAGGATCCGAAGAAATACCTCGACTTCCACACCAAGCTGCTCGGCGGCCGCGGCCCGGCGGACATGGCGCGCGCGTTGGCCGCCGCCAAGGATGCCGGCTACGATACCGCACGCATCGAAAAGGACATCGCCAGTCCCGAGATCAAGGCGACCATCGAAGAGAACATGAAGCTCGCCGAGGAGATGGGCCTCAACGGCACGCCGAGCTACGTCATTGGCAAGCAGATCGTGGTCGGCGCCGTCGGGCTCGACGGACTGAAGGAAAAGATCGCCATGGCGCGCTGCGGCAAGGCCACGTGCTGAAGATCATCACTCATCATCGAATGCTGCAAAGGGCCGGCCGCATAGCCGGCCCTTTCGCTTTTTGAAGAATGATTCCGCAAAACGTTGAGCGGTTTCATCACGTGTCTCATGACGGTTTCATTGCACATTCAAAAACAAGACTGATGGAACCAGCGATCCTTCGGAACCACTCACTTGTCCTGCCGTTGTCGGCGCGGGCAATGCGAACATGTGAGGAGAGAAGAGATGGCTAATCGTTTTTTGGTTTCGGTCGCGGCGCTTGCGCTGATTGGGGCGGCAGGCTTGGCGAACGCGCAAGGAACCGGCGGCCGCGAAACTGGCGGATCGTCAATGCAGAACTCGCCCTCGTCTTCGGGCGGCTCGATGGGCGGCTCGGCAACCGAGAGTAAGAGCGGTCGCTCGCCCGGCATGACCGAGCAGAAGTCGCACGGCACCGTCGGACAGGGCACCGCCGGCCAGAACGAGCGCGCCGAAGAGAAGACGCCCGGAACGAAGTCGAAGGGTATGAGTTCCGAGAACGAGATGAAGGGCGGCGCCAAGGAGAAGAATGCGCAAGGTCGGGGCTCCCCCGGCGAGAAGAACGCACAAGGTGAGCGCCGCACCAACGAGATGAATGCGCAGGGTGAGCGCCGCACCGACGAGAAAAACGCACAGGGTGAGCGTCGCACCAACGAGATGAACGCGCAGGGTGAGCGCCGCGGTAACGAGATGAATGCGGAACGGGGCGGCACCGACCGCTCGCACATGACGACCGGCCAGGCCGGCGCAGGCGCAAAGCTGTCGACGGATCAGCGCACGCGGATCACGACCATCATCCGCAACGAGCACGTTTCGCCTGTCACCTCCGTCGACTTCCCGGTCTCCGTTGGCACACGCGTTCCGCGCGAGCGTGTGAGCCTCCGTGCACTGCCTTCGGAGGTCGTGAGCGTCTATCCTGAGTGGCGCGGCTACGAGTTCTTCGTGGTCCACAATCAGATCGTGGTGGTGGATCCGCGCACGCTCGAGATCGTCGACGTGATCGAAAGCTAAGGCGCTCGACCACGCCCCGACTACAAAGGCGGGCCTATGGCCTGCCTTTCCTTTTTGGGGCCTTGCGCACCGGAGGCTCTTGCAGGACCCGAGTTGTCCCCGGGACTTTGGTTAATCAATCCTTTCTGCGGGCCCTGGCCCCGCCTTTTTCCGAGGTCAATGAAGGATTTGAAGGTCGCGCTTCGCGCCGTTTAGGCTTCCCCTTGACGATTTTGTTACCTATAAGGGCCGCCACCTGCCCACATTGCCGGGATTGGGATGGCCAAAACGGTTGACCAGACAATTTATGTTCTCAACGGCCCGAACCTCAATCTATTGGGGACTCGCGAGCCGGAGACCTATGGCCATGCCACGCTGGCCGATGTCGAGCGGCTCTGCAGCGAGACCGCCTCGCAATTCGGCCTCAAAGCCGACTGCCGGCAGTCCAATCGCGAGGGCGAGCTGATCGACTTCATCCACGAGGCCCACGCCAGGAAGGCTGCGGGCATCGTCATCACTGCCGGGGGCTATTCGCACACCTCGATCGCGCTGCACGACGCCCTGATCGCGGTCAAAATCCCGGCTGTCGAAGTGCACATCAGCAACATCCACGCCCGCGAGAGTTTTCGTCATCACTCGTTCACTGCGATGGCCGCGTACGCCACGCTGTCCGGCTTCGGCATCGACGGCTACCGCCTCGCGATCAATGGCCTTGCCGCCCGCATTGGCGCAAAAGCCAAAGCCTGACGCCTACCTCGCCACGTAACAGAGAGTTCCGGATCAAGATCATGGCGCGCCAGCCAGACGACAAAGCAGCCGCAAGATTTTCCAGCGACGACAGCGCACTCATCCGCGAGCTTGCCCTTCTCCTCGACGAGACGAGTCTCAGCGAAATCGAGATCGAACGCGCGGGCCTTCGGGTGCGGGTGGCGCGCAACATCAATATCGCGACCTCCGTGCCGGTGCCCGTTCAGCCCGCCGCGCCCGCACCTGCGGCCTCTGCGCCGGCCGCATCGGCAGCCATGGATCTTGCCAAACACCCGGGCGCGGTGCCGTCCCCCATGGTCGGCACGGCCTACTGGGCGCCCGAGCCGGGCGCGAAGCCCTTCATCGAGGTCGGTTCGAAAGTGTCGCAGGGGCAGACGCTTCTGATCATCGAAGCAATGAAGACGATGAACCAGATTCCGTCGCCGCGCGCCGGCACCGTCACGCAGATCCTGGTCGAGGACGGCCAGCCGGTCGAATTCGGCGAACCGCTGGTGATTATTGAATAGGGAATAGAGGCGAATAGCGGATAGGGAGTAGCGAATAGTTTCAAATCCCCCATTCGCTATTCGCCACTTACTATTCGCTGGAGAACAATGTTCGACAAGATCCTCATAGCCAATCGCGGCGAGATTGCCCTTCGCATTCTGCGGGCCTGCAAAGAGCTCGGCATTTCGACGGTCGCAGTGCATTCGACCGCTGACGCCGACGCCATGCATGTGCGGCTTGCCGACGAGAGCGTCTGCATCGGGCCGCCGCCGTCGAAGGACAGCTATCTCAACGTGCCGGCGCTGCTTGCCGCCTGCGAGATCACGGGCGCCGACGCGGTGCATCCCGGCTACGGATTTCTGTCGGAGAACGCGCGCTTTGCCGAAATCCTCGCCGAACACAATCTGCACTTCATCGGTCCGAAGGCCGACCACATTCGCCTGATGGGCGACAAGATCGAGGCCAAGAAGACCGCAAGGAAGCTCGGAATTCCCGTTGTGCCCGGCTCCGACGGTGCGGTGGGGCCCGACCAGGACGCGATGGCGATCGCGAAGTCCATCGGCTTTCCGGTGCTGGTGAAGGCCGCTGCCGGCGGCGGCGGACGCGGCATGAAGGTGGCGCATACGGAAGCCGATCTGGTGCTTGCGCTGACCACCGCCGCCAATGAGGCCAAGGCGGCATTCGGCGACGCCTCGGTCTATCTCGAGAAATATCTGCAGAAGCCGCGGCACATCGAGATCCAGGTGCTCGGCGACGGTCGCGGCGGCGCGATCCATTTGGGCGAGCGCGACTGCTCGTTGCAGCGGCGGCACCAGAAGGTCTGGGAGGAAGGCCCCTCGCCCGCGATCGACGCGGCGGCACGCGCGAAGATCGGGGGCACGGTCGCGAAAGCCATGCAGCAGCTGAAATATCTCGGCGTCGGCACGGTGGAGTTCCTCTACGAGGATGGCGAGTTTTATTTCATCGAAATGAACACCCGCATCCAGGTCGAACATCCCGTCACCGAGATGATCACCGGGCTCGATCTCGTACTGGAGCAGATTCGCATCGCCGCCGGGGGAGACCTGCCGCTCACGCAGGACGAAGTGACGATCACCGGTCACTCCATCGAATGCCGGGTCAATGCCGAAAATCCCGTCACCTTCCGTCCCTCGCCCGGCAAGATCCAGCAGTACCATCCGCCCGGCGGGCTCGGCGTGCGGATCGATTCCGCCGTCTATCAGGGCTATGTCATTCCGCCTTATTACGACTCGCTCGTCGGCAAGCTGATCGTCCACGGCAAGACCCGCGCCGAGTGCCTGATGCGGTTGCGCCGTGCGCTGGATGAGATGGTCGTGGACGGCATCGAAACCACGTTGCCATTGTTCCGCGCGCTGGTGCGCGAGCCGGCAATCATCGATGGCGACTATCACATCCATTGGCTCGAGCAGTACCTGGCGGGTCAGCAGCCCGGCTGACCCGAACCGTCCCGCAAGGCAAGAAGCTGCGGAACCATTGATCGCGCACGGCGTTTTCCAAGGTTCGGAGCTCTTGCGGGGGACGTCGATTTCCTTTCCTCTCGACGCAATTTGGCCGTGAAGCCAGAGCCACGGCACCGGCGCACCGTCTGGCAAATCCTGCTGCTCGCGGCGGGATTTCTGGTGCTGGTCGCAATCAGCGCCGCCTCGGTGCTGCTGGTCTACAAGTCACGCGAGGACAGCGCCGCACTCGTCCACACCATCGAAGTCGAAAACCAAACCAATGCGCTGCTGCTTGAAATCCGCCGCGCCGAGAGTTCCGGGCGCGGCTATCTCCTGACATCGGGCCCGGAATTCTTGACGGACCATCAGGAGGCCGTGGCAGCCATTCGTCCCGAGGTGGACAAGCTCGAGCAGCTCACCGCGGACAATCCGTTCCAACGCGAGAACCTCCGCAAGCTGCGCAGTGCGATCGAAACGCGCCTTGGCCAATTTGAGCAGGAGATGAGTCTCGTCAAGAGCGGCAACCCGGCCGCTGCGACCGCGCTGGTGCGTCAAGCGGCAACCGGCGACACGCCGGCGACCATCCGTGACGTTGCCAATGCGATGCTCGCCGAAGAGAACCGGTTGTTCGCCCTGCGCAGCGCCAACGTGCATCGCAGCGAGCGCCTCGCATCCACGGTGACCATTGCGGGCTCCGGCCTCGTCGTCGCGCTGGCCGGCATTTCGATGGTGCTCCTGCGCCGCTCGGCACGGGCGCGCGATGAGGCCGAAGCACAATTGCGCGACGCCAATCTCAATCTCGAAGCAACGGTCGACGAGCGCACCGCCGACCTGCGAGAGGCCAACGACGAGATCCAGCGCTTCGCCTACATCGTCAGTCACGACCTGCGCTCTCCCCTGGTCAACATCATGGGGTTCACCAGCGAACTCGAAGGCCTTCACCACGACATTTTCCGGCGGATCGATACGCTCGCTCGCGCCGCAGCCTCTTCCCCGGGGCCGGTCGCATCCACCGATGCCGAGCCCGAGTTGACGGGCGTGGACCAGAAGCTGTCGCAGGATTTTTCGGAGGCGCTGATCTTCATCAAGTCGTCAATCAGCAAGATGGACCGACTGATATCCGCCATCCTCAGTCTCACCCGCGAGGGCCGGCGCCAGTTCGACCCGGTGCCGATCGACATGCGCCAACTGATCGAGGGAATTGTCGCGACGCTCGCACATCAGGCCGGAGAAGCCGACGCGACCATCCACATCGGAAACTTGCCGAATGTCGTCAGCGACCGCCTCGGGCTGGAGCAGATCTTTTCCAATCTGATCGACAACGCGATCAAATATCTGAGACCCGGGGTTCCCGGCGAAATCAGGGTCGCGGGACGAACCAAGCTCGGTTTTGCCATCTTTGACGTCACCGACAATGGCCGCGGCATCGATCCCAGGGATCATCAGCGCATTTTCGACCTGTTCCGCCGCGCGGGAGCCCAGGACAAACCCGGACAGGGGATCGGGCTCGCGCATGTGCGGGCGCTGGTCCGCCGGCTCGGTGGAACCATGTCGGTCAATTCCGAACTTAACAGTGGCAGCACTTTCACGATAACACTGCCCATCAACTGGACCACGAGCAATCGGAACCGCGATGCATGACGCCGCCGGTCACCATCATCATGATCGAGGACGACGAGGGACACGCTCGCCTCATCGAGCGGAATATCCGCCGTTCTGGTGTCGACAATGAGATCATCCCGTTCAGGAACGGTACAGCCGCACTGAACTACCTGTTCGGCGATGACGGCAGCGGCGTCAGGCACAAGGGCCGGACGCTTCTGATCCTGCTCGACCTCAATCTGCCGGACATGACGGGGACCGACATCCTGCGGCAGCTCAAGCAGAACAAATATCTCAGGAGCGCGCCGGTCGTCGTGCTGACCACCACCGACGATTCGCACGAGATCAAACGATGTTACGAGCTCGGCTGTAACGTCTACATCACCAAGCCGATCAACTATGAGAGCTTCGCCCACGCCATTCGCCAACTCGGGCTCTTCTTCTCCGTGATTCAGGTTCCGGCGGCCGCCACATGACCCAGGAAATCCGACAGGAAACCCGGCGAGAAGCACGAGAGACCCGCGCCGCGCGACCAACGCTGCTCTATATCGACGACGACGACGCCCTGGCGGGTCTGGTCGAGCGCGGCCTGAGCCGACTGGGATTCAACGTTGTGCAAGCCAAGGGCGGCGAGGAAGGCCTGGAGCGGATCGCGCAAGGCGGCATCGATGTCATCGCACTCGATCAATACATGCCGGGCCTCGACGGGCTGGAGACGCTGGAGCGGATTCTGGCAATCCCCGAGGCGCCGCCCGTCGTCTTCGTCACGGCGTCGCAGGATTCCAGCATCGCCGTCACCGCGTTGAAGGCCGGCGCGGCCGACTACCTGGTCAAGGATGTTCAGGGCGACTTCGTCGCCCTGTTGCAGGTCGCTGCCGACGGTGCGCTCCGCCAGGCGCGCCTGCAGAAGGCGAGAGACGAGGCCGAAGCCGAGGTCCACGCCTCGCGCGACCGTTTTGCCGCGCTCGCGGCCGAACGCGAGCTCCTGCTGCGCGAGGTCAATCACCGCGTCGGCAACAGCCTGCAGATCATTGCGTCGCTGTTGCACCTGCAAGCCAATTCCTCCGACCAGGAGGACGTCAAAGCGGCGCTCACCAACGCCATGGGCCGCGTTGCCGCTGTGGCGCAGGTGCATCGCAGGCTCTACACCTCCCACGACCTGAAAAGCGTCCTGCTCAACCAGTATCTCGATTCGCTGCTCGACGACCTCAGGCGTTCCGCCGAGGGCGATCGGATGTCGCGGCTGACCTTGAAGGCGGAACCGATCGAGATCGATCCGGACCGCGCGGTCGCGATCGGCATCATCGTCAACGAGCTCGTCATGAACGCGGTGAAATACGCCTATCCCGACGGCTCAGGACCGATTCACGTCGATCTGCGGGCCGAACGCGACGATCTGGTGCTGTCGATTGCGGACGAAGGCGTCGGCGCCGATGCGCCCAGCGACCCCCGCTCCACCGGCATGGGCCAGCGCATCGTCAGCGCGATGGCCGCCAAGCTCGAGGCGAGCGTTGCGCGCGACCCCAGCCACGCCGGTACCAAGATCGTGCTGCGCTTTTCCCGCGCCAAGGTGTGCGCTGCCAAATCCGCCAGTGCGGTTGCAGGCTGACGCCGGCACACCGATTGTTTTTTCGAACGGCGTCCCTGGCCATCGCGCGCCTGCTGGTGGCCTGCTATGGTGAAACCATGACCCCGCGTGACTCCGCCTCGTCTGAAATCACGCCCGAAGTGCTGTTGCGCGCCTATGCCTGCGGCATCTTTCCGATGGCCGAGAGTGCCGACGACCCGAGCCTGTTCTGGGTCGAGCCGGAAATGCGCGGCGTCATCCCGCTCGATGGTTTCCGCGTCTCCTCGCGTCTTGCGCGTACTGTCCGGTCGGATTGTTTCACCGTCAAGGTGAACACAGCCTTCAAGGCGGTCATCGCCGGCTGCGCCGCGCCGCAGGCGGACCGCGAGGACACCTGGATCAACAAGCGCATCCGCGATCTCTACACCGGACTACATACGCTCGGTCACTGCCACAGCGTGGAAACATGGCAAGGCGATGAACTGGTCGGGGGACTTTATGGCGTGAGCCTGGGCCGCGCCTTTTTCGGCGAGAGCATGTTCCACCGCGCCCGCGACGCCTCGAAAGTCGCACTCGTGCATCTGGTGGCGCGGCTCATCGCCGGCGGTTTCGAACTGCTCGACACGCAATATGTCACCGAGCATTTGCGGACGTTCGGCGCGCTCGAAATTCCGCGGCGGCGTTACACCGCCCTGCTCGACAGGGCACTGCGCGGGCCGGTGGGGAATTTTGCAAAGCTGCCGGTTGACCGGCCCGTTTCGGGCGCCGAGGCGCTCGCGATCATCGCCTCGCGCCAATAGCTGCGCCCTACGGCCCGGTCATTCGGGTTGGTGCTCACGCACCAGCCCGGAAACGACGCGCACTAATTACCTGAAGATTCCAAACAACCCGCCCGACTGAGGCTGGGGTGGCGGCGGAGGCGGCGGCTGTTGTTGTTGGCTCTGCTGCTGCGGCAGTGGCGGTGGACGCGGCACGGCCTGTTTCGGCGCCGGCTGCCGTTTCTGCTGGGCCGCAGGCGCAGGCGCCGGCTTCGGCGAATCGGTCGGCGCGGCGCTGACCACGGTCGTCTCGGGCTGCTTACAGTCGGTCAGCCAGATGTCGTAGATCGGGTGCTCGACC
>CAYVVB010000560.1:0-3805 GCA_964454955.1 uncultured Bradyrhizobium sp. | reverse complement strand
GCGAGCTGGCGGTTGGTGGTGGCGTAGCAGATGTCTTCCCTGTGCGGTCCGGAGATGTTCGGGAACCGCCCTTTCAGGATCGAGACGATGCCGGCCGTGTCGTCGATCGACAGCGTCGTCTGCGTGACGAAGGCGAGATTGTCGGGATCCTTCGGGGTGAAGGTCTCGGCGTCTTCGGCGGTCTCGATCAGGGTCACCGCGCCCGCAGGCAACTGGCCGAGGGTGCCGACCACTTCGGGGTGGTGCGAATGGCCGATCAGGAGAATTTCCCGACCGCGCTTGAAATGGATCGCTGCCTCCCGGTGCACTTTGGTGACCAGGGGACAGGTAGCGTCGAGCGAAAAGAAATTGCGGACCTGCGCCTCGGCGGGAACCGATTTCGGCACGCCGTGGGCCGAAAATACCACCGGCGCATTGGTGTTGTCGGGGATTTCAGCGAGTTCCTCGACGAAAATCGCGCCCTTCTTCTTCAGCCCATCCACGACGTATTTGTTGTGGACGATCTCGTGGCGGACATAGACCGGGGCGCCATAGATGGACAGCGCCCGTTCCACGGTGTCGATTGCCCGCACCACTCCGGCACAGAAGCCGCGTGGCGAGCAAAGCACGATTTTCAAGTCTGGTTTGGCTGGCATGGGAGCGATCTCGGACCGAATCACCCCTCACCGGCGGGCAGGGAACGGTCAATTCAAGGATAGGACTTGGGACTGCTTGCGGGCGCTGTCAAGGCACTTTCTGCGGTGCGATCGGGACCCGGAAGGGGGCCTGGCACAAAGGCGACGCCGTTTTTTCCGAAAAAATCTGCTTAATCAAAAACCTGGCCCACGGCCCCACGGTGTTTTCCGGACCATTGCGCCGCCGGGGCTAAAGGGCCTATATAGAGCCCAATTCCCGTCATCATTGATGACCACCGGCTTCGCCTCCGCAACAGGTGGGCGAAGCACAAAGGAGATTTGCCATGAGCAACGCACCGCTGATGCCCAAGGCGACTGCCGTCTGGCTGCTCGACAACACCGCGCTGACCTTCGACCAGGTGGCCGATTTCACCAAGATGCACCCCTTGGAGATCCGCGCGATTGCCGACGGCGATGCCGCCCAGGGGATCAAAGGCATGGACCCGATTTCCAACGGGCAATTGACCCGCGAGGAGATCGAAAAGGGCGAAAGGGACCCGGACTACCGCCTCAAGCTCGAGGGGAGCAAGGTGGTGCTGCCGGCCCAGGCCAAGCGCAAGGGCCCGCGCTACACCCCCGTGTCGCGCCGCCACGAGCGGCCGAGCGCGATCCTTTGGCTGGTGCGCAACCACCCCGAACTCAAGGACGCGCAGATCATGCGCCTGGTCGGCACCACCAAGAGCACAATCCAGAGCGTGCGCGACCGCACCCATTGGAACGCCTCGACCCTGACCCCGATGGACCCGGTCACACTCGGCCTGTGCACGCAACTCGAGCTCGATTTCGAAGTCCAGCGCGCAGCGAAGGAGAAGCCGATCGACGCTGCCTACGGCGGCGCCACGCTGCTGCCGGCCTCCGAGACCACGCGCAAGGAGCCGGAGTTCGAAATGGCCGACAAGAAAAGCGACGACCTCAATGTCGACGCCGTGTTCGCCAAGCTGAAGACGATCGGCGGCAAGAAGCAGGACGACGAGGAGTAAGCGCGCGCGCCTGCGCGCTCCTTTTTCCGGATCATGCGCTAAGCGCAAAAAAGAAGCCGCGCCCCAGTCCCCCCGGGAGCGCGGCTTTCGAGGACGGCGTTGTCACGGGCAACGGGCGCTGCCCGGCTGCCGGCCTCAGAACTTGTAGGCAATACCGCCGGCGATCAGCCACGGATCGACATTCGCGCGGCCCGAAACCGGAATCGCGCCGTTGACCGTCGCCGAGTAATCGGGCTGCAGGAACAGCTTCTTGACGTCGAAGTTCAGACCCCAATGGCGGTCGAGCATGTAGTCGAAGCCGAACTGCACCGCCGCACCCCAGGCGTTGCTGACGTGCAGGTCCGTGACCGTGTACGGACCGAATGCCACGTTGGCGGCCGACTGGTTGAAGAACACCGTGTAGTTCACGCCCGCGCCGATATAGGGCTTGAACGCGCCGAAATCGGTAAAGTGATATTGGAAGGTGAGCGTCGGCGGCAGCAACCACGTCTTGCCGATGTCGAGACCGGACAGCGTACCGGTTCCGCTGATGGAATTCCTGGTGACACCGAGGATGAGTTCGGCAGCGAGGTTCTTGGTGAAGAAGTAGCTGATATCAAGCTCGGGCACGACCGAATTGCCGATCGACAGTCCGGAGTTCGGCGAGGACAAATCTGGGCGGCCCAGCACGTTGACGGTGCTTCCCGACGAATCGGGGACCACCCCAAGGGCGCGAACGCGAAGCATCCAGGGATTCCAGGCCTCGACAGGCGGCGGCGGTGCCTTCTTGTAGACCGGAAGGTCGGCGGCTTGTGCTGTCCCCCACACCCCACCGAGCGCTGCGGCGAGCACCAGCAGCGAAGACGCTCTCAGCATTATCCTCTTCATTACATTCCCCATAACCGTATCGGCGCATCGTTGCGCAACGCAGCAGTCAGAGCAGGTTGAGGGGGGTGAAGAACTTGATCTCAGTCAAATTGCGTCGCGAGTGTGACGAATGCCTCACGATGTTGCCCATCCGCCACACGCAATGCGAGTGCGAGTGAATTGCCAGGGGCGCGGCAAGGCCGGACGGAGCAGATCTGCCGCGCATCATGCGGGGCCTTGGGGGCGACGGGTCAGCGTATCGCGCAGTAGCTTTGGTTGCAATCTATCCCAATTCGATGTCGTCGTCGATCTCGTGGGTCAGGCTGACGCCATCGAGCGTCAAGACCATCTTGGCCTGCAGCTTCTCATGCCCCTTCAATTGGCCGCTGGCAACCGCCTCGCGCACCGCCTTTTCCATCTCGCGCTGCGAGGTAACGCCGACCTTCTTCAGGAATTTGCGCAAGCTGGCGTTGAACACGTCTTCGTTCATGACGGCCTCCCGCTCATCTGACGGATGATTGCCGTGCAAGCAATCATGCGGCAAGCCTAGCGGGACGCCGTTGGCGCAGCAAGAGAGGCACGAGCCCTCATGGATGATCCGGATGATTGAGCATCCATTCGCCGAGGTCGCGCTGCTTCTTGTCGGCGCGGGTGACCGCGTTGCTGCGCTGAACGTCGCGGTCCTTGCGGCAGGCGACATAGTCCGGCGAGCCGGCCTGACCGGCATGGGCGCGGCAGTAGGTGTCGTCGTCCTCGCTCAAGCCGGCCGACATCGGAACCTCGTTGCGGGTCGCGCAGGCGGCGAGCGAGAGGACGAATGTCAGCGCGCACAGGCGTGAGAACTTAGGTCGCATTCACCGATTCACCCTTGTCATTTGCCGGGCTTGGCCCGGCAATCCATCTAAATCAAGGCATTGATTGATAGGAGATGAATGCCCAGGTCAAGCCCGGGCACGACCAAAGTATCCGTTCACACCCTGTCCTTCAGCGCGTCGTCGATTTCGTCCAGGACCTTGGGATCCTCGATGGTCGCCGGCATGGACCAGGGCTCGCGGTCGGCGATCTTCTTGATGGTGCCGCGCAGGATCTTGCCCGAACGCGTCTTCGGCAGGCGCCCTACGGTGATGGCGAGCTTGAATGCTGCGACGGGCCCCAGCTTCTCGCGCACCAGCGCCACGATCTCCTTTTCGATCTCGGCCGGCTGGCGCGTCACGCCGGCCTTCAGCACCAGGAAGCCGCAGGGCACCTCGCCCTTGATCGCATCGTTGATACCGAGCACGGCGCATTCGGCGACGTCGGGATGCG
>CAYVVB010000559.1:0-6070 GCA_964454955.1 uncultured Bradyrhizobium sp. | reverse complement strand
TCGCTCGCGCGCGGATAGATTTCCGCCACGATCGGATCGTGACCCGGGATGAAGCGGTCGGGATGGCCGGCGAGGCGCTCGACGATGTCCCACGCGCTGGCCATGTCCCCGATGTTGTAGACGATCGGGAACGGGCTGCGGCGCTGCAGGTTCGCATAATAATGCGCGGCATCGGAGGCGAGCACCACGGGGCCGCGTGCCGTGTCCACGCGCACCACCTGCAACCCGTCGGAATGGCCGCCGACGCGATGCAAGGTCACCCCCGGCGCGACCTCGCCGTCGCCGGAATGGAAGGTGACCCGCTCGCCATAGACATGGCGCACCATCAGCGTGACATGCTCGACCGAGAAAGGATGGCGCAGGAGCCCGGTGCACATGCAGCGTCCCGTCGCATAGGCCATCTCGCGCTCCTGCAGATGGAAGCGCGCATTGGGAAAGCGGTCGAGATTGCCGGCGTGGTCGTAGTGCAGATGGGTCACGATGACATCCCTGATGTCGCTCGCCGCGACGCCAAATCCCGCGAGCGCATCGACCGGGTTGAGCGTGAGCTTGCGGGCCCGCAGCGTCGCCTCTTCCGCGTTGAAGCCGGTGTCCACCAGGATGTCGCGGCCGCCCCCGCGGATCAGCCAGACGAAATAGTCGAGGTCCTGAGCCGTGGTTTCATGCGGGTCCGGCGAGAGGAAGTTCATGTGCGGCGTGCGCGGCGACATCGTCGCATAGCGCAGTGCGTAGATCTCGTAGGCGTTTCCCATTGTTTTGCCTTTTTCCTGCAACGGTCGGCCAGCACACCAAGCCACCATCGGCCGCAAAGGTCAAACTGCGAGAAGGGCAGTGACGCAGAGATGTCATAAATCACGCCGCCGAACGCGCGACCGCCGCACTGCTGTCCACGGGCGGGCGCGATAATATCTGCGGCGCTTCAACCGGTTGACGGGTGGCAAGGCCGGTTTGATAATGCCTGCTGCGCAAGTTCAAGGTCGCTGGGGCGCAAGCCGGGCTCGGCGCCTTTTTTCGTTGGACCGCCGAGTGATGAAGATTCGTCCCGCATTGCTTCTCGCCTTGATTTTCTCGGTCATCCTGACCGTCCCGTCGTCCGCCTCGGCCAACCGTTTCGCCGTCGTCATCGGCAATTCCAAATATCCCGACGCGGATGCCCCGCTGAAGGAGCCCATCAACGACGCCCACGATATCGCCGACGAACTCAAGCGCGACGGCTTTGATGTCGACATAGGGGAGAATCTCACAGGCGAGGCGATGCGCCGTGCATTCGACCGGCTCTACACGAAGATCAAGCCGGGCGATGTCGTCCTGCTCTTCTTCAGCGGCTATGGCATCCAGTCCAACCGCCAGAGCTACATGATTCCGGTCGACGCCCAGCTCTGGCAGGAGACCGATGTCCGCCGCGACGGCATCAGCCTCGAGGCGGTGCTGAGCGACATCAACAGCCGCGGCGCGGGCGTCAAGATCGCGCTGCTCGATGCTTCGAGGCGCAACCCGTACGAGCGCCGCTTCCGGAGCTTCTCCGCCGGGCTCGCGCCCGTCGTCGCTCCGAACGGCTCGCTGGTGATGTATTCGGCGGCGCTGTCCTCGGTGGTCTCCGATACCGGGGGTGACCACAGCCTGTTCGTGCAGGAGCTCTTGAAGGAAATCCGCGTGCCCGACCTGATGGCCGAGGAGACGCTCAACCGCACCCGCGTCGGCGTCACACGCGCCTCGCGCCAGGAGCAGATCCCCTGGATTTCCTCCTCGCTGGCCGAAGATTTCTCCTTTGCTCCGGGTGCCGGCGGTTCGCACGCGCCAGCGCCGGTCGCGTCGCTTCCGCAGCCTTCATCACCGGCACCGGCGCCATCACCGACCCCTGACGCGACGCCTCCGGCCGCCGTGCCAGAGCCGTCTCCCGCGCCGAAGGCCGAAACCCAGACCGCCCCGGCACCGGCCACTCCGACGCCGGCGGCGGCAGCTCCGGCCGACAAGCCGGCCGAAAACAAGCCCGCTTCACCGCCCCAGATTGCGTTGGCCGACGACCCCACGATCAAGAGCCTGACCGCCAAGCTCGATGCTAATCCGGACGACATCAACGCGCTGTATCGGCGCGGGCAGGTCTATGCCAGCAAGGGCGCCTATGATCTCGCGCTCAAGGATTTCGACGACACGATCCGGCTGAACCCGAAGGACGTCGAGGCCCTCAACAACCGCTGCTGGACCCGCACGGTGATCGGCGACCTGCAGGGCGGACTGAAGGACTGCAACGAGGCGCTGCGGCTGCGGCCCAATTTCGTCGATGCTCTGGACAGCCGCGGCCTCGTGAACCTCAAGGCCGGCATGAACAAGAACGCCATTACCGACTTCGATGCGGCGCTGAAGATCAATCCGCGGTTGACGTCCTCGCTCTACGGACGCGGCCTCGCCAAACAGCGGAACGGCTCGATTTCCGAGGGCAATCTGGATATAGCCAATGCCAAGGCCATGGACCCGAATATCGTCCAGGAATACGAGGGGTATGGAGTCCACTGACCGTATTGCCGACCTATTTCACCGGGGAAGCCGGCGGCGCACGAACCGGCCCGCCGGCGTCAGAGACAAACAGCAGTATCAAAGCAGCGAGTGCTCCTGGACCGCGAGGACCTTATGGCCAGCCGCTGCAAAATCATTGGAACCGCGCCAGGCTGCGCGGGAGGAATTGATGCAGGAGGAATTTATAATGTCGAAGATTTCCGGAGCCCGTCCGAGCCTGATCCTTTCAGCCATGGCCGTCGCCTTTGCACTTTGCTTCGGACCTGGAGCTGCACTCGCCGGCGACGATGTCACCCAGGACCAGATCGTCCGGGCGCTGGCCCCATCCAATAAGCCCTTGACCCGCGGGCTTTCGGTCAGCCCGCAGATCGATCCCGCAGCGGAAGCCGAGGGCAAGTTCGTCCAGAGCCTCCGCGGCCGGGCCACGCGCTCGCTTTCGCTCACCGAGCGCGAGGAGATCGCGACCATTGCCAAGACCAAGCCGAATATCGATCTGGAGATCAACTTCGACTACAATTCGACAAATATCAGCGCGAAATCGCTGCCCTCGGTTCAGGCGCTCGGCCGTGCGTTGACCAGCCCCGAGCTGAAGGGCTCAACGTTCATCGTCGCCGGCCACACCGACGGAGCCGGCAGCGTCGCCTACAACCAGGCCCTGTCCGAACGCCGTGCCGATGCGGTCAAGCGCTACTTGATGCAGAACTACGACGTGGCCGGCGCCGATCTTGTCACCGTCGGCTATGGCAAGAGCAAGTTGAAGGATCCAAGCCACCCGCTCGCCGAGGTGAACCGGCGCGTGCAGGTGATCAACATGGAAAGCAAGACCGCCGCGTCCAAGTGACCGCCCGTCGGTGGCATCGGTATCCGCATTTTGGCCCAGAACGCGGCCCTCAAACCGTGGGGCGCTTGTTTGTTTCGGAACAGTTTCGGCCTTCCGGGCCATGAGCCGGAGGCGGGCCGGAACTGCCCACGCGACGCGATTGGATTGATCCGGCGATGAAGCTGAACGAGTACTTCAAGCCCGCAGGCAGCGTGGCGTTCTTTGTGGCCGTAATCGGGCTCTATTACTGGCTCGAGCATCGCTCGCATCCGGTGGAAACGGAACGGCCGGGCCAGGCCCAGGTCCTCGTGGTCAAAGCCACCAACGCCTGCTTCTCCGACCTGGTGCGCGTCACCGGGCACCTGGTGCCGCGACGCGAGGCGGTGGTCGGAGTGGACCAGGAAGGCTCGAAGGTCACCGACGTGCTCGTGCGCGAAGGCGACATGGTCACCGACAATCAGGAGCTTGCACGCTTGACCCCACCGCCGCCGCAGCCCGGCGTGCCCGCGGGACGCACCGCGACCGCGCCGATCTCGCTGCGCGCGCCCGCGGCCGGCCTCGTCACCGAGGTCCGGACCGCGGTGGGCGCACCGGCCTCACCCCAGGCCGGCCCGATGTTCCGCATCTCCATCAACAACGAAATCGAACTCGAGGCCGAAGTTCCGGCCGTCCACCTGCTCAAGCTGAACCCGGGCGCCACCGCGCGGGTCAGCCGCGACGATGCCCCCGACATGGTCGGGCGCGTCAGGCTGATTTCGCCGCAGATCGACCGCGCCACCCAGCTCGGCCATGTCCGGATCTCGCTGACCAACAATCCAACGCTGAAGGTCGGCATGTTTGCCCGCGCCAATATCGACGCCAAGCGAAGCTGCGGCGTCGCCGTCCCGAATACCGCCATTGACCATCTGACCGTTCAGGTGGTCAAAGGCGATGTGATCGAGACGCGCAAGGTGCGGGTCGGGCTCGTTTCCGACACCAGCAGCGAAATCCTCGAGGGCGTCGATGTCGGTGAAACCGTCGTGGCCGACGCCGGCAGCTCGCTGCATGACGGCGACCGCGTCAAGATCATGTTCGCCGACGAACTCGATCGACAGGTGCACTGATGGCACTCAATATCTCGGCATGGTCGATCCGCAACCCGCTGCCTTCCGTCGTCTTCTCGATCATTCTGCTGGCACTGGGATGGCTCAGTTTCACCAGGCTTGCAGTGACGCACCTGCCGTCGGCCGACATCCCGGTGATCTCGGTCTCGGTCGCGCAATTCGGCGCAGCTCCCGCCGAGCTTGAATCTCAGGTCACCAAGGTCATCGAGGACGGCGTCTCCGGCGTCGAGGGTGTGCGGCACATCAGTTCGTCGATCACCGACGGACTGTCGGTGACGACGATCCAGTTTGCGCTCGAGACCAATACCGATCGCGCGCTCAACGACGTCAAGGACGCGGTCACTCGCGTGCGGGCCAATTTGCCGCAAAATGTCGCCGAGCCGCTGATCCAGCGCGTCGACGTGATCGGGCTGCCGATCGTCACTTACGCCGCGATCTCTCCCGGCAAGACGCCGGAGCAATTGTCCTATTTCGTCGACGACATCGTCAAACGCGAGCTGCAGGGCGTGCGCGGCGTCGCCCAGGTCGAGCGCATCGGCGGCGTCGACCGCGAAATCCTGGTCTCGCTCGATCCCGACCGCCTGCAGGCCGCAGGGTTGACCGCCGTCAACGTCAGCCAGAGCCTGCGCGGCACCAATGTCGATCTGGCCGGCGGCCGCGCCGAGATCGGCAAGAACGATCAGGCGATCCGCACGCTCGCGGGCGCCAAGACCTTGAACGATCTCGCCGGCACCATGATTCCGCTGTTCGGCGGCGGCGAGGTCCGGCTCGAGGATCTCGGCACCGTCACCGACACCATCTCCGCCCGGCGCACCTTTGCCCGCTTCAACGGCGAGCCGGTGGTAGCGCTCGGCATCAAGCGCGCCAAGGGCGCGAGCGACGTGGTGGTTGCCGCCGCGGTGCAGAAGCGTATCGACGCGGTCAAAGCCGCTCATCCCGATGTGGACCTCAAGCTGATCGACACCTCGGTGACCTTCACCAAGGGCAATTACGAAGCCGCGATCTCGACCTTGTTCGAGGGCGCCTTTCTCGCCGTCGTGATCGTGCTTCTGTTCCTGCGCGACATCCGCGCCACCATCATCGCCGCGATCTCGCTGCCGCTGTCGATCTTCCCCGCATTCTGGGCGATGGACATTCTCGGCTTCTCGCTGAACCTGATCAGCGTCCTCGCGATCACGCTGTCGACCGGCATTCTGGTCGACGATGCCATCGTCGAAATCGAGAACATCGTGCGCCACATGCGGATGGGCAAGACGCCCTACCGCGCCGCGATCGAGGCCGCCGACGAGATCGGGCTCGCGGTGATCGCGATCAGCCTGACCATCATCGCGATCTTCGCTCCCGCAAGCTTCATGCCGGGCGTCGCCGGGCAGTTCTTCAAGCAGTTCGGCATCACCGTATCGGTGCAGGTGTTCTTCTCGCTGCTCGCCGCGCGCTTCGTGACGCCGATGCTGGCGGCCTATTTCATGAAGCATCACGGCCATGAAGACCCGCCGCCGGGCCGCGTGCTCACCGCCTATCATAGCCTCGTCACCTGGTCGGTGAGGCACTATTTCATCACCGTGCTGGTCGGCCTCGGCATCTTCGCCGCATCGATCTGGAGCATCACGCTGCTGCCGCAGAGCTTCCTGCC
>CAYVVB010000558.1:0-1874 GCA_964454955.1 uncultured Bradyrhizobium sp. | reverse complement strand
GGCCGACAACCTGCGCAAGCTGAAAGAGCTGTCCGAACTGATGGGCGACCTCCGCTTCGGCTGGACCAATCCGCACCGCAAATGGGGCGGCGTGGTCGAGATCACCGAGCCAGCCTTGCAGACCGGCATCGCCGATTTCCGCGCCGCCGGCCTCAACGTCATGATGTCGATGAAGGAGGCCGGCAAGCCGGTCTCCTTCGTCGAGGACTGCGCTGTGCCGCTGCCGCATCTGGCCGAGTATACCGCGCGGCTGAACGAAATCTTCGCCAAACACGGCACCAGCGGCACCATGTCTGCGCATGCCTCGGAAGGCTGCCTGCATGTCCGGCCCGTGCTGAACCTGAAACTCGACAAGGACGTTTCTGCGATGCGGACCATCGCGGACGAAGCCTTTGCGATGGTCCGCGAGTACAAGGGCTCGCATTCGGGCGAGCACGGCGACGGCATCGTGCGCTCGGAGTTTCACGAGGCGATGTTCGGCTCCCGCATCGTCGCCGATTTCAGGGAGGTCAAGCAGCGCTTCGATCCAAATGCGGTGCTCAATCCCGGCAAGATCGTCGATGCGCCGAAAATGGACGATCGCTCGCTGTTTCGCTATTCGCCAGACTATCGCGTCGGCGAGCTGAAAACCGTGCTCGACTGGTCCGGCTATCCGGGCGCCGGCGGCGGCTTCCAGGGCGCGGTCGAGATGTGCAACAACAACGGCACCTGCCGCAAGCTCGAGGGCGGCGTGATGTGCCCGTCCTATCGCGCCACCCGCGATGAGATGCACGTCACGCGCGGCCGCGCCAATACGCTGCGGCTCGCGATCTCGGGGCAACTGGGCCCGGACGCGCTCGCCTCCGACGAGATGATGGAGACCCTGAAGCTCTGCGTCTCCTGCAAGGCCTGCCGCCGCGAATGCCCCGTCGGCGTCGACATGGCCAAGATGAAGATCGAGGTGCTGGCCGCGCGCGCCGCAAAGTATGGCCTCTCGTTGCGCGATCGCCTCGTCGGCTATCTCCCCCGCTATGCCGACCTCGCCGCGAGCTTCGCGCCGCTCGTCAACTGGCGCAACAACAGCGCGCTGCTGCGGGTATTGTTGGAGAGATTCGCAGGCATCAGCGCCAAGCGTACGCTGCCGGCGTTCCGACGGGACGTGTTCCGCGCCGAGAGCGAGGCGATCGGTCCGCAAGACGGCCGCGAGGTCGTGCTGTTCACCGACACGTTCAACCGGATCTACGAGCGCGAAAATCTCGACGCCGCATTGCGCGTGCTCGTCGCCGGCGGTTACCGCGTCCACATGCCAAAGCCCGCGGAAGGTCGCCGGCCGCTGTGTTGCGGCCGCACCTTCCTGTCCGCAGGCCTGGTCGATCAGGCGCGCGCGGAGCTCGACCGGCTTGTCGCCACTTACGCGCCGTTCGCTGCGCGCGGCGTGCCGATCATCGGGCTCGAGCCGAGCTGCCTTCTGACGCTGCGCGACGAACTGCTCTCGCTGCGCAAGGATGACACCGCAAAGACGGTCAGCGCCCATGCGCTGCTGTTGGAGGAGTTTTTGGCGCGCGAAGCCGAGGCCGGGCGTCTGCGCCTGCCGCTTGGCCCGCTTCCGTCAACCGCCTTGCTGCACGGCCATTGCCACCAGAAATCCTTCGGCGCGTTCAAGCCGGTCGAGCAGGTGCTCAGGCTCGTGCCCGAGTTGAAGGTCGAGGTCATCGAATCGAGCTGCTGCGGCATGGCAGGCGCCTTCGGCTATGGCGCCGATACCTACGAGGCCTCGATGGACATGGCCGAGCTGTCGCTCCTGCCTGCCGTCCGGCGCGCCGACGGCGAAACGCTTGTCGTTGCCGACGGCACCTCCTGCCGGCACCAGATCGAGGACGGCGCCAAGCGAGGCG
>CAYVVB010000557.1:0-15851 GCA_964454955.1 uncultured Bradyrhizobium sp. | reverse complement strand
CATGGCGTAAGAATTACCCGGGTAGTAGGCGTAGGAATTGGCCGGCCGGAATGGTGCCGTCGCGATCGCGCCTGCGGTATTGACTGCGCCGGCGGCGACGGCTCCAGCCGTTCCAACTGCCGCGCCGGCTACATCGGCCGGCAAGAAGCCCGAACGCGCATATCCCGGGCCATAGTAGCCCGTACCCGGGCCATACGCATAACCCGGGCCATAATAGCCGCTGTTGTAAGCGTGGTTGTTCATGGCTTCGCGCTGGGCGGCCCTGTTTGCTCTATAGGCAGAGCCATAGTGAGTCCGGTAGCCATTCCGGTAGCTTTCATGAGTCCATGCCGAGGCGGCAGAAGTGGAGACGGTGAGGACAGCAAGACCAACAAGGATGCTTTTCTTCATGCTCAGTTCCTCTGAACCTGGAAAGAAGTGCCAGTCCAGCGCTGAAACGACCTCAAGACGATTTCGTTCCAACCGCGCCCGAAGCTTGATCTTCGAAGGCGGCCGGCCGAACCCTTCTGAAGGCCACGCGGGGCGGGCATGCAGACGACCGGTCCCGCACGTCGTCCGAGGCCGTACCAAACCCAAAACCTGAGGCGCTTCCCGATGACAATCCGGTTTGAGCCAAGGCTTTCTTTCATCGGGGGCTGGTGACGCCACGTCAGCTTTCCTTGGATCGATTTGCGGCGACGTAATCGACCTCGCCTCGCGTAATGCCGATGTCGTGCAGCTCTCTTTCGCTGAGGTCACATAGACGCGTTCGTAACCTGCAGCGTTCGCGCCATTCGTGAAGACCACCCCAAGAGTGCTTCAGGAAGGTCAATCCGGGCCACGCTGACATCATGGTCCGTGTTAACTCCACGAGGTTGTAGATCGCATCCATCGGACATCTCCTGGCGCTGTCGCGTCCAGCCAGGATGCCGGGACACTGGAAGCCACGCTTGACTCTCGGCTTACATTTTCCTCACCGGCGGCTTATTCTTGCGGCGGCGAACTCGGTGGAGCGCCTCTGGATGATCAGGGGCAAGCTTGGAATGGTGCCTTGCGCTATTTCTTCGAGGATTACGCGTTCGATACCGACCGGCGCGAACTCCAGCGCGGGCCTGCCGTGGTCCCTACGACGCCGCAGGTTTTCGATCTGCTCGATTACCTGATCCGCAACAGGCATCGCGTCGTCAGCAAGGACGACCTTGTCCACGCGATCTGGAAAGGGCGTATCGTGTCCGACGCGGCGCTGACGACGCGCTTGAACGCGGTCCGAAACGCGCTCGGCGATTCCGGCGAAGAGCAGCGCCTGATCAAGACACTGCCGCGCAAGGGCTTTCGCTTCGTCGGAATGGTGCGCGAATCGAGCAGGCCTTTGGATGCGGCCGTATCGAGCCTCCCGGCGGGATCGCTGACCTCGAGCCTCCCGAGCCCAAGCCGGCCTTCAATTGCTGTTCTACCGTTCGTCAACCTGAGCTCGGACCCTGAGCAGGAATACTTTGCCGATGGCATGGTCGAGGAGATCACGACGGCACTTGCCCGGTTCCGGGGAATCTTCGTGATCGCGAGAAATTCCAGCTTCACATACAAGGGACGGGCCGTCGACGTGAAGCAGGTCGGACGGGAGCTTGGGGTCCGGTATGTGCTCGAAGGGAGCGTCCGCAAGGCCGGAAGCCGTGTTCGCATTGCCGGCCAGCTCATCGATGCCGAGACCGGAGCACATCTCTGGGCGGATAGCTTTGATGGAGCGCTCGAAGAGGTGTTCGAGCTGCAGGACCGTATAACGTCCAACGTGGTTGGCGCAATCGCGCCCACACTGATCCTCGCCGAAATAAAACGGGCCGAGCGTAAGCCGAGCGATAATCTCGATGCTCATGACCATTACCTGCGTGGTCTGGCGGGCGTTCGTCTGTGGACGAGGGATGGAAACAGTGAGGGACTCGCGCATTTTGGAAAAGCCATCCAGCTCGATCCCGATCTGGCGGCCGCGTATGCCATGGCCGCGTGGTGTTATATGCGCCGCAAGCTTTTCGGGTGGATGGACGATCCGGCTGCCGAAATCGCCGAAGCCATGCGATTGGCGCGCAAGGCAGTGCATCTCGGCCAAGGCCGCGCGTTACCTTCGTGCATGGGAGGGTACGTGCTCGGCTTTTTTGAACGTGATTTCGATGAGGCCGCCGCCTTAATAGATCGCGCGCTGGCGATCAATCCCAATTCGGCCTTTGCCTGGATGCTGGGAGCGTGGGTCAGGGCGTGGAGGGGAGAGCCGTACCTTTCGATTGAGCACGCCGCGATCGCCGAGCGGCTAAGCCCGCTGGATCCAAATACGTACAGCATTCGGGCGGCTGCGGCTTATGCGCATTTTCTCTTGCACCGCTACGACGTCGCAACATCTCTGGCAGAGCAGGCAAGGCACGGAAATCCAAATTTCGTTTTGGGCCTATGCATTTCGGCAGCCAGCAATGCGTTCGCCGGTCGGATTGAGACAGCACAGCGAGCCATTGCGGGCGCACTGGCATGCGATCCCGGTTTGCGGCTCTCCAATCTCAGGAACCTGACGCCGTTTGAACGGTCCGAGGACTTTGCCCTCTTTGCGGACGGCCTTGGCAAGGCCGGGCTTCCGGATTGATTCTTGATCTGCCGAGTTCGTATGCACACCAACGCAAAGCGTTCGCGCGACGATTATGCTCAATCCAAGGCCCAAGGCGTGCGCGTCAGCGCACCGCGCCGGACAACTCGGCCCGGCGATCCATCGGCAGCACGATCACCTTGCTGCCGACATTCACGCGCGAATAGAGATCGACGACATCGGCGTTGGTGAGGCGGATGCATCCGGAGGAGACATGGGTGCCGATCGTCTCCGGCGCGTTGGTGCCGTGAATGCGATACACGGTGTCGCCCAGATACATCGCGCGCGCGCCGAGCGGGTTGCCGGGGCCGCCGGCCATGCGACGTGGCAGATAGGGCTGACGCGCAATCATCTCCGGCGGCGGAGTCCAGTCCGGCCACTCCGCCTTCCTGGTCACCGACTGCACGCCTGACCAGGTGAAGCCGTCGCGGCCGACACCGATGCCGTAGCGGATCGCCCGGCCGCCTGCGAGCACGTAGTAAAGATAGGTATTGGGCGTATCGATGATGATGGTGCCGGGCGCCTCATGCGTGGCGTAGCTCACGACCTGGCGGCGCAGCCGCGGCGGCAGTTCGCGGGAGCTGCCTTCGTCCTCTGAGGGCGCGGCCTGAAGCTGCGGCTGTTGATATTGCTGGAGAGCCGGCGACGGCAAGAACGGGAAGAGTTGCGCCTGCGAGGCGGCTTCGGCCGGGCCTGAAAACGCGAATGCGCCGACTGCAAGAACGGAAAAAGCCGCGTGGCGCAAATTCCGGAGTGCGTCCTGCTGGAGCATCGGTCGTCCCCCTGTTTGTCCTTGTTGCCATCGGCGCCTGTTGCGGCGCCTCGTTGGCGCAAGGCTTAAACGGCAGACGTTGCGGGAGGTTTGCGCGCGGCATGCAAAACGGTTTCGTCGTCTCGACGAATCGTTTCATGACGGTTTCGCGACACGGGGCGATGCGAATACAGGGCAAAAAACAAAAAGATTCTTCAACATTTCGATGACGTCACACGTTTGAAATATCCGCGTATGAGAACGTGGGGAGAGCGAGAATCATTTCCAACCTCAAGGCTTTCCCTCATGCGGATCTTGATTGCGACCGATGCCTGGCATCCGCAGGTGAACGGAGTGGTGCGCACCCTGACGTCGCTGGCGCGCGCCGCTGCGAAGCTTGGAGGCGATGTCGAATTCCTGACGCCCGACGGATTTCCGTCCTTTGCCGTGCCGACCTATCAGAGCCTGCGCGTGGCGCTGCCGAACCGGCGCGAGATCGCAAGACGGATCGAGGCGGCGGCGCCGGAGGCGATCCACATCGCGACCGAAGGCCCGATCGGCTGGTCGGTTCGGGCCTATTGCCGGCGCAACAAGCTCGCTTTCACCACGTCCTACACGACCCGCTTCCCCGAATATATCTCGGTCCGCACCGGCATTCCCGCGAGCGTCGGCTACGCCGTGCTGCGCTACTTCCACGACGCGGCCGCCATGACCATGGTCGCGACGCCCTCGCTCAAGCAGGAGCTTGCCGAGCGCGGCTTCAAGAAGCTCGGCTTCTGGACCCGCGGCGTCGACACCGAGCTGTTCAATCCCGACGATCCGGCGAAGCTCGACCTGCCGCGGCCGATTTTCATGACGGTCGGTCGGGTCGCAGTGGAAAAGAATCTCGAAGCGTTTCTCTCGCTCGACCTGCCTGGATCGAAGGTCGTGGTCGGCGACGGCCCGCAGAAGACTGAGCTGGAGCGGCGTTTTCCGAAGGCGCATTTCCTCGGCGAGAAGACCGGCAAGGACCTGACCTCGCACATGGCTGCGGCGGATGTGTTCGTGTTTCCGAGCCTCACCGACACGTTCGGGGTCGTGCAGCTGGAATCGCTCGCTTGCGGCACGCCGGTTGCGGCCTTTCCGGTGACCGGCCCGCTCGACGTGATCGCCGATCACCCGATCGGGGCGCTGGACAAGGATCTGCGCAGCGCGTGTCTGCGCGCGCTCTCGATGTCGCGGGAGACCTGCCGGGCATTTGCCCTCGAACGCTCCTGGGAAAACAGCGCAAGACAATTCATCGGCAATCTGGCCGCGTTGCAGCCGAGCCGTTCGCTGCGGCCCAGCCGGGTCGCGCCCGGCCGCAGTCCGGTCCGTCCCTGATCGGGAACCTTCACGTTGACACCCCTGTTACAAAGATAGGCGAGATGAACGATGGCAGAAATCATGAAGCTTGACGGTGCGAGGGAGCTGGACTTCGATCGCGAGATGGTCGAGCAGGCCTATGACCGCTGGGCTCCCGTCTACGACCTGGTGTTCGGCGGGGTCTTCAGCAAAGGCCGCCAGGCCGCCATCCAGGCCACCAACAAGATGGGCGGTCGCGTGCTCGAGGTCGGGGTCGGCACCGGCATTTCGCTGCCGCTCTATGCACCGAATGTCCGCGTTTTCGGCACCGATATTTCGGAGGAGATGCTGAAGAAGGCGAAGAAGCGCGTCACCGAGCAGGGCCTGAAGAATGTCGAAGGCCTCGCCGTGATGGACGCCGAGAAGCTCGAATTCGCCGACAATTCCTTTGATGTGGTGATGGCGCAATATGTCGTGACCGCGGTGCCGAATCCGGAAGCCGCTCTGGACGAGTTCGCACGCGTGGTGCGGCCGGGCGGCGAACTGATCATCCTGACCCGCGTCAGCGCCGATGCCGGGATGCGCCGTTTCATCGAGCAGCAGCTGCAGCCGGTGGTCCGCCGGCTCGGCTTCCGCACCGCGGAGTTCGCCTGGTCGCGTTATACGAAATGGCTGACCGGTGCGAAGGGCATGGAATTGGTGGAGCGCCGTCTCATTCCGCCGCTCGGCCACTTCTCGCTGGTGCGCTTCCGCAAGATCGAAATGGCCGCCGCCGCCTGAGGCTGCGGCCGCGCCGGAGATCGTGCTGGAACGAAAGGCGGGGCGCGATTTCGCGCCCCGTTCGGGGTTTCGCGCGTCGCGGCGTCTGTGTGAACGTTATGTGTCATCTTGATGATGTCACACGAGCTACATCGAATCCCTGTAAAACGCTTTGCGACTCATTCCTAGGGGAAAGAAATGATCAAGAGCTTCCTGGAGCAATTGCGCATCCAGCGTTGGGACGACCATCGTTACTACCATCACAGCCGGATCAACCAGAGCCTGCACTTCGTGAGCGCGGTCAGCTTCATGATCGGCTACGTGATGCTGTATTTCGATCCCCTGATGTCGGCGCTGATCGGCTGGCTGGTCTCCATGACCTCACGCCAGGCCGGGCACTTCTTTTTCGAGCCGCGCGGCTACGACTACATCAATCAGGCCACGCACGAGCACAAGGAAGAGATCAAGGTCGGCTACAATCTTCGCCGCAAGATCGTGCTGATGGCGATCTGGGCGGCTTCGCCGGTCGTTCTCTACTTCGATCCGACGCTGTTCGGTCTGGTCACGCCCTGGGCGAGCCCGGCCGATTTCGTGCGCCAGGTGGCCAAGATCTGGCTGGTGGTGGGGATCGGCGGCCTTCTGTTCCGCACCGTGCACCTGTTCTTCATCCGCGACGGCGAAACGGGACTGGTCTGGATGACCAAGATCATCACCGACCCCTTCAACGATTTCAAACTCTATCACAAGGCGCCACTGGCCCTGCTGCGCGGCGAGCTGATCGATCCAGGTCTCGACATCATCGAGCACGGCCTGGAAGAGAAGCCGGCCTGAAGCTGCCAAATGTCACGCACCTTCGTCATGGCTGGGCTCGTCCCGGCCATCCACGTTTTTTGCAGCGTCATTCCGGGGCGTCGCGGAGCGACGAACCCGGAATGACGGAGCTGGACTCAGCGTCGAAACCTGCTGCCGATCATTTCGCGCATGATCTGGCGGCGGATGCGCTTGTCGGTGAGGGAGGCCTCGTGCCACCACCAGCCGTCCTGCTTCATTTTGGCGGCGGCGGTGACGAAGCGGCTCGCCACTTCCGCGAAATCGGCGTCGGTGTAGTTCAGGCTGAAGATGAAGCGGCCGGTGCCGACCCAGCTCAGCGCGAGTCCTTCGGCGCGCAGGTAGTATTGCAGCATCCAGTTGTAGCGCGACGGCTGCGTGTAAGTCACCGTCCAGATCGACGACAGGTTGGCCATCCGGACGGGGAGGTCTTGTGCGGCAAGCTGCTCGTTGAGCTGGCGCGCCCGTCCGTTCCAGGTTTCGTCGAGCCCGTTATAGACGGCGCGGAAATTCTCGCTTTCGAGCCGGCTGAGGAATTCATCCATCGCCGTCATCACGTAGGGATGCGAGTTGAAGGTGCCGCGGGCGAAGCAGACATCGGCCGGGCGGTCGTCGCGGAAGCGGCGCATCAGCTCTCTTCGCCCGCAGACCACGCCGATCGGCAGGCCGCCTGCGAGACTCTTGCCGTAGGTCACCATGTCGGCGCGCACGCCGAAATATTCCTGGGCGCCGCCGGGCGCGAGGCGGAAGCCGACGAACACCTCGTCGAAGATCAACACGATGTTGCGCTCGGTGCAGACCTCGCGCAACTTTTTCAGCCATTCGCCATAGGCCGCGCGGTCGACGCCGCCCTTGCGCGAACTGTCGACCAGCGAGGAGTCGCTCGGCGCATTGCCGTTGGGGTGCAGCGCCTGCAGCGGGTTGACCAGCACGCAGGCGATGTCGCGCCGTGTCTTCAGCACATGCAGCGTGCGCTCCGACATGTCGGCAAGCGTGTAGGTTTCGTGCGGCGAAACCGGATTGCCGACGCCCGGCTGCACGTCGCCCCACCAGCCGTGATAGGCGCCGGCGAAGCGCACCAGATGGGCGCGTCGTGTGTGATAGCGCGCGAGCCGCACCGCCTGCATCACCGCTTCGGTTCCCGACATGTGGAAGGAGACTTCGTCGAGCCCGGAAATCGCGCACAGCCGCCGCACGTTCTCGGCGACGACGGGATGATAGAAGCCGAGCACGGGGCCGAGCGCGTGCGCGCGCTTCTCGGACTCCTCGATGCACTCCTTGTAGAAGTCGTTGCCGAAGATGTTGACGCCGTAGGAGCCGGCGAGGTCGTAAAACACATTGCCGTCGAGGTCGGTCAGCGTCACGCCGGAGGAGGACTGCATGAAACTGCCGGCGGAAAGATGCTCGCGCACCACGCGGCTGTACTGGAACGGCACGCGATAGGCCTGGGTGAACTGCAGGTCGGAGATCTGGCCGGCGGCCTGGGCCGTCAGCTCGCGCGAGCGGGCGAAACGCTGCTTGTAAAGTTCGGCGAGCCGGAAGAAGGCGTCCCGGCGTGTCTTGGCGATGTCGGGCGGCGCGCCGTCGGAGCGGAAGAAATCGTCGATATCGAACTCGTAATGCGGGATCAGCCGCGCCGCCAGCTTGGACATTTTCGAATGTCCGGTGAGCGAGCGATGCTTGGCGCGCGACAGCGCCAGCCGCGCGCGGATCTTCGGTGCGACCGCGGCCGTGGCGGCAACGGCGGCACCTGCGGCGAGCGAGAGAATCGGAAGCTGCGTATCCATGAGTTAAGCGCTAACCAGTCCTCCTGACAGATTCATGACAGTCAAAACCCTGATCTCCGCACTGACCCAGCAGGAAGACCTCAATTTCCTGCTCACCAACCGCATTCCCCGCGCGGCGCTGACCCGCTTCATGGGGTGGTTCTCGAAGATCGAGAATCCCCTGGTGCGGGACGCCTCGATCGGGCTGTGGCGGCTGTTTTCCGACCTCGACCTGTCGGAGGCCAAGAAGACCCGTTTCAAGAGCATGCACGATTGCTTCACGCGCGAGCTGAAGCCGGGATTGCGCCCTTTCGACCCCGATCCGAAGATCGTCGCGAGCCCGTCGGATGCGATCATCGGCGCCTTCGGCACCATCCGCGACGGTGAGCTGTTCCAGATCAAGGGGGCGCCTTATTCGCTCGGCGATCTGGTCGGCGATCCTGCATTGGTGGAAGCGCACCGCAACGGGCGCTTCGTGACCCTGCGGCTGACTTCGAGCATGTACCACCGCTTCCATAGCCCCCATGACGGCCATATCGAGCGCGTCACGCTGATCCATGGCGACACCTGGAACGTCAATCCGATCGCGCTGAAGCGGATCGAGAAGCTGTTCTGCAAGAACGAGCGCGCCGTGATCCGCATGCATCTGAAAGGCGGGGAGGCGCTGACGCTGGTGCCGGTCGCGGCGATCCTGGTCGCGAGCATCCGCCTGCATTTCCTCGATTTCGTCCTCAACGGGCAGACGCGCGGGCCGCTCGCCTATCCTTGCGATGTCGACGTGCGCAAGGGTGAGGAACTCGGCTGGTTCGAGCATGGCTCGACCATCATCGTGCTGGCGCCTTCGCATTTCGAGTTCTGCGACAATGTCACGGAATGGGGACGCATTCGCGCCGGCCAGCCGCTGTTGCGGATGCCGTAAAGGGCCGCTCGATTTTGCCGGCGCGAGGCCCTATATCGTCACGGTCGATTCTCCAATTCGCGGACGATTTGAGGCGGCGAGATGGCGCGCGGGCCTGTTCTGGCAGCGGGAGGCATTGTGTTGCGGCAGGCGAGCCCGCCGCTGATCGCGGTGGTGCGCCTGCGCAAGCGCAATGAATGGGTGCTGCCCAAGGGCAAGCTCGACGACGGCGAAACGCCGCGCGATGCCGCCGAGCGGGAGGTCAACGAGGAAACCGGACACGATGTCACCGTGCGCGAATTCCTGGGCACGCTGGTCTACGAATCCGGCGGGCGATCGAAGGTCGTGCACTACTGGCGCATGGAAGCGTGTGGCGGACCGGCTTACGAATTGATGAGCGACGTGCGCGAGGTCGACTGGCTGCCGCTCGAGGTTGCGGTCGCGCGGCTGTCGCGCACCTACGAGCGCGCGTTCCTGGAAAATGTCGGTCCGCTCGCGCTGAAGGCGGCGGCGGTCGAGCCGTTGCGGAGGAAGGCGGCGGCGCCGGCGAAGAAGCGCCGCGTCCGGCCGATCATGCCGGCACAGAAGCCGCCCGCCGAACCGGTCCAGGGCCAGCAGGCGGCCGAGCTGCCGGCGATCGCGCCGGAGGCTGCCGTTCCCGTTGCGGGCGACGTGCCTGCCGAGGCAATTGCGGAAGAGCCGACCGGGCCGGTGCGCGCCGTCGATCCGTCCGAACCGATGGCGGTCGACCTGCAGGACTCTGCCGTTGTCGAGACGGTGACACCTGAGCCGTCCGATTCCGGCGCCACAAGCGAGGGACAGGACCAGCGCAAGGGCCTCGCCGGTTTGGTGCGGAACTGGCTGCGCCGCACGGCGTAAGTGAGACTAGCGGCGCCTCCTGTCTTCCTTGCCCTTCGGTAGCGCCGGCAGTCGCGGTCGCAGCAGCGCGGGCCTGTTGCCTCCCGGTCCCCGCACGAACGGTGCGCGCGGTGGCAGAGCGCCCTCACGCGGCTGCAGGTTTGATGGTTGCCGGCCCTGCCGGTTCGGCGCGCCTTGCTGCGGCTGGCGATTCTGGTTCTGTTGCTGCGGCCGGTTCTGTCCGGGCAACTGGTTTTGCCGCTGCCCGGGCGCCTGGTTGCCGCGGCCAGGTGCGTTCGGCGGGCTGTTGGCGCGGCGTGCCGCGCGCTGCTCGGTCACGATCTGGCGGCCGAGATTTTGCGCGGTATGCACCTGGCGCACGAAACCCTGGTCGCGTGCCGCCTGCTGCAGCGATATCCTGAGCGGCAGGGCGGTCGGCCGCGCGCCGCCTGCTCCGAGGCGGATGGCGAATCCGCTCGCGCCCTGGGTGAGCAGGCCGAGCCGCGCGCCCGAGCGGTCGTTGACCTCGATGCGTCCGACATGGCCGTCCTCGTCCGGATAGAGCTTGATGTTGACGTCGTTGGCGCCGCCGGCGGTCGCGCCCTCCGGCACCTCGATGAGCCCCGAGGTGCCACGAATGCCGAGCGTGGCCGTCGGCGTGCTGATCTTCATGTCCCCGGTCTTTGCCACCGCTGCGGCGACGAAGGCCACCGTGCCCTTGGCGATATCGAAGATGCCGGAGTTCTGCTTGCCGCCGTCCTCATAGACATAGTTGTCGATCGTGATCTTCGCATTCGCCGACAGATGAAATGTCGTGGCGTCGTTGAAGGTGATATCGAGCGTGGAGCTCGTCGATGTCTGCACGACGTCATTGAGGAAAATATCGTCGCGCGCGTGCAGGGGCAGCGAATTCCTGTTCCGGATCACGGTGGCGATGCCGATCAGCGCGGCGACATTGCCGATCGGCTCGTCGGCGGCCGCGGTCGGCGCGTTCGCATCCGGCGCAGCCTGACCGGCTGGCGCGGCCTGCGCCAGCTTGACGACGCCGGGATGCTCGGCCGCCACAGTTGCGGAATCGCTCTGCGTCGGCATCGCCATGACCTTCGCCGGCGTGCCAGGCACGATGGCGCCGAGCAGCGCAAGCGCCAGCCAAAACCTGTGTGACGTCACAATCAACTGCCCCAAGGAACCCCAAGCCGAGCGCAACCCAGTAGGACGGCGGCCGGCTGAACCGCGCGTGAACATCGCATTCACACCAGCGGTAAACAACCCGTGTGAGGAAGTGGTCGGCCGAAACCGCGGATTGGTTCAATCGAGACTCGCAACGCGCGAGCGCGCGCAACGTGGTTAAGGACCCGTGAAGGCAACGCGTTGATGAGTCATTAAATAAATTCGCGCAAACCTTTCCGGATGACGCGCGGAGTTCGTTTGTATCTCGTCGGCTCCATCGTCCTCGTTTCGCTGGCGGGTTGCGGCCGCGGATTTTTCCAGGCCGAACGGGAACCCTGGCGGGCCGAGGCTGAGGTTGCGTGCCTGAAATCCGGCGCCGTGAAAGAGAATCCGGAGCTCGTCCGGATCGATCCGATCTCGGGTCCGGGCGCGTGCGGCGCCGATTATCCCCTGAGAGTGGCCGCGCTCGGCGAGAGCTCGTCGACTTACGGATTCGCCGATGAAGACTTGCGGCCGCCGGCGCCGATCGGCAACCAGCCGCGTTGGCCGGTCGCGCGACAGCCCGCAGCCTCCTATCCGCAGCCGTCATATCCGCAATCGTCGTATCCGCCGCCAGCGTCCTATCCGCCTGCGCAAACCTATCCGCAGAATTCCTATCCGCAGGCGCCCGCCTATCCGGACCAGGCGGCCCGTCCGGGTTACGGCCCGCCCGCGAACGGCCCGATCTCGCTCACTGCGCCGGGCGTTTCGCCGGACCAGGGCGAGATCAACCTGCCGCCGGAGGGCACGCCGCAATCGAATTTGCGGGGATCGGGCGGAGGCTATTCACCGCAGGCCTATCCGTCGCCGCGCGACGGCTATGGTGCGCCTTACTCGCAGGACCAGCAGCCATTGCCGCGGCTCGGACCCGGAAGCGGCAACGCGATCGCCGCGGTCGGCCCCGTTGCTGTGAAGCCGACGGCGACGCTGGCCTGCCCGATCGTCGCGGCGCTCGACCGCTGGCTCGACGAATCCGTGCAGCCGGCGGCCCAGCACTGGTTCGGCGCGCGCGTCGTCGAGATCAAGCAGATCTCCGCCTATTCCTGCCGCGGCATGAACGGCAATCCGCACGCGCATATTTCCGAACACGCGTTCGGCAATGCACTCGACATCGCCGCCTTCACGCTCGCCGACGGGCGGCGCATCTCGGTGAAAGAGGGATGGCACGGCTTGCCGGAAGAGCAGGGATTCCTGCGCGACGTGCAGGGCGCGGCCTGCCAGCAGTTCACGACCGTGCTCGCGCCGGGCTCCAACGCCTACCACTACGACCACATCCACGTCGATCTGATGCGCCGCGCCAGCCGCCGGATCATCTGTGAACCTTTCGCCGTCTCCGGCGAAGAGGTTGCCGCGCGCGCCTCGCATCGTTATCCCTACGCGGCGCGCGACCCGTCCATCACCGGCTCGCTCGCCAGCCGGAAGCAGGCTTCACAGCGAAGCAGGCACGCAAAGGTCGACGAGGAAGATGAGTTCGAGGACGAATAGGGGACCTCTGCTCGCGCATCACGCGACATCCGCCGGATACAGGGCGCCGTGTCGTCAGCCTGACCGAGCGCGTCGCGGATCGGCGACGCGCTCGCCATCCTCTTTGACGAAGTCGCCGCGCTGCGGCGGAAGCAGGTCGATGACGAGCTCCGAGGGCCGGCAAAGCCGCACGCCATTGGGCGTGACCACGATCGGTCGATTGATCAGGATCGGGTGCGCGACCATCGCATCCAGAAGCGCGTCGTCACTTAAGCTTTGGTCGTCGAGGCCCAGGTCCCGATAGGGCGTGCCCTTTTCACGAAGCAGGCCGCGCACGGGGATGCCCATGCGCGCGATCAGCTGCTTGAGCAGCGCGCGCGAGGGCGGCGTCTTGAGATACTCGATGATGTGCGGCTCGATCCCGGCGTTGCGGATCATGCCCAGCGTGTTGCGCGAGGTCCCGCAATCCGGGTTGTGATAGATGACGACATCCATTCGCATGGTCCCTCGTTATGCCGGCACCCTGGCGCGCTTGCGCGCAGGTTTGCTGGAGCTGGCAGGCGGGCAGGATGCGCCGTTGCAGCAGTTTTCGGTGAGAAAGGCGATCAGCGCGTTCATCCGGTCGAATTGCGCCGCGTAGATGATGGAACGGCCTTCACGCCGCGCGGCGATGAGGCCGGCGATCCGCAGCCGGCCGAAATGAAACGTGAGCGTGTTGGGGGCAAGCCTGAGTGCTTCGGCCACCGCGCCGGCCGTCATGCCGTCCGGCCCCGCCTGCACCAGCAGCCGGAACACATCGAGCCGGTTGTCCTGTGCCAGCGCGGCGAGCGCGCTGACGGCGCGTGTCTTTTCCATATTTCAACGAGTATTGAAATAATGAACGAGAGTCAACCTGGCTTCGATGGAAGGCCACTGTCGCCTTCCACCCCCATGCAAGCCATGCAATAGGAGTGAGCCGAGGATTGGCGAGCCGGCGGTAGCTCGGAGAGCGTATGAGCGAGGGAATTGCAACCCCGAAGAGACAATCGCCGCTCGCAAGGCTGCCGCGCGGCATTTGGGCGCTTGGCTTCGTGAGCATGTTCATGGATATCTCGTCCGAGATGGTCCACGGTCTGTTGCCGGTTTTTCTCACCTCCATACTCGGCGCAAGCACCGAAATGGTCGGCCTCATAGAAGGCGTTGGGGAGGCAACGGCATCGATCTCCAAGCTCTTTTCAGGCTGGGTCAGCGACAAGCTCGGCAAGCGCAAGGCCCTCGCCGTCATCGGCTACAGTCTTGGCGCGCTTTCGAAGCCACTTTTTGCCGTGGCGCCGACCGCATCATTCATACTCGTGGCGCGCTTTTCGGATCGAGTGGGCAAGGGCGTGCGCGGAGCGCCGCGCGATGCGATGGTGGGGGACATGGTGCCGTCCGGCCTGCGTGGCGCCGCCTACGGATTGAGACAGGCTCTCGATACGGTCGGCGCGTTCGCCGGTCCGCTCATAGCCATCGCCCTGATGGCGGTACTGCATGACAATTTCCGGCTGATCTTCTGGCTCGCGCTGATCCCCGGTCTGTTCGCAGTTCTGGTGCTCCTGACCGGTGTCCGCGAACCGCAACATGAAGACCGTCCCGCACAAGCGCCTTTGAAACTCGTCGATCTCAAGGCCGTGGGCACCGCGTACTGGATCGTGGTCGGCGTCGGCGCCGTGCTCACGCTCGCGCGATTCAGCGAAGCTTTTCTGATTCTGCGCGCGCAAACCGCCGGGCTGTCGCTCGCGCTGGCACCGCTGGTCCTGGTCATCATGAATATCGTCTATTCGCTCTCCGCCTATCCGCTCGGCGCGCTCTCGGATCGGATCGACCGCAAGCTGATGCTCGCCGGCGGCTTTGCCGTCCTGATAGCTGCGGACATTGTTCTTGCAGTCGCTGCCAATCTCCCGACGGTCATGGCCGGCGTGGCCCTCTGGGGTCTGCATATGGGCATGACGCAAGGTCTTCTGGCCGCGCTGGTGGCAGACGAGGCGCCGGCAAGTTTGCGCGCAACCGCCTTCGGGTTATTCAACTTCGTGAGTGGAGTCGCGCTGTTGCTCGCAAGCCTGATAGCCGGTGCACTATGGGAGATCATTGGTCCTTACGCGACCTTCATGGCCGGTGCTGCGCTTACGACGATCGGGCTCATTGGAACTGCGACGGTCGTCGGACGACGCACGTAGGGTTGCAGCATGGAGCCCGGGATGAGTAATGCGGTACGCATTGATCCGCGTATCGCTTTCGCTCTCGTGGGCTACCCGGTGCAGCCAGTGCAGCTTTCGAAGGGCGGACGAGCGTCAGCGTAATCCGCTGCTTTCGCAGGACCAGTGGGTTACGCCTTCGGCGAACCCACCCAACGAATGACGAATTATACTCGCCGGAAACGGCTGAACTGAAAATGCTGGATCGAGCCCCAGGGCGTCCGATGGGACTCGCTGTAGCTGTCCGCCAGTTCGAATGACGGACCGAGCACCTCTGCGAGGCTGTTCGCGTCGTAGCGTTGCACCGGCAGGCCGCTGCATTTCTCCGGACCGTCCAGTGCGAAGGTGCCGATGATGACCTCGCCACCGGGGCCGACGGCCGTGCGCAGGCGACCGATATAGGCGTCCCGGTCAGCCGGATCGGTCAGGAAATGGAAGGCGGCGCGATCGTGCCAGATGTCGTAGCTTTTGACGGGCGTCCATTTCGTCGCGTCGGCGACGATCCATTCGACGTTCGCGCCGGCTGCGCCCAGCCGCTTCTTTGCGGTCTCGAGCGCCGAGGCCGAGATGTCGAGTACGGTCAGCGCACGAAAACCCTGCTCCAGCAGGGCATCGACGAGGCGCGACGCACCGCCGCCGATGTCGATGATGCGGGAATCGGAGGAGGCGCCCGCATCCCGGATCAGGCGGAGCGACGTCGCCGGGTTCTCCTGGAACCAACTGACCTCGGTTTCAGCCTTGGTCGTATAGACGTTCTCCCAATGGGAGGTGCGATCGGACATGTGTTTGCCCTCTTTCGTGAAAATTTCTGCATTCAAACTCCGGAGCGCAATACATCCGTGCTTTTCTCCCGCATGTCGCTGTCGCTGATGCGGGCTATCCACTCTTGCGCCTATCTGATTCGCCCGTCGCGTTAATCTGCCGCATCCCGTCGGCTTGCGCCGTCGGGCAAATCAATTCCATCTCTTGTTGCATCCCGCCTCATTGCAGAGGGGCGTCTCGCGAACGTCACGAAACGCGAAGCGGGGTGCGGTGGACACGAAGGTGCTGTCTGACGAGCGGCGCCATCGCGGACGGCGAAGTCGTGTGGTTCTGGCACACCCATGCAAGTGCCAAGTAGGCGACGATGCTTCGCATCGCGCTTATGACGGTGACAAACGCTGGTTCACCGGGAAGAGCG
>CAYVVB010000556.1:0-1518 GCA_964454955.1 uncultured Bradyrhizobium sp. | reverse complement strand
CGCCATCCGCATCTTCGTCGATGCCGATGCCTGTCCCGTGAAGCCGGAAATTTATCGAGTGGCCGAGCGCTACGCGCTGCATGTCTATGTCGTCGCCAATGCCTTCATGAACGTGCCGCGCAGCGACATGATCGAGCGCGTCATCGTCGCCGAAGGGCCCGACGTCGCCGACGACTGGATCGTCGAGCGCGCGACGGATACCGACATCGTCATCACCGCCGACATCCCGCTGGCGGCGCGCTGCGTGAAGAAGGGCGCCACGGTACTGTCGACGACCGGCAAGCTCTTCGACGACAATGCGATCGGCATGGCCGTCGCAACGCGCAATCTGCTGACCGATTTGCGCTCGGCCGGCGCCGAGACGCGCGGGCCGAAGCCGCTGTCGCGGCAGGACCTGTCGCGCTTCCTCTCGGCGCTCGATCTCGCCGTGGTGCGGTTGAAGAGGAAGATGGGGCAGGGGTAGGAGCGAACGTGCGCGGCGCCCGCGCTCCCTCCCCCTGAAAGGGGGAGGGTCGGGGTGGGGGTCATGCTGCGTTGAAGCGACCCCCACCCGAACCGCCATAGCGCGTCGAAGACGCGCGTGAACGCGCTTATGGCGGTTCGACCTCCCCCTTTCAGGGGGAGGTAAGAGGAAGCGCTCAGGGCGCCTTCGGCCCGACCTTCTTGTACCAGTCGGCGATCTGCGCGCCGGTCCAGAACAGCACGTCCTTCTTCTTCCGGATCTTCTCGAAGATCTGCCTGAAATATTTCGCCCGGTGCGGCGCGCCCATGATGTAGGGGTGCACCGAGATGGCCATGACCCGCGCCGAGTCGAGCGCCTTGGCATCTTTGTAGATCTGCTCGAACTGGTCCATCGCCCGCTCGTAGAACTCGTTCGCCTTGTGATGCTGGATCAGCATCATGGCGACGTCGTTGCATTCCTGCGTGTAGGGGATGTTGACGATCGGCTTGCCGCGCGTCTTCAGCCACACCGGCTGGTCGTCGAGCACCCAGTCGGCGACGTAGTCGTAGCCTTCCTCCGCCAGCAGATCCGCCGTCTCCCAGGTCTCGGTCAGGCCCGGCCCGAGCCAGCCGCGCGGGCGCTTGCCGGTGACGCGCTCGAGCACCTCCGCGCTTTTCCTGATGTCGGCGCGCTCGTTTTCGACCTTCTGCATGTTGCGCTGGGTGTAGCCATGGCCGACGAACTCCCATTTGCGGTCGACGCAGGCCTTCATCATCTCCGGAAAGGCCTCGACGGCGACGCCGTTGACGTTCATCACGCCGGGAATCTTGAACTCGTCGTAGACCTGCAGCAGCCGCCAGAAGCCGACGCGGTTGCCGTATTCGTGCCAGCACCAGTTCGGAATGTCGGGCATCGGTGAGCCGCCGGCCGGCGGCGTCAGCACCGTGCGCGGCATGGTCTGCGTCGGGTCCCAGTCCTCGACATTGGTGACGGTCCACACCACCATGCGCGCCTTGTTCGGCAGCTTCAGCGGCTTGCGGTTGACGATCGGCGAATAGGCGATGCGGTCGTTCGGC
>CAYVVB010000555.1:0-10511 GCA_964454955.1 uncultured Bradyrhizobium sp. | reverse complement strand
ATAGGTGAGATCGGAGATCAGGTTCACGATCAGACCCACGAGGGAAAAGATGTAAAGCGTCCCGAACACGACCGGATAATCGCGGTTGAGCACGCTCTCGAAGCTGAGCAGCCCGAGCCCATCGAGCGAGAAGATCGTTTCGATCAGAAGCGAGCCGGAGAAGAAGGCGTGGATGAAGGCGCCCGGGAAACCCGCGATGACGATGAGCATTGCATTGCGGAAGACGTGGCCGTACAGCACCTGCCGTTCGCTGCAGCCCTTGGCACGCGCGGTCATCACATATTGCTTGCGGATCTCGTCGAGGAACGAGTTCTTGGTCAGGAGCGTCATGGTCGCAAACGCGCCCAGCGCCATCGAGATCAACGGCAAAGTGAGGTGCCAGAAATAATCGAGGATCTTCCAGTACCACGGAAACTGCGACCAGCCGTCCGAGGTCAGCCCGCGCAGCGGGAAAATGTTGAAGAACGATCCGCCGGCGAACAGGATGATCAGGAGGATTGCGAACAAAAATCCGGGAATCGCAAAGCCGACGATGATGACCGCAGATGTCCAGGTGTCGAACTTCGACCCGTCCTTGACCGCCTTGCGGATGCCGAGCGGGATCGAGATCAGATAGGTCAGAAGCGTCATCCAGATGCCGAGCGACATCGAGACCGGCAGCTTCTCCTTGATCAGCTGCATCACGCTGATGTCGCGGACATAGCTCTTGCCGAAGTCGAACCGCGCGAAATTCCACACCATGAGCGCAAAGCGCTCCGGCGCCGGCTTGTCGAAGCCGAACTGTTTTTCCAGGCTCTTGATGAAATCGGGATCAAGTCCCTGCGCGCCACGGTACTTGGAGTTGACGTCCGTCGCCGCGCCGGGTTGCCCCGGCGCGCGAGGGCCGAAATCACCGCCGCCGCCGGAGATGCGCGAGGTCCCGCCGGTATCGGCGCCGGACAGTTGCGCAATGACGCGCTCCACCGGTCCGCCGGGCGCGAACTGCACGACGACGAAGGAGACGAACAGGATACCGAGCAGCGTCGGAACCATCAACAGGATGCGGCGGGCGATATACGCGCTCATGAGCTACTTCGCCTGCTCGATCTTGTCGGCCTTGGCGGCATCATGCCACCAGTTTTCCGGTGCGCCGACACCTTGCGCATAACGCGCCCGCTTCGCCGGATGGCTGAACTCGTCCCAATAGGCGATCCGATGCGATTGCGAATACCATTGCGGGATCCAGTAGCGTCCGGCGCGGAACAAGCGATCGAGCGCGCGGCACGCTGCGGTCAAATCGGATCGCGTCTCGGCGCCGATCGCCTTGTCGACCATCGCGTCTATGGCCGGGTTCGCAACGCCCGCCAGATTATAGGACCCTTTGGTCGCAGCGGCCTGCGAGGAGAAATACGGCCGCAGGCTGTCGCCCGGAGTTGCCGACATGCTCAAGCGTTCGATGGTGATATCGAAATCGAAATCTTCCACGCGTGCACGGTATTGCACGGCATCGACCAGTCGCAGACCGGCCTCGACACCGAGCGTGTTGAGGTTCTTGATGAACGGGGCGTGATGCGGCTGGAACGAAGGCTCGTCGATCAGGAATTCGACCGTAAAGGGTTCGCCGTTCGGCAAGACCCGCCTGCCGTCCTTGACCGCGAGCCCGGCCTCGTTGAGCAGCTGCTGCGCCTTCCGCAATAGCACACGATCCTGGCCAGATCCGTCCGATACCGGGGGCACGAAGGGTGTCCCGAACACCTCGTCCGGCACCTGCCCACGAAACGGCTCGAGCAGCTTCAGCTCTTCCGGCGACGGCGGCCCGTCCGCCACCATATCGGAGTTCTGGAACGGCGAGCGAGTGCGCGCATAGGCGCCGTACATGATGCTCTTGTTGGTCCACTCGAAATCGAAGGCGTAGTTGAGCGCCTCGCGCACGCGCGGGTCCTTGAATTTGTCGCGGCGCGTGTTGATGAACCAGCCCTGGCCGCCGGACGGGGTTTCGTCGGGAAGGGTTTCCAGCTTGACGCGGCCGTCCCTCACCGCCGCAAAGTCGTAACGCGTTGCCCAGATGCGCGCGGTAAACTCCTCGCGGAACAGATAGTTCTTTCCCGTAAAGCCTTCGAAGGCCACATCGCGGTCGCGATAAAACTCGTAACGCACGGTATCGAAATTGTAGCTGCCGCGGTTGACCGGAAGACCGGCAGCCCACCAATCCTTGACCCGCTCGAATTCGATAAAGCGGTTCACCTCGAATTTGCCCACCTTGTAGGGACCGCAGCCCAGGGGAGTCTCGAGCGTGGACTCTTCGAAGGGCCGCGCCGAATAATAGGCCTTCGAAAAGATGGGCAGGCCCGCGACATAGAGAGGAACGTCGCGGGCGCGTTTCTCGGCGAAAGTGACGACCACCGTCGCATCGTCCAGCGCCTCGGCCTTCACCATGTCGCGCAGCTGCACGACGATGAGCGGATGCCCCTTGGCCTTCAATGTGTTGATCGAAAAGGCGGCGTCCTGCGCGGTGAGTTTCGAGCCGTCGTGAAAGCGAGCCTCGGGACGCAGCGCAAAGCGATAGGTCAGCTTGTCGGGAGAGATCTGCACGGACTTCGCGACCAGCCCGTACATCGCATCCGGTTCGTCATTGGCCCGCGCCATCAGCGAGGTAAAGGTCATGTCCATGCCCTGCGCGCCTTCACCCTTGAGGATGTAGGCGTTGAGCGAATTGAACGTGAAGAATGACTGGTTGTAGGCCCTGTTCGATGGAATGAGCGAGAACACCCCGCCCTTGGGCGCATCCGGATTGACGTAATCGAAATGAGGGAAATCTGCCGGATATTTCAGGTCGCCGAACGCCGACATCCCGTGCGCCTCGGCGGCGGCCTCGCTGGCCGCGGCCGGCCGCAGATATGGCGCGGCGAGCGCGCCAAGCCCAACACCGAGCACATGCCTGCGCGACAGGGCTGGCAGACGAGTCAATCTCTTCAAGCGCGTTTGCCTATCTTGGCCGCTTTTTCGGCGTCCCACCACCATATCTCTGGAAAGCCCGATGCGCCGTACTTCGGCAACTCTGCCGGACGACCAAAGCGATCCCATCGCGCGGTGCGCACCTTCGGATAATTCCACTGCGGAACCACGTAATGGTTCCACAGCAATACGCGATCAAGTGCATGCGTCGCCGCGACGAGCTCTTCGCGGCTCTTGGCAAAAATGACGCGCTCGATCAGCTTGTCCACCGCCGGATTCTTGATGCCAACGATATTTTCCGAACCGTTCATGTCGGCCGACTGCGATCCCCAGTACTCGCGCTGCTCGTTCCCGGGCGATAGCGACTCCGGCCAGGAGTTCACGGTCAACATGTCGAAGTCGCGGTTCCGCACGCGGTTCTCGTACTGGATCGAATCGACGCCCCGGATCGTCACCGAAATGCCAATGCGCTCAAGCGAGGGCTTGTAGAAGAGAGCGACGCGCTCGAAGGCCGGTTCGTCGCCGATCGTGAGGAGCTCGAAGCTGAGAGGCGCGCCGGTTTGCGGATTCACAAGCTTGCCGTCACGGACTTCGTAACCGGCCTCCTTCAGCAGCCTTTGCGCTTCCAGCAGGTTCTTGCGCGACGCTTGATTGTTGCCTCCGACCGGATTGCTGTACTCCGTCGTAAAGACCTCGGGCGGGACCTCGGCGCGAACGGCTTCCAGGATCTCGAGTTCCTTGCCCTGCGGCAGGCCCGATGACGCCAGTTCCGTTCCGTCGAAATAGCTCGAGCACCTTTTGTAGCTCCCATAGAAGAGCTGCTTGTTCATTTCCTCGAAATCGAAGGCATAGTTCAGGGCGCGGCGAACCCGCGCATCCTTGAATTGATCGCGACGGATGTTGGGCGTGAACGCCTGCATCACGCCGGAGCTGCGGTTTGGAAACTCCTCCAGCAGGATGCGCTTGTCGTGCACCGCCGGAAAGTCATAGGCCGTAGCCCAGGTCTTGGCCGAGCTCTCGGTACGCCAATCAACCTGATCGCCTTTGAACGCTTCGAGCGCAACGGTGCTGTCGCGGACGAAGTCGTAACGCAGTTCGTCGAAGTTGTAGCGACCGACGTTGACGTTCAGATTGCGTCCCCAATAGTCGTTCTTGCGTTCCAGCACGATCGTCCGGCCGGTGTCGATCTGCTTGATGCGGTACGGACCCGAGCCGAGCGGCAGCTCGAGGGTGGTCGCGGAAATGTCGCGCTTCTGGCCTTTACTGTCGGTTCCTTCCCACCAGTGCTTCGGCAAGACCATCAGTTGGCCGACGATCTGCGGCAGCTCGCGGTTGCCCGGAGCATCGAAGGTGAACTTCACATCGCGATCGCCAACCGCTTCGGCCTTCACGACGTGCCTGTAATAGGCACTGTAGCGGGGATGGTACTTCTTGAACGCATCCAGCGAGAAAATCACGTCGGCCGGTGTCACCGGGTTCCCGTCGTGCCACTTGGCCTCCGGACGCAGCCGATAGATGACCCAGGACGAATCGTCGGGTCGCTGCAGTTGCTCCGCGAGCAGGCCGTATTCCGTCGATGGTTCGTCGAGCGACGCTGTCGTCAGGCTCTCGTAGACCAGGTTGATGCCGGCCCCGAGTGATCCCTTCACACCGGAAACCACGGGATTGAAGTTGTCGAAGGTGCCGAGCGGACAGAGCCGCAACTGACCGCCCTTCGGGGCATCCGGATCGACGTAGTCGAAGCGGGCAAAGCCGGCCGGATATTTGATGTCGCCGAACAGCGAAAGCGCATGCCGCCAGGGAAGTTCGGCCGCCGCCTGCGCCTTCGCGGATTCGATGGCGGGAACACCGGCCACGCTTCCCAAGACCGGGGTGACCGCGGCGACAGCGCTACCTTGCAAAAGTTGTCGTCTGGTAATGGCCAAATGCAGAAGTCCTTTCGCGATCGCTGGGCTATCTCCGCAATATAAGGCAAGGATTCGACCGGTAACGTTGCTTTTTCCTCATGGTGGCACGACTTCGTGCGGCGAAACGTCCCGATAACATGGGCGCGAAGGCAGCAAAAGCAAACGGCCAGGCAAGGCCCGGCCGTTGTAAAGGGCGCAATTCACGCCAGCCTGAGCGGCTATTTCGACGCGGTCGGCAGCGGAACCGGATTGTCCGAAAGCGTGTGCAGGAAGGCAATCACGTCGGCGCGCTCGCTGTCTTTTGGAATGCCCGCAAAGCCCATCGCGGTGCCCGGGATGAAGCCCTTCGGATTGGTCAGGAACTGGTTGAGGTCGTCATCGGTCCAGGTGCCGCCCTTCGCCTTCATGGCGGCAGAGAAATTGAAGCCGCCGCGGCCCTCGCCTCTTTTATCGCCGACGATGCCCCAGAGATTCGGGCCGACCCGATTCGGCTCGCCCTTCGCAAAGGTGTGGCAGGCCTGGCACTTCTTGGCCGCAGCCTCGCCCTTCTGCGCCGAGGCGGTCTGCAACAGCTTCTCGATCGGCTCCGACTTTGCCGGCGGGGCTTCCTTGGCGCCGCCTGCCGCTTCTCCCTTCACGGCGATCTCGAAACCGGGCTTTTCCGGCATGACCGGGGCAAACAGCGCATTGGCGGTGAAATTGGTGATCAGCAGCACCAGGCAGGTGGCGAGAACGGCACCCAGGATTTTATTGAGTTCGAAGGAGTCCATTTCGGATCAGGCTCCGGCCGAAAAATCGATGTCGGGGCCGTTGTGGACGGCCCGCGGGAGTTAAGCCCCGGATCCGCGCCTTCGCGCCAGCCCCCGGAACAGCGATGAGATATCGGTTTGCCCGTGCTATGGCAACCCGTATAAACGCGCCGGCTTTCGCCCCATCCCCACCATTTCTGCGGCCGCCAGCAAGACCCCGTCCGAATGCCCCACACACGCACTTTGGTTTTGATTCCCGCCCGCATGGCTTCGACCCGCCTCCCGGGAAAGCCGCTGCTCGATATAGCCGGGGCGCCCATGATCGTGCATGTGCTGCGCCGGGCGGAAGCGGCTGGAATCGGACGCGTCGCGGTCGCAACCGATACGCCCGAGATCGCGGAAGCGGTGAGGACCCATGGCGGCGAGGCGGTCATGACCCGCCCCGACCACCCTTCCGGCTCCGACCGGGTATTCGAGGCCCTGACCAGGCTGGATCCGAAGGGCGAGGCCGAGATCGTGGTCAATGTGCAGGGCGACTTTCCAACGATTGCGCCCGACAATATCCGCGACGTGCTGCCGCCCCTTTCGGACCCGGCGGTCGATATCGCAACGCTGGCCGCCGAGATCCACACCGAGGAGGAGGCCACCAATCCGAACGTGGTGAAGGCGGTCGGCAGCCCGATCGCCGGTTCTGTGGGCGGGCGGCAGATGCGCGCGCTCTACTTCACCCGCGCCACCGCGCCTCATGGCGAGGGCCCACGCTACCACCATATCGGCCTCTATGCCTATCGCCGCGCCGCACTGGAGCGCTTTGTGAGGCTGCCGCCCTCGCCGCTGGAGCTGCAGGAGAAACTGGAGCAATTGCGCGCGCTCGAAGCGGGGATGCGGATCGACATCACCGTCGTCGACACCGTGCCGCGCGGGGTCGACACCCCTGCCGACCTCGAGACCGCCCGCCAGATACTGGCGAAATCCTGAGCGGCTGTTACAAGGCGGACCATGACCAAGAAGCTGAAAATCGCGTTCCAGGGCGAGCCCGGAGCCAACTCCCACATCGCCATCGTCGAGGCCTTTCCGGACGCCGAGCCCTTGCCGTGCGCCACCTTCGAGGACGCGCTGTCCGCAATTGCCTCGGGCGAGGCCGATCTCGGAATGATCCCGATCGAGAACTCGGTCGCCGGCCGCGTCGCCGACATCCACCACCTGCTGCCGGACTCCGGCCTGTTCATTGTCGGTGAATGGTTCTTGCCGATCCATCATCAGCTGGTGGCGCCGCGCGGCGCCAGGCTCTCCGACATCAAGACCGTGGAGAGCCATGTTCACGCGCTCGGTCAATGCCGCCGCATCATCCGCGAGCGGGGCCTGAAGCCGATCGTTTCGGGCGACACCGCGGGCGCGGCTCGCGATATCGCCCAGCGCGGCGACAAGAGCGTGGCCGCGTTCGCCTCGCGGCTTGCCGCCGGGATCTATGGCCTCGACATCCTCGCCGAGGACGTCGAGGACGAGGCCCACAACACCACGCGCTTCGTGGTCCTGGCGCGCGAGGAACAATGGGCGTCGCAGGACCCGGGGTCGCTGATCATCACGACCTTCGTGTTCCGGGTGCGCAACCTGCCCGCCGCGCTCTACAAGGCGCTCGGCGGCTTCGCCACCAACGGCGTCAACATGACCAAGCTCGAGAGCTATATGGTCGACGGCAATTTCTTCGCCACCCAGTTCTATGCCGACGTCGAGGGCCATCCGCACGACCGCGGCCTTGCCTTTGCCATCGAGGAGCTGAAATTCTTCTCGCGCGAATTCCGCATCGTCGGCGTTTATCCCGGCCATGCCTTCCGTGCGACGTTCCGCGAGCGCCAGGAGTCGTAACCCGAACGCCGTCATTCCGGGATGGTGCGCAAGCACCAGACCCGGAATCTCGAGATTTCCGGGTTCACGTTTCGCGTGCCCCGGAATGACGGCGGCAGCCTCACGCCGCCTGCCGCTTCTTCAGCCCGAACGCCTCCGCCAGCAGGCTGTACGATTTCTTGCGCGCCTCGTGATCGTACACGGGCGTGATGACCATCAGCTCGTCGGCCTGGCTCGCCTTGATCAGCGGTTGCAGCTTCTGCAGCACGGTGGCGGGGCTGCCGACGAACAGGCGCGAGCGGTTGCGCGCAACGGAGGCGCGGTCGGCATCGGTGTACGGATAGGCCTGCGCCTCCTCCGGGCTCGGCAGCGGTGAATATTGGCCGCGGTCGCGCCGCAAGCGGTTGAGGTCCGCCGACGACGCAAGCCGCTCGGCCTCGGCATCTGTCTCGGCCGCGACCACTGCCACTCCGAGAATGGCGTGCGGCGCCGCGCGCCAGCCGGAAGGCTTGAAATGGCTGCGATAAGCGGTCATCGCGGCGATCGCGTCATGGGTCGCGAAATGATGCGCGAAAGCATAGGCCATCCCGATCTGCGCCGCGAGTTCTGAGCTGTAGTCACTCGAGCCGAGCAGCCAGATCGGCGGCAGCGGCGTGTCGTCGGGCATCGCCACCACATTGTTGTAGGGATGGCCCGGCGGGAAATCGCGGGTCTCCCAGAGGATCAGCTCATGCAGCCGCTCCAGAAAATCGTCGCCCTCGCGGCGATCGAGCCGGCTGCGCAGCGCATAGGCGGTGGCGCCATCGGTCCCCGGCGCGCGGCCCAGACCCAGATCGATCCGGCCGGGGAACAGCGCCTCGAGCATCTTGTAGCGCTCGGCCACCACCAGCGGCGCGTGGTTGGGCAGCATCACCCCGCCTGCCCCGACCCGGATATGGCTCGTCACCGCCGCGATCTGCCCGATCATCACATCGGGCGCGGGGCTCGCGACGGAGGCGAGGTTGTGGTGCTCGGCGAGCCAATAACGGACATAGCCGAGCCCATCGACGTGGCGGGCGAGATCGATGCTGTTGCGCAGCGCCGCCGCCGGGCGGGTTTCCGTGGTGACGACGGAGAGGTCGAGGACTGAGAGCGGGATCATGCGGACCTAAACTAACCCACAGGATTGGCTGGACAATGGGCGGGCGAAGAAGGCCCCTCCCGCAGCGTTGCAGGGGCTGCGCCAACCCCTATTTGGAGAACATAGTGGGACAAATAATCAATTTTTGACAAGAACTTATATTCGTCCCAACAGCGATTCAGCAGGATATTCCAATATTTCCCCATAGACCGGCATAATTCCTGGATATCTCTTGCCCACCTCATTGTGGGATAGACCACCAAAATTGGTATAATTCCAGCGCAATTGGGCAAATTCCCACAGGAGATGGGCTGTTGGCGGCCCACCCTTTCGCTTATTTTGCGGGCTCCCACGCCAGGCTTGGCGGCAAGATTGGCGAGAACATCAGTGGAGTTTTTGGCCCCATGACCGAGGTGATACTCCCCGCGTCGGATGGAATCCGTGCGCTGAAAGCGCCGGCGATCTCGTTCGAATTCTTTCCGCCCAAGACCGAGGAGATGGAGAAGAGCCTCTGGGAGGCGATCAAGAGGCTGGCGCCGCTCGAGCCCGAATTTGTCTCCGTCACCTATGGCGCCGGCGGCTCCACGCGGGAGCGCACCCACGCCACCATCGCCCGCATCCTGGCCGAGACCAGCCTCGTCCCCACCGCCCACCTGACTTGCGTGGACGCGCCCTGCGCCGACGTCGATGAGGTCGTGGCGCGCTACCACGAGATCGGCGTCCGCCACATCGTGGCGCTGCGCGGCGATCCGGCCGGCGGGATCGGCAGCCGCTACACCCCGCACCCGCAAGGCTACCGCAGCTCGGCCGACCTCGTCGCCGCGATCAAGCGCCGCCACGGTGATATCGAGGTCACCGTATCGGCCTATCCGGAAAAGCACCCCGAGAGCGCAAGCCTCGATGCCGATCTCGACATGCTGAAGGCCAAGGTCGATGCCGGCGCGACCCGCGCGATCACGCAGTTCTTCTTCGATAACGACCTCTACTTCCGCTATCTCGACCGCGTGCGCTCCCGCGGCATCGACATTCCGATCGTGCCCGGCATCCTGCCGGTGCAGAATTTCAAGCAGGCCGCGAATTTCGCAAGGCGCGCCGGCGCCAGCATGCCGGCGTGGCTCGCGCAGAAATTCGAAGGCCTCGACGACGATCCCGAGACCCGCAAGCTGGTCGCTGCGACCGTGGCCGCCGGCCAAGTGCAAAAGCTCGCCAAGCATGGCGTCGACATCTTCCATTTCTACACCATGAACCGCGCCGATCTCGTGTTTGCCATCAGCCATTTGCTGGGCATTCGCCCCAAGGCGGCAAGCAAGAGCGCGCAAGAGGCTGCCTGATGTCCGTGTCCGTCTCCCCGAAACGCGAGGCCCTGCTCGCGGCCGCCCGCGAGCGCATCCTGGTGCTCGACGGCGCCATGGGCACCATGATCCAGAACCTGCAACTCGACGAAGCCGCCTTTCGCGGCGCGCGCTTTGCCAGCTTCCATCGCGACCTGCGCGGCAACAACGACCTTCTGATCCTGACCCAGCCCAAGGCGATCGAGGACATTCACGCCGCCTATTTGCGCGCCGGCGCCGACATCGTCGCGACCAACACCTTCTCCTCGACCTCGATCGCGCAGGCCGACTACGATCTTGCCGACATCGTCTACGAGATGAACCGCGAGGGCGCGAAGCTCGCCCGCGCAGCGGCCGCGCGGGTTCGCGCCCAAGACGGCAAGCCGCGTTTTGTTGCCGGCGCCATCGGGCCAACCAACCGCACCGCGTCGATCTCGCCGGACGTCGCCAATCCCGGCTTTCGCGCGGTGACGTTCGACGACCTGCGTGCCGCCTATGGCGAGCAGGTCAAGGGTCTGCTCGACGGCGGCGTCGATCTCCTGCTGGTCGAGACGATTTTCGACACGCTGAACGCGAAGGCCGCGCTCTACGCGATCGCCGAGATCTGCGAGGAGCGCGGCATCGA
>CAYVVB010000554.1:0-41339 GCA_964454955.1 uncultured Bradyrhizobium sp. | reverse complement strand
CTTGATGCTGATCTTTTTCGCAGGCTTCTGCGCTTCCGCTGTCTTCGGCAATGTGACCTTGAGGACGCCGTTCTTGAAATTTGCTTCGATCTTGTCGGCATCGACTCCTTCCGGGAGGTCGAAATACCGATCGAACGAGCCGTAGCGACGTTCGGAGACGTAATAATCCTTCTTCTTCTCCTCCGTCTCCTCCTTCTTCTCGCCCTTGATGGTGATCCCGCCATTGGCGACATTCACCTCGACATTCTTCTCGTCCATACCGGGCAGCTCGGCCGTGATTTCATAGGCCTTCTCGGTTTCGGCGACATCGACAGCCGGATTGGCGGGGAAGTTCTTTAGCCAGCTCCGCTCAGGGGCGGTAAATTGTCGGAGGCGCTTCCGCCAGAAGTCGTCGCCGAAGTTGTCGAACAGGCGATCGACCTCCGTCCGCAGCGCTTCGAAGGGGTGCCGAGCGAATGACGGCTCACTGGCCTGCTTCGTGGCGGGTAGTTTGGTTTCGGTTGCCATGATCAGTTCTCCTCTCAGGTTGGAGTGGCTTTCAATTAGCGATGTGGCAGCGGCAGGAGTTGATTTCTCTCAAACTGCTCGCGCTTTTCATTGTCCGCGAGAACCGCAACAATTGCGGCGCAAACCTGATCGATGCGCAGGCCTCAGTGACCAGGAGTGGCTGGGGAGCGGAAGTGGTCGCTATGGGGTCGTCGGATTGAACGAACGCGCTGCGGTCGGCGTTGAGCGACCATGCTTGGCGTGCCACTTTGGGCCGGGCCCCCGCATGTAGTGCTGCTCGGGCCGATAAGGGTCCCAGACCTCGCCAATCAGCTTGTGCCATTTGGCAGTGAATTTGCTGACCTTTTGACGAAACGATATCAATGACCTCACCGGCATGGCTGGCACTGTCAGTGTGGCTTGCCGAGCACGGATGTGAAGGGCACGACCATCATCACATTGCCGAGATCGTCGCTGACGTGCAAAGCCCAGCTCCGCCAATCTTCCGGGCCAGGCGTCGCGATGAGCGACCTGACAATCAGTTCAGCATAGTCGCGTGCTTCGGTGAGATCGCTGACCGTAATGCCGGATTGATCGACGAAGACGCCTTGCTTGGAGTAGTGGAAGTGGACCTGGGTCATACGAGCCTCCGACAAAGTGTGCGTGCTCCCTATTCTTAACCGCATCGATCCGCGCGGAAAATTTCGGTCGTCGCCCTAAGGGGCGGGGCCTAAGGGCAGCCCCGGAGGGACGGCTTTATCTTCTGAATCCACGGAGTCTCGGCGAAGCGAGGAGGATCGGCCTTTGTGACAAGGCAAGGCGGCGGATTGCCGAGGGGCGATTCATGATCGGCAGGCCGCCTTTGACATGGGTCGGCTGCGCTATATCCCGACGCCCGGGGCGGCCTGCAAAACAATCCGCTCTCCGGATCGTCGCGACGTTCTAGGTCTTCAGTTCCCTGAGTGAGGTCGGCAGATGGTGCATTACTTTCTCGAACTCTCCGGGATCGAGTTTTTCCCAGAGGATTTCGAATACCCCGCGTGTCACTGTCTGAGGGTCGGCCGGAAATTGCTGTGGAAGTTCCGACCACACGTGTTCGACAAATTCATCGACACGGCGCTCTTTGGTCGGCGTTCTCGCTGGATGCCAATCCTCGTAGTAAATGCCGCGCAGGAGTGTCGAGAACTGCGCCCCCAATTTGATGGCGACTTCCGGCGGCAGGCGATCACGCAAGGCGTGAAGCACTGCTCTGAGGGCATTGTAGGCCTGTTGGCGGTTCTCGAGCCGAAGCTCCTCCTCGAGTCCCTTCAGACAGACGTTGATCTCCTGAACAGCATGGTCAAGGGCGGCCACACCAGTTGCACTCATGATGCGCTCCCGTTGATGGGGAAGATATCGTCTGCGAAAATATGGAATACGATCCGCGCGGTCTTGATGTGCATCAAGTGCCGACGGCCGAGCCAACGGCCTTGCCGGCCCGCGCGCGCGGTTTGTCGTCGAATTGGGGCAAGCTAGCGCGAACCCATCGCCGTCCGATCGCTGCGTGTGCGGTCAGGGCCAGAAGGCCGCAGATCAACAATGTGTAGCGTACGCCAATGACGTCTGCGGAGATGCCAGCCAGCAGGCTGCCGAGCGAAAGTCCGCCACGCATTGCAAGCATGTACAGGCTGATGGTTCTGCCGCGAAGCCGGGCCGGCGCAACCGCCAGCAACAGCGAGTTCGCCGCCGTGTTGCTGACGGACATGGCAAATCCTGCAAGCGTCAGCAGCACCGGCAGGACCGATATCCAGGGGCTGATCGCGGCCAACGCCGTCGTCCCGCCATAAGCGAACGCGGCTATCGAACTGAGCGCTCGTCCGTCATATTGCGGGTCCACTCCAAGCAGCGCGATCGATCCCAACAAGCCGCCAATGCCAAAGGCGCCGACTGCAAGGCTGAATTGCGTCGAATCGCCATGCAGAACGTCCTTCACAAGGACTGGGCAAAAAATAATGAGCGGTCCGCACAGGGCGCTGGTGGCAAGGACCGTGATCAGGGCGCCGCGCATATGGGCAGACGCCAGTATCCGGCGCAAGCCAAGAAACAGATGGTGACGATCGAGGCTCTGGTCCGGATGCGCGCGAGGGGCGCCCGGCGGGAGGATCCACAATGCAACCGCGATGAAGGGCAGGTAGGAGGCCGCATTGGCTACGAAGCAGCCGATCACGCCGATGCTGACCATCAGGATTCCCGCGAGTGCGGGACCGAGAATCCGGGACAGGTTGAACTGCGTTGCGTTCAGCGCAATTGCGGTGGCAATCTGGTCGCGCCGGACGAGAGACGGTGCAATGGTCTGGAAAGATGGCATCGAAATCGCATCGGTGATGCCGACCACCAGCGATAGGGCCACCACCATCCAAGGCTGCACCACGTGGGTGAGCAACAGGGCAACCAGCGCCACCGGACACAGCATCTGGATGGCCTGAAAGGTCGTAACCACTCGCCGCCGGTCTCCCTTGTCCGCCAGCATCCCGCCGGCCAGGATGAAGATCAAGACGGGCGCGGATTGCGCGAAGCTGTCGAGACCAATCAAGAAGGAGGAAGCGCCGAGGCTGAGCAGAAGCCAAGGCTCGGCAACCTGCTGCGACCACGCTCCCATGTCGGAGAGCAGCGTGGCGACGTAGTAGGTACCGAACCGCGGTGTTCGCAAGAGGCGCAGCGACTGCTTGAATGCGCCGATATGCGCCGGCAGGCGAGATGGCATGGCTGGACTCGTCGAAACCTCACTGTACCAAACTGTCACTCCTTGTTGGTACGCGTGTCGACGTCGCACTTTGATCGAGATCAACGCGTCGGCTCCCAGCGCAGACGTCTGCCGACGTCTCAAGCCGTCCGATCTTGACAAGATCGTGGACCCGATCGGCGGTCGAAGCAGACGATGCTGCTGCACGCCAAGCCAGATGTGCGTTGTATCGGCTCACGCCAGGATTGGACGGAATTGAATTGTCGACCGAAGCGGCAGAGCCACCCGCGCGCCCAATACTTACCGCGCCGGACGATCAGTGCACCTAGGGTTACGTTGCCGGCCGTTTCGGCTGAACGTTGCTGTCGACCGCACGATAAACCTCCTTGCCCCGAAGGCCATCGTGGGAATGCCTGAGGGGTAACATGCCCGTCGGAGCGCGCCGCAGCTCGGCGGGGACCTGCGATCCGATATCCGCCTTGGCCGGGGTGACGCCGCCGTCCGCGAGCCATAACGCTCCGGTCACATAGCTCGCCTCATCCGACGCAAGGAATGCGAAGATGTTGGCGATCTCCTCGGGAGTTCCCCGGCGCCCGAGGGGAACCATGCTGTCGATCCCGGCTTGCTCGGCTTCGCCGATGGGACTCGCGGCTCCGCGCGTCCATGCGGTATCAATTGGTCCCGGACAGACGCAGTTGGCCCGAACCCCATGCGGCGCCTGCTCCAGCGCAACGCCCTTCATGAATGCATGAAGAAAGCCTTTGCTGCCGCCATAGGGCGTGAATCTGGGAGAGCCGTTGAATCCGGCTTCGGAGCCCGTGTAGATGATGTTGCCACGGCTGGCCTGCAGGTGTGGCAAGGCAAACTTTGTCATCAGAAACGCGGTTCGGATATTATTCCGAACGGTCCTGTCAAAATCGTCGATGCGATAGTCCTGTGTCGCAGCGTTGGCGATGAAGATACCGGCATTGCTGACAAGGATATCGATCGATCCGAAGCGACTTAGCGCAAGCTCGACACATGCCCGGGCATGGTGTTCCTCCGCGACATCACCGAGGTGAACCGCCGCCGGGTGATCGGCGCTGAGGATGGCGTCGGCGACGTCCTGAACTGGATCACCGGCAAGACCGTTCAAGACGAGGCGCGCGCCCTCGCGAGCGAATTTTTGCGCAATGGCTTCGCCGATCCCGGTGCCCGCGCCTGTTATGATGGCAACCTTGTTCGCCAGACGCATGTTTGCTCATCCCTGTATCCGATGTCCCGCGAAGCCAGGCTCTCGAGCTTTCCCGATCAACGCGATCAAAAAAATAAGATCAACGCCGTGATCGACTTTGATTCTGATCAAGAGGGCAAGTGGTGAGGACGAGCCGCCTTCGTTCCGAAATGGGCCTTTCGGCCAGCGCAATTGAGCGGAAAGCTTCCTTGGAGGCGCAGTCTGCAGCCAGTTTCCCGAGTTAGACAATCAATAATCCCCGTCTCTCTTCATCTCGCCAGATGAAAGGCACTGTTGACTCCATCGACCACGTACTGGGTGGCAAAGGCTGCGAGTACGATCCCGAGGAGCCGGGCGATCACCATATTGCCGGTGCGGCCAAGGATGCGAGTAAGCTGGCCTGCCAGCAGAAACGCGATGGCTGAAGCGATCGCAACGGCTACAATGATAAGGACCAGCGCAAGCAGCCAAAGAGGATCGCCGCCGGTCCGGCTCGCCAACAGGAGTGTCGCCGTGATGGCGCCTGGGCCGGCAATCAGGGGAATCGCAAGCGGGAAGGCGGCGAGATCGGCAATTTTCTCGCGCGCGGCGGTTGTGGCTTCGCGGCTTTCCTGCCGCATATGCTCGCCAAAGATCATGCGCGTCGCTACACCGAACAGCAGGATGCCGCCGGAGATCTGGAACGCCGAGAGCCCGATTCGAAGCTGGGCCAGGAACCAGTTGCCAAGCAAGGCCGTCACGATCAGGATCGCGGCCGCAATGGCCGAAGCTCGCAATGCAAGCGCTCGCCTTTGTGGGAGATCGATCCCCTCCGTGATCGCAATGAAAGCTGGCGCGAGTCCGATCGGGTCGATGACCAATGCTAGCGTCACAAATGACGACGTCACGTAATTCAGCATGTCCCTCTCCCCTCGTGTCCTTGCCTGGTTTTCGCGTCAGGCGGCGTGCATCCGGGAAGAAGCTACGTCAAACCAATGTGGGATGTGCGGGTTTGATCTCCCGCAAACGGCGACGGTCCCTATGTGTCAGACAGAAATTGCGTAGCCCCCACTACGCAAGCGCACGATAGAGCTGCCAGCCTTGTTTCCCCCAAAGGCTGGCAACCTTCCTTTGGTTTTGGAAAGTGGGCGTGTTTTCTACCCGAGCGCGACACCCTCGCTCGGTCTCCGATGCTCAGGCCTCGGCGCGCTCGACGCAGCCACCCACAATGCTCTTCACCGTCGGTGTACCGGCAAGCTGCATTGTCATGATCAATTCGTTCTTGAGGTGCTCATAGACGCTTTGGACTCCTTGGGCTCCGCCAAGTGCCGAGCCATAGAGCAGTGGACGTCCCAGAGCCACAGTCGAAGCCCCCAAGGCGATCGCGCGGAAGATGTCCTGGCCGCGATAGAAGCCGCCGTCAACAATGATCGGTATCCGGCCTTTCAGGGCCGCTGCAACGCGCGGCAAAACCGTCATCGCTGATGGCGTATTGTCGAGCTGCCGTCCGCCATGGTTGGAGAGCCAGACCGCTGCGCAGCCGTGCTGCTCCGCCTCCAGAGCCAGAGCGGCTGAAAGGATGCCCTTGACGATTACCGGCAACCCGGTCTGGCTACGGCAAAACTCGACGTCGTCCCAGGAAAGATTCGGCTTCATCACCATGGCGCTTCCCGTTACTCCCGCTGTTTTCGGGACGTTACCCAACACGAGGCTGGGGACGGGGACGCCGGTCATCCGGGTCGATCGCTCGCGATTACTGGTCACTGTCGCGTCGACCGTGAGAACGATGGCCTTGTAGCCGGCGGCCTTTGCCCGCTGCAACATCTCCACGGCAAAGGGACGGCTGGCGGGAATGTACGGCTGAAACCACTTGTCGCCATTGCTCGCCCCGGCAATCTCCTCCAGGCTGAGCTGCGTAACCGAGCTCGCGACATAAAGTGTCCCAGCCAGACCTGCACCTCTGACTGTGGGCAGCTCCTTCTGGGCATGCACCGAGCCCTGGAAGCCGACCGGAGCCGAGATGACGGGGAAAGGAAGTTTGACGCCGAGAATTTCGGTGGATGTATCCGGCGTTCCGCTTCCCGAGAGACAGTTTGGAACAATGACGAAGCGATTGAGCGCTGCCAAATTCTCACGCATGGTCCATTCATCGCCGGCGCCGCCTGCGACATAGGCAAAGCCGAAAGGCATCATCACCTTTTGTGCCTCGGATTCGAGATCACGCAGATTGATGATCCGAAGCCGTTTCTCGTTGTTCGGCGGTGTGCCGGCCGCTATCTGTGGCGCCTCGCTCGATGCAGCCGGATCGCCTTGCGCCGCCGCGACGCCTGCCGCGGTCATGGTCGCAACGGCGGCTCCCGCCGACAAAAAATCTCTTCGCAGGAAATTCATGAGTGCTCTCCCGTCGTCGGTGCCTGAGCACGTCCCGCCCGACACCACGGAAAAATAAACGGCAGAGCCGCCATCCGTTTGATTCCGATCAAGAGGCGCGCATCTCTCACTTTACATTGAAGAAGAAGTCTCGATGGCAGGAGGTACAGGTGACTTCCGAGGCCCGATGAACATGATGACACTCGGTGCAGACTTGCGTTTCACCCGGCGACATGTGGGGTGACGCGTGCGGATTGGGGCTGGCATTCTCCGTCTTCTTTGCCAATGACTGCTGATCTCCATGGCAGGTGAGACAGATGCTCGCGTCGGGAGCGCGGCTGGGCGGCTGCTCTTGATGGCATTGCGCGCAAGTCACGCCTGCGGCGCTGTGAGTTGCTACGAGCAATTGCTGATCCGCGTGTGACGCATGACCGAGTAGGGCGAGCGCAGCGAATGCGAGGAAGAGGAAAGGGGCAAGCAGCCAAGCTCTATTTGACAATGTCCTGATCCCGATGAGCTTCGCCACAATCGGAGCTTACCGAAGGCGGCCGATAACGGTGTCCATTCAGCTCGCAAAATGCGTATGAGCCCTGTTCACGAAAGCGTGCACCCCGGCAGCGTCGCCGCATTGAGATGGCTCAAGACGGCGCCGGCATTTCTCCCTCTAAATCCATATTGCTATGCGAGACGCCCATTCAAATCAGAGGGTCAGCAATGATGGTGGTGAAGGCAAGTAGTGGCGTTTCGCGTCGGACATTCCTGCGCGGCTCGGCGATCGCGACGACTGGCGCGTCGCTTCTCGAGGCGGCCTCGGTTCTCGCCGAGCAGGCAAAGGCCGATCCCGCTGTCGTTGGCCCGGACACGACGCCAATCACGTTGAATGTCAATGGTGTTACACGGGCGGTGCATGTGGCACCCAACATGACCCTCGCCGAGGTCTTGCGAGGCCCGCTTAGCCTGACCGGAACGAAGATCGCCTGCGATCGTGGTTCCTGCTCCGCCTGTACGGTCTGGCTCGATGGTGCTGCTGTCAATTCCTGCATGCTGCTTGCAATCGATGTCGGCGACCGCAAGGTCACGACCATTGAGGGTCTGGCTGAGGGGGACGCGCTGCATCCGGTGCAGGCGGCGTTCATCGAACATGACGCCGTGCAGTGCGGCTTTTGCACGTCCGGCATGGTGATGAGCTCGGCCGCACTTCTCGCGCATCAGCCGAATCCGACCGCCGCCGACGTTAAGGCTGCGATCAGCGGGCATCTTTGTCGTTGCGGGACTTATCCGCACGTCATTACCGCGACACTTGCCGCCGCCCAAATGCGAAAGGGTTGATCATGGCAGAGGTGCGCACCGAACGTTTTCCTGTCGGCATTGCCACCGTTGGTCTCGGGGAGGTGACGCGGCTGGTTCCGGCCGATGAACCGCCGCCCCTGCCACCCAACGCCGAACTGGCGGTGATCGGCAAATCGATTCCCCGCCAGAACGGCCGCGCCAAGGTTACCGGCGCCACTCGCTTTACGGCCGATATCAGCCTGCCCGGCATGCTTCATGGCCGCATCTTGCGTTCGCCTTATGCGCATGCGCAGGTGCAATCGATCAATGTATCAGCGGTGGCGAGCGATCCGGGCGTTTGTGCCCTCCTGACCATCGCGCGCCCCAACGATCCGGCGGCATCGACCCTGCGATATGTCGGGCAGCCAGTGCTTGCGATTGCGGCGAAATCGGCGGCGGTGGCAGACGAAGCGCTGCGGCGCATCAAGGTCGATTACAAGCAATTGCCATTCGTCGTCGATCTCGACAGGGCCAGGCAACCGCGAGCACCGCTCGTCTTTGAAGCTGCCTTCGCGCCCGGGGGCGATCGTTCCGGCTATCCTGCACCGCTCGGATTGCCGCTCAACGGCAATATCCGCGGACCGCTGGTCAGCCGCCGCGGCGATCCGGACCAGGGCTTTGCCCAGGCCGATGTTGTCCTTGAAGCCGAATACAGCACCAAGGTGCAGACGCATTGTTGCATGGAATCTCACGGCGTGGTCGCGGATTGGCGCGGCGACGGGCTGACGGTTTATATCTCGACGCAGTTCACCGCCGGGATCCGGCAGGAACTTGCAGCGGCTTTTGGTCTGCCGATGGGCCGCGTCCGCGTCGTCGTTGATGGAATGGGCGGTGGCTTCGGCTCGAAGAGCACACTCGGCAACTACGCCCATTTCGCGGTGGCGCTGTCCCGCGAGACAAAGGCGCCGGTGCGTCTGTGCCTCGACAGGGAGGAGGAGCAGCTGGATTCTGGCAATCGGCCGGCCGTCTGGCAAAGGATTCGTCTCGGCGCACGCCGTGACGGCACGCTATCGGCGCTGGCTGTCGAAAGTTATGGCACCGCGGGCATAGCGCTTGGCGCCGGCGTCGGCAATTTCGCTGAGGGCCTTTACAGTTGCGCAAATTTCGAATCTGCGCAGAACGACGTGTTCACCAATGCGGGCCCGGGCTGCGCCATGCGAGGCCCCGGCAATACACCGGGGGCCTTCGGTCTCGAGCAGTCGATTGATGAATTGGCCGAGCGGTTGAACATTGATCCGCTTGTGCTGCGTGACCGCATCGATCCAAGCCCGGTACGGCGCGAAGAACGTCGGATAGGCGCGCAGCGAATCGGCTGGGAACGCCGTCACGCACCGGGGTCCGATACGGGGCCGGTCAAGCGCGGCATCGGAATGGCTCAATCCTTCTGGAATGCCAACGTTCACATCAATGCGAGCTGCGAGGTGCGCATACTGCGCGATGGTTCGGTTGAAATCCTGTCGAGCGTGCAGGACATCGGCACGGGCATCAGCACGGTTCTGGCACAGACGGTCGCAGAGGTGCTTGGACTTGCGCCCGGGCAGATTGTGGTACGGATCGGCGATACGGATTTTCCCGCGGGCCCACCCTCGCATGGCAGCCGGACGACGGCCTCGATTACGCCGCCGGCTCGGACCGCTGCTTGGCGCGTGCTGAAGATGCTGTTCCGCGAGGCAGCGCCGCGACTTGAGTCTGCTCCGGACGACCTTGCAGCCAAAGACGGCCGGATCTTCGTCCGTGACGATCCGAGCCGCAGTATCCGGTTTGCCGATGCCGCCGCCTTGCTGCGAACGGACCAGATCAGCGCCACCGCGTCACGGCTCGATGATTACGACGGCTTTCTCAAGCGGATGGGCGATGCTGCCTTGGCGAAGCAAGCGTTGGGCGGCGTTCAGTTCGCTGAGGTGTCCGTCGACACCGAAACCGGGATTGTCCGCGTTGAGCGCGTCGTCGCGGTGCATGATTGTGGGAGACCGATGAACCCACGCCAGACAGAAAGCCAGATCCACGGCGGCATTCTCATGGGGCTTTCCTATGCCTTGTACGAGGAGCGCATCCTTGATCCGCATAGCGGTCGGATGGTGAATGCGGATCTCGAACAATATAAGTTTGCCGGGCCCGTCGAGACACCAGAAATCGATGTGGTCACGCTCGAAAACTATCAGGGCCAAAGCGCGACCGACGCTTACGGCATCGCCGAGCCCGCCAACATTTCCACCGCGCCGGCAATCGCCAATGCCATCTACAACGCAATCGGCGTTCGCTTGCGCGGCCTTCCCATGACGCCTGCCGCCATTCTGACGGCGCTGGGCAAAGTCCCGACAAGGAGCTGATGATGGCGATGAGTCGCTTTGCCTGGACTAGTCCGCGCAGTGTGCCTGATGCCGCGACGGCAGCATCAGCCGTCGTTGCCGACGCGATGAGAATTACGTCCGAGACGTCAACTCGGACCCCGGCGTCGATCATAAAAGCCGGCGGTATCGATCTGATCGACCTCGTGAAGGAGGAGCTTCTGGCGCCGCAGACGATGGTGAACCTGAGATCGGTTCCGGGACTCGATCAGATCACAGAAGAGCAGGGCGGCTTGCGCATTGGCACACTGGCCACTCTCGCAGCGGTCGCCGAGCATCCCGTCGTACGGCAGCGCTATCCCATTCTTGCCGAGGTCGCGGGCAGTACGGCTAGCCCCCAGATTCGCAATGTCGCAACGCTCGGCGGCAATCTCCTGCAGCGGCCGCGCTGTTGGTATTTCCGCAATACCGCCTTCCCCTGCCTGCGCAAGGGCGGGCGGTATTGCTTCGCCTTGGCGGGCGACAATCGCTATCACGCGGTTTTCGACAATTTCCCCTGCGCCATCGTTCATCCATCGAGCGCGGCAGTCCCGCTCGTAGCGCTTGGCGCACAAATCGAACTCACCGATGCCAAGGGTGATCTCCGCAGGCTTTCGCTTGAGGAGTTTTTCGTGCCTGCCGCGCGCGACCCTCGTCGTGAAAACGATCTCCGGAACCAGGAGATACTGACCTCTGTGGTTTTGCCGGCACCGAAGGGGCCCCACATGGCGCACATGAAACAGGGTGAAAAGGCTTTCGATTGGCCGCTCGCCGACGTCAGTGTCGTGCTCGACCTCGAAGCCACCGGGAAATGTCGCGAGGCCGCAATCATTCTCGGCGCGGCGGCGCCGACGCCGCATCGCGCCAAGAACGCGGAGGCGCTGTTGGTCGGTCAACTTATCGACGAGACGGTCGCACGCAATGCCGCGCATTCGGCTCTCGATGGAGCCCATCCCCTGACGATGAACCACTACAAGCTTCCGCTGTTTGAAACTCTCATTCGGCGGGCGTTGTTGAAGGCGGCGAGCTAAGGCCAATTGGACCCTCGCTGATGTGGACCACCTTGATTGAACTCGGACGAATCTATCGGGAAGATCTTATGGATGACGCCATGTATGAGCTGATGTTCGATCGCAAGTGGGTTTGGTGGGAATGGCGGGTGTGCGATCCCGCCGGTAAGGTTCTCGTGTCCGGGCGCGAAGTATCCCGTCCCGAAGCAAGGTATCAAGCTGCGCGTGCCCTGTTTCACTTGTTGCTGACGACGACCGGCCCCTGGGCGATGGAAGAATTGAAGCGCAGGCGGGGGCGCTGAGGGCTGCCGGACTCCTGGTCAGCAGCACGTGCTCCCGTCGCGAGGCGTGCGACAAACCCGGCCTAGTCAAGGTTCAGCTCTCTTGGCATCGCAGACCTCCTGCTTCCGAAGTCTCTCGGAGCTGTCACCGCGGCCGACTCATTGAATGAGAAATCGAATCGAACTCCCGATCAAGCCGCTCGACAGGATGACGACAACGGCAAGGGCGAAATGCTTGAGCAGTTCCGATGCGATGCTGGCGCCGCGATTCCGGGCCACGAAATAGGTGAGGCAAACAAGCAGGATCGCTCCCCAGACAAGGCAGGAGACCGTCCCCAGCAATCCCGGCAGCAAAACCACCAGAGCGGTAAACGTGCCGGCAATGAAGGCTCGCGTCAAGAAATTGCCGATCGTAGCCTGGAACGCCGCGCGTTGTTCCAACAATGCGGACTCCTGAAAGATGTGGATGCTCAGGCTATCCGTCAGATTGTCCGCAAGGCCTACGATCAGCAGGCTCGAGATCACAGCCGATCTCGGGACGTCAGCGGAACCAAATCCGACGATCAGGCCCACGCTCGTGACGATGGCCGACGTTGCGCCAAAACTGAACAGGGATAGTCGAAGGAGAGTCTTTTCAGTAGCCACAACGTTTACCGACCTGTTCAGGTTGGATAGCCGACCGTTTAGACAAACGCGACGAACCGGCCCGGGCCGAGATGCATCTCATCCGCCTGTGCCTTTTGATCGACCGAGCCCCCGGAACGGGCGCACTGTGTAACAACAGTCGTATCTCCCCTCTGGAGTTGATCGGCCCCGCCCATCATGGGGATCGCTCGCCCGTCCAGCACCACTTGAGGAGTCCCTCCAGTATCGTTGGCTCCTCAATATCCCGGTCCAGGCAAGCCCAGCGATAGCTCGACTCTCTGGAGCATTGCCGCGCATTCGGCATCCAACCCTTCTGCTTCCAATCGCCGCGCGAACGCGAGCGTTGTTTCAACATTTTTTTCGGCTTGACGCCCGGCTTGCTCGACGGATTGGAGAGTAGGCTGACGGTGAAGCCGCGCAGCGGAAGATTCGGGCGCGGTGCCAATGGGCCCCCTGTTCGTTTGGCGTAGCAACGACTCCAAATGAGCGATTTCGTCGTGGCACGATCCCGGAGGAGCGGCAGATGGCGCTATACGTTCAGCTGCGGCCGGTGTCGACCGCAAGCTCAAGATGAATGCCGCAAGTTGCCTTATCTGGAAGTCGGCGAGTTCTGGGTTCGGCATGCCGGCAGCTTTGCTGATATCCCGGTGCGTCGTGGCCAGAAAGGCTTGTATTGTCGCGGCACTGGTCGTTCGGCGCTGCGCAACGGAGTCGAACGAGGGGGCCGGCGGCTGCAGAATGGGCCCGATCAACTGATCGGGGCCCACGACATGACAACTCGAGCACATCACTATAGCCAGATGATGACCATTGAGCACGTCATCAGCGACGCTTCCAACTTGCTGGCCCTGCGCTGGTGCTAACGTTGAACAAGCGGCGATTGTCAAAAATGCAACGAACAGCCTGCGCATTACGCCCTCACTTAGATTTTGAAAAGCATTGCCGATTTCGGTTGGGGTATTTTGAGGCAAATCAATCCTCAGGGAATATGTCGCTCCTCCATTCTGGTCGCTCGGCGGCGGAAGCCAATGCAGATGGCGATTGACACAAATCAACAGGAGAGAGGTTGCCGCGGCTAGTCTACTTCATGGTTTCAATTCGCATTTGTCGTTATGGCCCAACGTACCAGATATGCACTCCTCGCGACGGTCGTCGTTATCATTGCTCTGGGCTTCGCCGGCTATGAGTTTGCCGGGCCGATCCGCAACTGGATCCATCCCTCGCAGGGACCGCAAGTGCTTCTCGTCTCGGGAAACATCGAGGCGCATGAAAGCGCCTTGAGCTTCAAGACGGTCCAATCGCGGATTGTTGAGTTGCCCTTCGACGAAGGGCAATCCGTCGCGTCCGGCCAACTGATTGCACGCGTCGAATCCGCCGATTATTGCCAGCAAGTCACCATTGCCGAGACAGCACTCGAGACCCAGAATCGGCAACTCGACATTGCCCGCAACAACGTCGACGCCGCAAAGAAGATAGTTACCAGCGACGAAGCCGATCTGGAGCTGAAGCAACTCGACTATGATCGGGCGGCCCGGCTTCTGACAAGCGGCGCCGGGACGGTTGAAACGCGCGATCAAACGCTGACAGCAATGCGGCAGTCAGCAGCGGCATTGGACCGCGACAAGACGCTCGAAGTCGTTGCCGAGCGCAGCGTCGCCTTGGCGCTGGCCAATGTTCACAACGCGCAGGCGAATCTCGATATGGCCAAGATCGTCCTGGGCTACACGACACTCAGTGCGCCCTTCGATGGCGTGATTCTCGTCCGGCAGGCCGAGCTGGGAGAAGTCTCACTTCCGGGCGCGCCTGTCGTGACTCTTGCCGATTTGGATCACGTCTGGCTGCGCGCCTACATCAACGAGCAGGATATCGGCAAGGTTCGCCACGGCGCGTCGGCAGTCGTCACGACAGACACTTACCCGGGAAAAAAATACCAGGGCCGCATTTCTGTTATCGCTTCGGATGCTGAGTTCACGCCGAAAAGTGTCGAAACGCATGCGGAGCGGGTCAATCTCGTCTACCGGATCCGGATCGATATCTATAACCCGACACACGAACTCGTACCCGGTATGCCGGCCGATGCGCATATAGAACTGTTTCCGGCAGGCCAGTCATGAACGGTCCTGGGCCTCAGGCGATCGAGGTGCAGGATGTCGCCAAGCATTTTGCCGAGCTGACTGCGATCGAGCATTTGAGCTTTGGCTGCATTCGCGGCGAGATATTCGGCTTTGTCGGCCCTGACGGTGCAGGCAAGACGACGACCATGCGATTGCTTGCGGGTATCATGCCGCCGGACGCCGGCTCCATCTGCATTGAAGGAATCGATGTCGTGGCCGCCCCCGAGGCCGCGAAGCGATGTTTGAGCTACATGCCGCAACGTTTCGGTCTCTACGAAGATCTGACCGTTGATGAAAACATCGCGTTTTTCGCCGATCTCTTCGAGATCGATCGCAAGACGCGGGATGAGCGCGCCGGACGTTTGCTTGCCGCCTCGGGCATGCTGCCCTTTCGCAAACGCCGCGCCGGCAATCTATCCGGTGGCATGAAGCAGAAGCTCGGCTTGACCTGTTCGCTGATCCATACGCCGAAGGTTCTGCTTCTCGACGAACCGACAGCGGGGGTCGATCCGGTCTCGCGCCGCGATTTCTGGCGCATTCTCTATGACCTTCGCGGCGAGGGCGTCACGATCGTCATCGCAACGTCCTATCTCGATGAAGCGGAGCGCTGCACGAGGCTCGGACTGCTCTACGGCGGCTCCATGCTCCATTGTGGAACGCCGAAGGAGTTGAAGGAGCTGATGCCAGGTGAGCTCCTCAACGTGAGCTCGCCGCAGGCGCGGCAATCCCGCGATCTCGTTCGCGCTCTCCCTGGCGTCGCCAAAGTGCTGCTGGTCGGCGACGGCATTCACGTCGTCGTCGACGATGCCGCACGCCGAAGACCCGAGATCGCCGAGGCGCTGGGAAGGGCTGGCATCGAGGTGGCGCAGATCGAAACGCTCCGGCCGTCGATCGAAGATCTCTTCGGGGCACTCCTTGACCAGCCTGGAGATGAGCGATCATGACCGGGGCTGGCCCGAGCATCGTCGTTGACGATCTGGTGAAACGCTTCGGGAGTTTCACGGCGGTCAACCATGTGAGCTTCACGGTCAGCCGCGGCGAAATCATGGGTTTCCTCGGACCAAACGGCGCCGGCAAGTCGACCATGATTCGGATGCTCTGCGGCCTGCTGCGGCCAACGGCAGGGCGGGCGCTAATCGCCGGGCTTGACGTCGGCCGCGAGCCCGAGCGCGTGCGCGAGCATATTGGTTATATGTCGCAGAAATTCTCGCTCTATAACGACCTTTCAGTCATTGAGAATTTGCGCTTCTTTGGCGGCATCTACCGGGTCACCGGCGCCAGGCTTGCCGAGCGGATGGACTTTGCCATAGCGATGGCGGGGCTCGCCGGGCGTGAGGACGCGCTCGTTTCGACACTATCGGGCGGCTGGAAACAGCGACTGGCGCTTGGCTGCGCCGTGCTGCATCAGCCGCCAGTGCTTTTCCTGGATGAGCCGACGTCGGGCGTCGATCCGAATTCGCGGCGCCGGTTCTGGGATCTGATCTATACGCTCGCCGAACAGGGCGTGACCGTGCTGATCACGACCCATTACATGGATGAAGCGGAGTACTGTAACCGTATCGCCCTGATCAGTGCCGGCACGCTCGTCGCGCTTGGCAGTCCTGGCGAGCTCAAGCAGCACGCGGTCCATGGCGATCTGCTGCTGGTCGACTGCGATGATCCCGGCGCTTTGCTCGTGGCGCTCGAAAAGGCGCCGCACGTTCGCGATGCGGCGCCTTTCGGTTCGTCGCTGCACCTTCTCGTTGACCGGGCTGCTACGGATGTTCCGCAAATTCAGGCCTATCTCGAGGGAAAGGGTCTCCGCTGGACGCACATCGAGCCAATCGCGCCTTCGCTTGAAGATGCGTTCGTCCAGCTCGTCGAGGCGGGGCGTTCGCAATGAGACTGCGCCGCCTCAGAGCCATCGCCCGCAAGGAGCTTCTTCAGGTATTGCGCGATCCACGCAGCCTAATGATCGCGCTTCTGATGCCTTTGATGCAGATGGTTCTCCTCGGCTATGGCGTCAGCCTCGATATCAAGCATATTCCGGTCTGCACTTTCGACCGCGAGGCGAGCCAGCATAGCATGGCCTTGCTGAAGCGCTTTCAGGCGTCGGACTATTTCCGGATCGTGAAGAGCGCCACCAATTATCAAGAGGTCAACGATGCCATGGATTATGGCCTCTGCAAGATCGCGGTTGTCGTGCCGCCCAACTTCTCGGAACGCCTGAACGATAGCGGAAAGAGCCATATACAGCTCATTCTCGACGCGACCGACGACAACACGGCCAATATCGGCCTTGGCTATGCGCAAAGCGTCGTGTCCAGCTTCTCCGACCGCGTCGCGCTCATCTATGCCGATCGGGCCGGGATCGTGCTGCAGCCGCAGCCTGTCGCACTCCAATCTCGCGTGTGGTTCAACGAAGACCTCAACAGCCGGAATTTCATTATTCCGGGGGTCGTCGCCATGGTGCTCGCGCTTGTCGGCGCCCAGCTCACGTCGCTGACGATCGCGCGCGAGTGGGAGCGCGGAACGATGGAGGTGCTGATCTCGACGCCGGTGACCGCGCTCGAGGTCATGATCGGCAAGATCGTGCCTTATTTCGCTCTTGGCCTGCTCGATGCGGCCTTTTGCCTGTTGCTGGCGGTGTTCTGGTTTCAAGTGCCGTTCCGGGGGACGGTCGTCACGCTCCTATTTACGACATCGCTCTTTCTGGTCGTGGTGCTGGGCGTCGGCTACCTCATTTCCGTCGCTGTCCGAAGCCAGATCGGTGCCAGCCAATTGGCACTGCTCATGACGATGCTGCCGACGTCGCTCCTCTCGGGCTACACGTTCCCGATCGATCAGATGCCGCCGCCGATCCGGGCGATCACCTATTTGGTCCACTCGCGCTACTATGTGACGATCGTAAAGGCGGTCTTTCTCAAAGGCGCCGGCATCGTCGATCTTGCCGTGCCGATTTCGATGCTGGCGCTTTACGCCCTGATTGTCGGCATCCTGGCGGCCCGGGCCTTCCGCAAGCAGCTGACCTGATCATGTTGGGCCGCATCATCACCTTGACGATCAAGGAGTTCCTAGAACTCCGCCGGGATACATGGGCGCGTTTTCGCCTCGTTGCCTGGCCGTTGGTGCAGGTGATTATCTTCGGCTACGCTGCCACCTTCGAGGTGTTCGGCGTCTCGACCATGGTGCTCGATCTCGATCACAGCCAGGAAAGCCGGGAGTTGATCTCGCGCTTTACCTATACGGGGCGCTTCCATCCCGTAGAGACGGCGCAGACGCAGGCCGATGTGACGCGTGCGATCAATGGCGGGGCGGCAACCGTTGCCGTGGTCATCCATCCGCGTTTTGCTCAGGCGTTGCGCAGTGGCCAATCCGCGCCGCTTGAGGTCGTCGTCGACGGGACAAATTCCAATACGGCAATGATCGCATTAGGCTATGTCGGTCAGGTGGTCTCGAAATTCTCGCAGGACTATGCGAACGATCTCTCACTCAGGGTGCATGGTGAGAAGAACTCCCGCATCGTGCAGGTCTTGCTGGAGCAGCGGCCCTGGTACAATCCTGATTTCAATAGCCGATGGTTCTTCGTGCCCGGAGTCATCGCCACACTGACCTTGACGCTCGTCGTGAACCTCACCTCCTTTGCCGTGGTCCGCGAGCGGGAAATCGGCACGCTCGAACAGATCATGGTCACGCCAATCCGGCCGCTCGAATTCATTCTCGGGAAGACGGTACCGTTCTTCGTTATCGGGCTTGGGCTTGTGAGCATTATCGCGGCGGCCGGAACCTTATGGTTCCAGATTCCCTTCGTCGGCAATCCTCTGGTTCTGCTGCTGGGAACGTGCCTGTATCTCTTGAGTGTGCTGGGCATCGGCCTCTTGATTTCGACGTTGTGCTCGACCCAGCAGCAGGCCTTCGCGACGAACTTTTTTGTTGTCAACCCACTCTTTACGTTGTCGGGCTTCAGTTTCCCGATCGCCAGCATGCCGCAAGCCCTGCAATGGCTGACCTATGTCGATCCGGTACGCTACTATCTCATCATCATCCGTGGCACCTTCTTGAAGGGCGTTGGGCTTGTGGTGCTCTGGCCACAGATGCTGGCCCTCGCGACGCTCAGCGCAATTCTCCTTGCAGCTTGCGCTCTGCGCTTCCGCAAATCGCTCGATTGATTCTCCAAGTGGTTCAGGATTCCTGGGCGGCGCCTTGGGTCACGGGATAATCCGAGGCCAAGCTGGTCGCTTTCCATTGATCAACTTCCTGAAGCATCGATCTCAATTGGTTCTCGACGTTGTCGAAGCCGGCCCGGCCCAGCACCAGGTGGTGCGGCGGTGATGACGATTGCACGGCCGCGATAACAGCTTTGGCAGCGCGCGCAGGATCGCCCGCCTGCTTGCCGCTGTAGCCCGCGGTTTCGCGCCGCCGTGCACCGGCCGTCGCCTCGTAGTCGCCGATGAACGTCGCCGATTGCTTCAGGGACCTTCCTGCCCAGTCCGTCCGGAAAGGCCCTGGCTCGACCACCAGCACTCGGATCCCCAATGGCTCGACCTCCTTGGCGAGGGATTGCGATAGTCCTTCGACCGCAAATTTGGTCGCCGCGTAGTAGCCGGATCCGGCGAACCCGACGATTCCGCCGACGGAGGCAATGTTCACGACACATCCCTGCCGCCGGGCGCGCATACCCGGCAGAACGGCACGGACCATCGCGGCGAGACCGAAGAAATTGGTCTCGAACATCGCGCGAATAGCGTTGTCCTCGCCTTCCTCGACAGCGGCCAGATAGCCGTAGCCGGCGTTGTTGACGAGCACATCGATACGGCCGAACACGCGCTCAGCTTCGCTCACCGCATGCGCGATTTGATCCGGCTTTGTCACATCCAGGGCGAGGGCGATCGCCTTGCCCTGATATCCAGCAACGATACCATCGAGCTTTTTCGGGTCGCGCGCCGTCGCAACGACCCGAAAGCCATCGGCGAGAGCCGCCCGGGCGAATTCCCGGCCGAAGCCGGTCGAGCAGCCGGTGATGAACCAAACCGGTGCGGCAGTCGTGCGTGTTGCCATAGTCCATTCTCCTATCATCTGACGGTCTCCGACCATTCTTTCGGACCGGAGTGGCTTCTAGCTCCCAGAGAAATGTCGCCGGGCGCAGGCACGGGCATCTGCCATGTGCTGTTCGGCGGCGGTGTTCGGCAGGTCGGGTCCGACTTCATCGAAATGCAGATGTTCCAGCAAATCGAAGCCGGACGAGCGGAGGACATGCGTGTCCTGCAGAACTTGAACTGCATTCCATCTGCCGCTGTTCACCAGCAACGGCAACGGCGCGCCGGAAATCGTGATCAGGACCGCCTTCTTCCCCGACAACAACCCGCGCACGACGCCGTCTTGCGATTCATAGGCAAAGCCGCGGGCGAACACCCGATCGATGTAGCCTTTCATCATTGCGGGCATCGACATCCACCACAGTGGATAGATGACAGTCAGAACGTCCGCGCCGCGAATTTCATCTTGCGCTTTCACCACGTCAGCGCGTGCCGGATGATCGAGGCTGACAGGAAGAAGTTCTTGCGCGGTCAGGACGGGATCGAATGCCGCTCGATACAGGTCGTAGGTCCGCTCGCTATGTCCGAGCCGTTCCAGTTCGGCGGCATAGTTGCGCGTTAGCGCCATTGTGAAGCTTGTTTCAGAGGGATGTGCGACGACAATCAGATGCTTCATTCAACCCGCTCCTTTTCTGACTGCTTGGTAAGTCCTTTCGGATATCCAGCATGGAAGGACCAACGGAAAAACGATCAGCCGATCCAGCGGATTTCGGGCTCGTTGCGGGGGATGGGATTTGGCGCCGTCTTTGGATGGCCGATGACAATCGGTGCCACCGGCACCCAATGCGAAGGAATGTCCAGCACGGCCTTTCCCTCCGGCGTATTGAGAAAACCTTGAGCAAATCCGATCCAGCAGCTGCCAAGACCGGCTGCGTATGCTGAAAGCATGAGGTTCTCGGCCGCCAACGCGCAATCTTCGACGATCCAGGGCCCTTCCCTTCTGGCCGAAATCAGGATCAACGTCGGCGCGTGGTAGAAGATATGGAATTGCGGGTCGGTGAGATGAGGCCGCAGGTGCTCTGCGTGCGGGTTTGCCGCCAAGGCGGTCAGCATGTGCGATTTGGCTTCGTGCGAAATGCGATCAAGTGTGCCTTGATCGCGAACAACCGTAAAAGTCCATGGTTGCTCGTTGACTGCACTCGGCGCCTGGGTCGCGGCGGCGATCAGTGCATGGATCAACTTTTCGTCAACCGGCAGGTTCGTGTAGTCGCGTACGGCGCGGCGACCGGTGATCGCTGTGTGAAGGTCCATGCGCAAGCTCCCGCAAGTCGCTTAGCAGCTTTAGCTAGAGCGCAGCGACGGACGCGTTGTTGATCATGATCAAGCCGCAACGCGCATGGTGCGCGTCTTGTACGATCTCACGCAATGGTGAGTGGGAGGCGCGCGTGCCGACGTTTCGATGTTGATATTGGTCAACTTAGCCTTTGTCCCGGGATGCAAGCGTGCACGTACGTTCGGCGTTGCTGCCCGCGATTCCAGCACACGACGGTTTGAAGGTGCGGGGGTATGGCGCGATGTTGATCGAGGCGCAGGAGAATTAACATGGCGAACCAGCTCGAGACTGTGACGGTCCCTGGAACGGACCTCGTCGCCACACGGGTCGCACTCGGAACGTGGGCGATCGGCGGGTGGATGTGGGGCGGAAGCGATGAGGCGGATTCGATCCGCACCATTCGCAGCGCGATCGATCGCGGCATCACTCTGGTGGATACAGCGCCGGTCTATGGCTTTGGCCGATCGGAGGAGATCGTTGGCAAGGCGCTCGCGGAGATCGGGCCCGACAAGGTCCTGATCGCAACCAAAGTCGGTCTCGACTGGCGGAATGGCGAGCCGTTTCGCAACGCGAGCGCGGCGCGTATCCACAAGGAGGTCGACGACTCCCTGCGGCGGCTGGGTCGGGACGCGATCGACATCTACCAGGTCCACTGGCCGGATCCGAAGACGCCAATTGTCGAGACGGCGCGAGCCATGGCCGAGCTCTACAAAGCAGGTAAGATCCGCGCGATCGGAGTCAGCAATTTTTCGGTCGAGCAGGTCCGCGAGTTCCGTTCGGTTGCGCCCTTGCATGCCATGCAGCCGCCGCACAATCTTTTCGAGCGCGGCGCCGAGAAGGACGTGCTGCCTTATTGTCGCGAAAATCGAATCGTGACGCTCGCCTATGGTTCGCTCTGCCGAGGCTTGTTGAGCGGGCGCATCAAGGCCGATAGCAAATTCACCGGCGACGATCTACGCCGGGGCGACCCCAAGTTTCGATCACCGCGCCTGCAGCAATACCTTCGAGCCGTTGAGCGCCTCGACGATTTTGCCCGCCGCAAATTCGGTAAACGGGTTCTGCATCTTGCCGTCCGCTGGGTGCTGGACCAGCAGCCGCTCAGCGTTGCGCTGTGGGGCGCCCGACATCCCGGGCAGCTTGATCCCGTGGCCGATGTCATGGGCTGGAGCCTCGATGCCGATGCGCTGGCCGAGATCGATTGCATCGTAAGCGATTGTGTGCGCGATCCTGTGGGCCCTGAGTTCATGGCGCCGCCGGCACGTGCGGCCTGATTGTTCAATTCCTTCGAATCATAGGCCGAGATCCCATGAAAGTCGCAATGTTTGGCAGTCATGACTTCGAAATCGGGTTTTTCCGCCAGGCGAACGCACGCTTCGGCCATGATCTCACGTTCTTCAAAGAGCGTCTCCACGTGGGGACAGCGTCGATGGCGGCTGGCTTTCCCGCCATCTGCTCGTTCGTGACCGATCAGCTCGACGCGGACGCGATCGGCGCTTTGGTCAAAGGAGGCACGCGGTTAGTCGCCCTGCGGGCGGCCGGCTTCAACAATGTGGATGTCGAGGCAGCAAGAAGGACCGGCATGTCCATCATGCGGGTGCCAGCCTATGCACCGTCGGCGATCGCCGAACACGCCGTCGCGTTGATACTGACGCTCAATCGCCACCTCCACAAGGCCTACAATCGCGTGCGCGAAGGCAATTTCGATCTCAATGGCCTCGTCGGATTCAATATGTCGGGCAAGACCGTAGGCATTGTCGGAACTGGCAAGATCGGGACCGCGCTTGCGCATATCATGAAAGGTTTCGGCTGCGAACTACTGGGATTTGACGTGGAGGCCCAACCTGCCTGCGTCCAGCTTGGCCTCCGATACACGGACCTTCCCGAACTGATATCCAGATCGGATATTATCTCCCTTCACTGCCCGCTCAACGACAAGACCCGCCATCTGATTAACAAGCAGACGCTCGCTTTGATAAAGCCAGGTTCGATGCTCATCAACACAGCCCGCGGAGCCATCGTGGATACGGCCGCAGTCGTCGAAAGCTTGAAGAGCGGCGGCGGTCTCAGCTATTTCGGCATGGATGTCTATGAAGAAGAGGAATCTCTGTTCTTCTCGGACCGGTCCCTGAGCATCATCGAGGACGATACCTTCGAGCGACTGACAACGATGCCGAACGTGGTCATCACGGGACATCAGGCGTTCCTGACCCGGGAGGCGCTCTCGGAGATCGCCGAGATAACGCTCGGCAACATCAGCAGCTTTGAAGCAGGGCATCCGAAGCGGGAAAATCTGGTAAGCTTGTGATGCTGCAGGGGTTGTGACCGGCCCCAATCAACGACCCGATCATAGGGCTAAGACCTGACTGTTGCCGCGCATCCCCGGCGTCAACCGAACATCGGGTCGTACGCGAACTTCATCGTTCGGCGATCGCTTGCTTCATGACACTCAAGTGTCGTTTTCGTGCACGGAGCGGTCGGCCGAAGGACCTTATCCAACAGCACGCCGTACGTTGCACGATTGATCTCTGAGGCCCATACCGCGCTGCGGTGACTTCCGAGATCAGTCCGCATCGCCACACGTGATTGTGATCAAGCCGGCTTGAAGTGCGCTGCATCTCAACTCACGGCGGAGAATCTCGCTGAGTCAGCAGTTTTGCGGGAGATATCTTTGATTATTGGATTTGTAGGAACGCACAACGAGGTCCGCGTTGCGGCGCAGTGAAAAGTCTGTCTCGCTGCGCTTGATGTAACTCAATGTCGATGCGACGCATCGACCTAGCCTCTTCTTGGGAGTCTTGATCTCCAGGGAGGCTTTGATGTCGATTCAATCGATTGTGCCGCAGCGGTCCGTCGCGAAATCGACCGTAAGCGGCTTTCACGTCGCTTTCGTCGTTGCTTGGTTCTTCTGCCTGCTGTTCTATTTCGTGCAATATGCGGTGCGGTCTGCGCCGAGCGTGATGGTGCCTGAATTGACGTCGGCATTCGGCCTGACGACGCTGGGTATCAGTTCTCTCCTCGGCCTTTACTATTACACTTACTCGACCTTCGCCATTGTCGCCGGTGCTTCGCTCGATCGCTGGGGTGCCAAATATTCAATTCCGGTCGGCGTCTTTCTTCTCGCCATCGGCATCGTCATGTTCGGAATGGGCGTGACCTGGATGGCGAATGTCGGTCGCCTGCTGCAGGGGGCTGGTGCGGCGTTTGCGTTCGTGGGCGCAGTCTATCTGGCAAGTCACGGTTTTCCGGCACGCTATCTCGCCACCGCGATCGGATTCACCCAATGCTTCGGCATGCTGGGCGGCTCCGCCGGCCAGTTCCTGGTTGCTCCGCTGGTTCATGGCGTCATCACCTGGCAGCAATTCTGGATCTACTCCGGAATTTTCACAGTGGTGATTGGCCTTGCACTGGTCTTGCTGACGCCGAAGCAGGATCCGTCTGAGCACTCCAGCTCAAGCATCTTGCAGATGTTCAGCCCCTACAAGGTCGTGCTCGGCAATCCGCAGTCGTATCTTTGCGGGATATCTGCGGGCCTCCTGTTCCTGCCGACCACCGTAGGCGGGATGATCTGGGGCGTGTCTTTCCTGCGGCAAGGTTGGAACATCGACTACGCCGAAGCCGTCGATCGCGCGTCCATGGTACCCCTCGGCTGGGTGATCGGGGCTCCACTCTTGGGTTATATCTCCGACCACATGGGACGCCGCAAACCGGTGCTGTTTGCCGGCATGGCCCTGATGCTCGCCTCGGCAGTAGCGATCCTTTATTTCCCCGCCAATACGTTCCCGCCCTATCTGCTCGGACTTCTGCTCGGCATCGGGTCTGGCGCTGCGATGATCCCCTATACGATCATCAAGGAAGTCAATCCCGACAACGTCAAGGGAAGCGCAACAGGCGCGATCAACTTCCTCGTCTTCGTGATGAGCGCATTCGCAGCGCCGGCATTTGGATGGTTGCTGCAAAAGCTCGAGGCGGGCGGACCTTTGACCACTGATGTCTTCGCCAAGGGGGGCAGTGTGGGAATCGCGGCAATCATAATTGCGGCGATCCTGGCTCTCTTCCTCAAGGAGACCGGCGCCGCAGTTCAGCCGCCGAAGAAATAGTCGGGGCCGGGCGCGGCTACGGCGTAGTCGCGCGCCCCTCATCCGATCGAGCTGTTCATCACAAAGAGGTTTAAGATCATGCAACGCGAAACCCTTCACCATTTGCTGCGCGACATGATGCTGTCGCGCGTTTTCGAGGAGCGCGCCGCCGAGGAATATACCAAGGGCAATATCGTCGGCTTCCTCCATCTCTATCCCGGCGAAGAGGCCGTCGGGGCCGGCGTGATCAACGCCGCAACACCCTCCGACTACATCGTCAGCACTTACCGCGAACACGCGCATGCGCTTGCCCGCGGCGTTCCGGCCCGCAACGTCATGGCGGAGCTCTTTGGCCGGGCAACCGGTATGTCCGGCGGCATGGGCGGCTCCATGCACATGTTCGATCGCGAGCGGCGCTTCATGGGCGGCTATGCGATCGTCGGCGAAAGCTGCCCGATCGCAATCGGCGTCGCCTACGGCGTGATGTTGCGCAATTTGCCGGAGGCGGTGATCTGCTTCTTTGGCGACGGCGCCGTCAACCAGGGCACGTTCCATGAATCGCTGAACATGGCCGGCCTTTGGCACCTGCCGGTGCTTTTCGTCTGCGAGAACAACCACTACGCCATTGGTACGGAAGTCCATCGGCATTCGGCGGTGCCCGAAGTCCATAAACGCGCAGCCGCTTATAATATCCCGGCGGAAAAGGTCGACGGCATGGATGTCCTGAAGGTTTATGATGCAGCCAAGAGCGCGCTCGACCGCATCCGCCACGGCTCAGGGCCGCAATTCATCGAATGTGAGACCTATCGCTATCGCGGCCATTCCATGGCGGACCCGGGGACCTACCGCCCCGCCGTCGAAGTGAAGGCATATCAGGCAATCGATCCACTTTCGGTCACGATCCGAAATCTGGAGCTCAAGTATCCGACATCATCGGAAATTGCGAAGGTCGGACCCGATAACATCTCGCGCCTGACCGAGCACATCGTGAGCCAGGGCCACATGGAGGATGAAGAGATCGACGCCTTGAAGGCGGACGTCCAGAAGACCGTGGACGACGCAGTCGAGTTCGCTCTCCAGAGTAGCCAGCCGACCGTGGATGATGCCTGGCGGCACCTTAACTGCAATCGTCGTCGCGAAGTCCTGATCTAGGAGCTACCGAACATGTCAGAGGAATTGCTTTATTGGCAGGCTCTCAACCGTGCCATGGATGCCGAAATGGAAGCGGATGAATCGGTCTTCACGCTTGGTGAAGATGTTGGCCTCTACGGCGGCAGCTATCGCGTCACCGAAGGCCTTTATGCCAAGTATGGGGAATGGCGCGTGCGCGATACGCCGATCTCCGAGAACAGCTTCACCGGGCTCGGGGTGGGCGCAGCGATCATGGGCATGCGGCCGGTGGTGGAAATCATGACGATCAATTTCGCGCTGCTGGCGCTGGATTCGATCGTCAATGGCGCAGCCAAGATCCCCTTCATGTCAGGCGGACAGTTTCCGATGCCGCTGGTGATCCGGGTGCCCGGGGGTGTTGCCCGCCAGCTTGGTGCGCAGCACGCACAGCGATTTGAATCGATGTTCATGAACGTTCCGGGCCTGCGCGTGGCCGTTCCGTCGACGCCGCAGGATGCTTATTGGCAACTGCGTCAGGCGATCGCCAGTGACGAGCCGATCGTGCTGCTCGAGCATGAACTGCTCTATTTCAGCAAGGGCGAGGTAGACACGCTCGCCGATCCTCCACCGATGCACCGAGCTGCGGTCCGCCGGCCGGGTCGCGACCTGACGATCGTGAGCTACTCGCGCATGGCGCTATTGGCACAGGAGGCGGCAGCGGAGCTCGCGAAAGAGGGTATCGAGGCCGAGGTGATCGATCTGCGGAGTCTGAGCCCGATCGACTGGAAGACCTTGACGACGTCCGTGGACAAGACGCATCGGCTCATGATCGTGGAAGAGGATAGCAAGTTTGGCGGAATCGGCGGGGAAATCGCCGCAACGCTCGGCGAGCGCTGCTTCTTCTCGCTCGATGCGCCGATCAGTCGCGTTGCTGGTCTCGATCTTCCGATCGCGTATAATGGTGCGGTTGAGGCCGCATCGATCCCGCGCGTCCCCGACATCGTCCAGGCCGCGCGCAGCCTTTACAAGGCCGCCAAGCAAGACGCTGCGGAATAAGGAGCCCGTCATGAAGCGGCCCATCACCATGCCGGCGCTGTCGGACACCATGAACAACGGCCGCCTCACCAGGTGGCTGAAGCAACCCGGCGACGCCATCAAGACTGGTGATGCCATAGCCGAGGTCGAAACCGACAAGGCCGTCATGGAGGTCGAAGCCTTTCATGACGGCTACCTGGCCGCACCGCTTGCGGCGATCAATTCCGAGCTTCCGGTCGGTCAGACGATCGGATTTATCGCGGATACGGCCCAGGAGGCCAAGGAAGCGGCTGCCGCGCCTCCGGGGCCGCCTCCGGTCGCGCCTGTGGCCCCGCCGGCAACAGTGGCTGCAACGGCTGCGGCGCCTCCGGTAGCGGCGTCTTTGCCCGCCGGCCCAGCCGCGAGAGGGCTCGAAGTCGATTCCCCGCGAGCGCGGGCCCGCGCCCGGCATGATGCTGCCGGACAAGCGCATGCTGTCTCAAGCAGCAAGCCCGCCCCGAGGGCGCCAGACGTTTCCTCGCCGGCCGAGCCAATACAGGATGCGGATATCGAAGCCGGACCGCCATTCCGGATCGAGCGCCCATCGAGCCTGCGGGAAGCGGTTGCGCGCAATGTCAGCGCGAGTGCCGCCATACCGACGTTTCACGTTACGGCTCAATTGTCTCTCGAGCCTTTGATGAAGATCGCGACGGCCGGCAATCTGTCGCTCACTGTTCTTCTGGCACGCGTATGCGCCCAGGCGGTTGCCGCACACCCCTTGTTCAATGCCGCGTTTACGCCGGCCGGGCTCGCCCATCGAGATCGCATCGATATCGGTGTAGCCACGGACAGCGTCGATGGGCTGATCACCCCTGTGCTTCGTGACGTCGCGGGCCGTTCCATCGACGCGCTCTCGAACGACTGGAAGGCTCTGGTCGAGAAGGTGAAGTCACGACGGCTGGTTCCAGCCGACTACCGAGGCGCAACCTTCTACCTGTCGAACCTCGGCGTATTTCCGGTGGTGCACTCTTTCGATTCGATTGTGCCGGCGGGCGCATCGGCGATCCTCTCCGTCGCCGCCAGCCGTCCTGAAGGAACTTTCTTCACTCTCAACTGCGATCATCGCGTCGTGTTCGGCGGCGACGCTGCGCGCTTCCTGCAGACCTTCGGGGAGCTTCTGACGCACCCCACCAATCTCGTTTGACAAGGAGAGAGGACAATGAGCACTAATTTTCCCGAGAAATATCACGATCTCCAGACGCTTCTGGGGCGCTTGAGCCATGAGTTGCCGGGCCCCACCTCCAGCTTCTTTCGCTTGCATAAGGAAGCGACTGCGGGAGGTGCGCTGACTCCAAAATTCAAGGAGCTCATGGCCCTCGCAATCGCGGTGGCGATTCGTTGCGACGATTGTATCGCCTACCACGTTCACGATTCGCTCAAGGCCGGCGCAACGCGAGCCGAAGTAATCGAAGCGATCGGGGTTGCCATCATGATGGGCGGAGGTCCCGCGGCGATGTACGCATGTGAGGCATTTCGCGCACTGGAGCAGTTTGAAAAAGAAGGCCAGGCTCAGTGACGCATTCAGGATCGCCCGGTGCGGCGAGCCGAGCAGCCGTTGCTAATTCCGGAAGGCGACCGCAAGAGTTCATTGACCAGCCAATCGGTCGCCAGGCGCTCGTCATTTACACACAACTCCGAACTGGGAACCGTAGGCATGTCGGAAGCGCTTAGATTGTTCTTCATCGGATGTTGCACCCTGGCGATTGCCACGCCGTCATCGGCTGCTGATGTCGATCACGGCAAACAGATTGCGAAGCAATGGTGTGCAAGCTGCCACCTCGTCGAACGTGGGCAGACAAGCGCAACCGACCAAGCGCCTCCGTTCACGTATATCGCGAGGATGCCCGATTTCGACGCGAACAAGCTCGCCTTTCTCCTGCTCCTCCCGCATCCGAACATGCCGAACGTGTCACTCAACCGCGCGGAGGTCGCGGATATGACCGATTACATCTTGAGTCTCAAATAGGGACGTGCAGAACCCCTCGATCTTTCTCGCGCCCAAAAATCTGCGAAAAAAATCGAGGCGAAATCGTGAGTTCGAGATGGGGCGTTGCAGCGCCTCAGTCGCGGATGCCGTCACCGCAAGTTGCGATGGCCGCATTCTCGACATCGTAGTCATAAAGCCACCTGCGGAATTGGGCGGCGTTCACGATCTCCCGATCACGCGTCTGTAGGCTCTCGTACTTCGAATCGAACCGCAATCCCTGCTGGCGAGCCTCCGCTTGTACGACGTCGGTTCGCTTCCGTCGGAACTGCTCGTATTGCCGTAACCGCGCCGGAGCGTCCGCGGGAGCGCAGTGTTCGAGCAGGACGGCAAGCGCCACTCCGTCTTCAATCGCCTGGTTCGCGCCTTGGCCCAAATGCGGCAACATCGCATGCGCCGCATCTCCGAGCAGGCCGAGCCGGCCGTTGGTCCAGGAACCCAGCGGTCGGCGGTCGTAAAGACCCCACCAGAAGCAGCTCTCGACCTTGTCCAGCAGTCGGGCAATACGTGGATCGCATCCCTCAAAGGAAGCGACGAGCTCCGCGGGATTGCCCGGTGCGGACCAGGATTCGACCGTCTGTGTCGCCGTCGGAACAAAACCAACATAATTGAGAAGCGAGCCGCCTCGAACTGGGTACACCATGAAGTGCTTGCCGTCGCCCATCCAGACCTGGTGCGACTCTTGCCGCCAGTCCGGAAGCTTCTCGCTCGCGATCAGGCCGCGATAGGCTCGAAAGCCGGAATATTCCGGCGGCTGCGGCTCTACGACATGCCGCTGCAGTACCGAGTGCAATCCGTCAGCAGCGATGACGACATCCGCTTCAGCCTGCTCTCCGTTGGCAAAGCGCAAGCGTGCGATGTTTTCGTCCTGATCGAAGTCGATACAGCGGTGATCGGTCCGAATGCTGCCCGCGGGCAATGCGCGGGCGAGCACTTCCAGCAGGTCGGCGCGGTGCATTCCATATAACCCATTCCATCCGCTGGAGTCGGTGGTCAGGATCTTCCCGACCAGGGTGCCGTCCATCCGGTAATATTCCGAACCCGGACCAAGCTTCGCGCCAACACGGGCGAGCGCATCACCGAAGCCCAGGCGCTCCAGCTGACGTAAGCTGTTGGGATAAACGACAAGCCCGGCTCCAACTTCTCCCAAAGCCTTCGCCTGCTCGTATACAGTGACGCTGCTGCCGCGCTGTACCAGCGCGTTTGCGGCTGCCAGGCCACCGATCCCGCCGCCGATAATTGAGACGCGAAGAGGTTGGCGTGAGGCGCTCTTGTTCATGCAATCTGAATCCTGCGTTCGATGGTTTATCGGTGGAGTTGGGTTTATCGGTAGAGTTGTGCGCCGGCATCTTCGGTGAACGACCAGAAACGTCGCGGCGGTGAATCTCGCGCACCGTCCGACCGGACAGTCGCCAGAGTTACTCGCAGGGCTACTCGACGGGGGTGTACTTCCCGTCCTTGACCGTGAGGAGGATGCGCGAGCGTTGGTCGACGCCGTACCGGTCCGTGTCGGTGAAGTTGTGTACTCCCTGGCTCGTGGCGATCTCCCGCTCGGACAAGAGAGCTTGCCGCAGTGCCTCGCGGAATTCAGGTGTGCCGGGCTTGGCGGTCCTCAGCGCGACCGGCACGATGCGTTGCAAGACACGGAAGGCGTCATAGGTATTGGCCGCGAACTGGCTGCGGCTATGCGGCCCGTATTTGGCCTCGTAGGCCGCGTTGAGGGCCAGGCCGGGCTGCTTGGTCAACGCGCTTTCGGGCTGATCCTCGGGATCCATCACCGGCCCTGCGACCATAATCACTCCTTCGGCTGCGGCGCCGGCAACGCGGATGAAATCGGCACTGGCCGCACCTGCCGTCTGGTAGACGATACCGCCATAGCCCCGATCGCGCAGCTCGCTCTGGGGAAGAGCCGCGGCCGTGCCAGACGCGCCGACGAGAATGGCGTCGGGACGAGCCGCCAACAGCTTGAGTACCTGGCCGCTCACCGATGTGTCGGCGCGAGCAAAGCGTTCTTCATCCACAATGGAGATGCCCAGGCCCGGGGCTTGGTTCTTCAGGTCGGAAAACCACAGATCTCCAAACGAATCGGAATAGCCGATGTAGCCGACCGTCTTCACCCCGTGCATTTTCATGTGCTGATAGAGCGCTACGCCCATGATCGGAACGGGCTGCGGCATCGTAATCGACCATTTGGCGCGCGCTGACGTGATCGGGAAAGGTGACAGGCCGATGTGGAGTATCCCGGCTTCGTTGGCCACGTTGGAGGCGGCGATCGTCGGCGGGGTCGTTGAGGAGCCGATGATGACGTCAGCATTGGTTTCGGAGACAAAGCGCCGGGCATTGTTGGTGGCGTTGGTCGGATCGCCCCCATCGTCGAGCTCCACAATCTTCAAGGGGATGCCGGCAATCTCCTTTGGCACGAATTCGAGCGCGTTGCGCTCTGGAATGCCGAGTGCAGCCGCAGGGCCCGTCGTGGAGACCGTAATGCCGATCCGGATTTCACTGCTCTCCGCGAGCGCAGCAGCGCAATTCAGGCACAAACTGGTTGCCAAGGCGCCTGCGGCGATCTTCAGCTTCATTGGATTCTCCGTGACATTGCCGAGAGGGAGGGCCGAATCCAATAGCCATAGATAGTTATCGAGTACAAGGGCTCCGGAACATGCCGGGGTGTCGTCTGCTTGCATGCGGGAAGCATCCCGCCGGCCGCATATCCGAGGAGCCCCGTGCGTTGGCAATGATGGTCTGCTTCGGGCAGGGGCCAGATCGCCAGTCCGCGGAAAAATCGCCCATCACTGCAAGCTATCGAGTCACTGGTGGGCCCGGCAGCAGGACTCGAACCTGCAGCCAGACCGTTATGAGCGACGGTCGACGTCGGTATCGCGGCGGGTCACGAAGATGATGCCGGCATTGCTCAGGGACTGCACTTCCTTGGCGAGCTCGAGGCCATCGCCATCGGGCGACGAGGTCCGGAATGGAGCGGCTCGCGCCGATCTTAACCGTGCGTTAGGTTTTGCGGCACTGCCGCCCTGACGCGTGGGCGGTTCGGAGGCGTACGGGGCGTTCGTGAGACATCGTCGTTACTTGCGGATTCAAATCCGCGAGCAGGAGACTGCTTTGCCTGAGTGCATCGGTTGGTGCGCTCATGGTCGGCGCCGCCGTATCGTCGTCAGCCATGGCGGAAGCCAGGTCGTCCGACACGGCTGGGCCGTCGAACGCCGGTCCAGACTGGAAGCGCGGCACCGATTGCTTCGGCACAGAAGCAGCCGCCGTCCCAGCGCTTCGACATCGACGACTTTGCGGTTCAGGGCGCCGACAAGCTGCTGCAGATCGAGATCGAGGAGGCGATCTATCCGTTCTGAGCGCGCTCGCCCATAAGGCTGGGCGCATTGCGCGCGGCTTGACCTGCACGGGATTTCTATACGCAATTGTAAGAACCTCATGCTACTGCTGCGCAAAACAAACAACCTTTTCGCAAAGGCCGCGATGAAGCTGCTGAGCCACCTGAAAATCCGGACCAAGCTTGCCAGCATGGTCGTCCTCGCCGCGTTTACCGTCATCGCAATCATTGTCGCATCGGCTTTTCTTAGCAAGAACCGGATGCTGGACGACCGGGTCCAGCAGATGAGGACAGCGGTTGATCTTCTGTATGGGTTCGCTCAGTCGCTTGAGGCCGATGTTGCCGCCGGCAAAATGACGCTCGCCGAGGCGCAGGCTCAGTTCCGACAGCGCGGTCGCAACATGACATTCGGCCGCGGCCAGGGCTATCCGGTCGTCTACAACGCCGATACATCGATGATGGTGAACGCGGCCAATCCGCAGCTCGAAGGCAAGATTACCGGGGCAACCGATTCCAATGGTGTTCGTCTCGTCGATTTGCAGATCAGCGCGGCGAAGCAGATGCCCGAAGGGGGCACGGCGTCTTACCTATACCCGCGTCCTGGGCAGACCATACCGGTGCGCAAGATCGTATTCGTCCGCACCTTCGCTCCCTGGGGCGTGACTATGAGCTATGGCCTCTATGTGGACGACATCGACGATGACGTCAATGCGCTGATGCTTCGGCTCGGCGCGATCGGCACCGGGCTGATACTGCTGATGGGAGCCTTATCTTGGTTCATCGCCTCCGACGTGCTGGGCGCGCTCGAACGCCAGAAGAACCGGATGCAGGAGATCGCGGCGGGCAGCCTCGACCACTCCGTTGAAGAGACCGACCGCGGTGACGAGATTGGCCGCATGGCGGAAACGCTGGAGGTGCTGCGTCATACGGCCCTCACGGCCCGCACGCTGGAAGCCGAGCAGGTCGCAACCAAGGAGCGCAGCGAGAAGGAAAAGCGAGAGGCCTTGATCGCTCTCGCCGATCGCTTCGACGCCTCCGTCGGCCGGCTCGTCGGGATGATGGCGTCCGGCTCCGGCGAGTTGGAAGCGACTGCAAAATCCATGTCGGCGACCGCCGAGGGTACCAACCGTCGTGCAGCGGTAGTTGACTCGGCCGCTACCGAAGCAAGTCAGCGCGTGCAGACCGTGGCGTCGGCCGCGGAGGAGCTGTCTTCTTCTATCACCGAGATTAGCCGTCAGGTCGCACAATCCACGCAAGTGACGAACCGCGCGGTCGAGAGCGCCCGCCGCACCGATACGATCGTGCGTGCCCTTGCCGATGGCGCCCAGCAGATCGGGCATGTGGCCGAACTGATTTCCAGTATCGCGGCACAGACCAACCTGCTCGCGCTCAATGCCACTATCGAAGCCGCCCGTGCTGGTGACGCCGGCCGCGGTTTTGCCGTCGTGGCCTCGGAAGTGAAGACACTGGCAAGCCAGACCGCGCAGGCGACCCAGGAGATCGGCGACAAGATTGCCCAGATCCAGGGGGCTACCAAGGAAGCCGTCGAAGCCATCGATGGCATCACCGCGACCATCGATGAAGTCAGCCGGATCGCCACGTCGATCGGCTCGGCGATCGAGGAACAGGGTGCAGCGACCGCCGAGATCGCACGCAGCGTCTCGCAGACCGCAGAAGCAACCAAGGAAGTTACTGCCAATATCGGTGGCGTCAGCACCGCCGCCAACGAGACCGGCAATGCCGCCGGAATGGTCTTGGCGGCCGCCTCCAATCTCTCCAAGCAGGCCGAAGAGCTCTCCGGCGAGGTCGACACCTTCCTGGCCGGCGTGCGCGCGGCATAGCTCCATTCGTGCCTGGTTCGCCGTAGCGAGCGTGGGGCGGAGATCGACTCGGAATATTGATCTCCTGTTCCACGAATATCAGATTCCTGGCGAGCTCCGCCCTTCGGCAACCGGTGCCCATGGCCGCGGTCTTCAATCAGAAAGCGTCCCTACGCGAGTTCCCCGCTGAATCAACAATACCCTATCTTGATATCGTTGACGTACCTCAATGCCGCGCCGCCGTGCGCCCGGCATGGAGAATTGCATGAAACGAAACAGCTCTCTCGGTCGCGCCTTGGTGTTGGCCACGATTGTCACGCTTGCTGGTGCAAATCTCGCTGATGCCTGCTCGCGCATTCTTTGGGCGGACAACGGCCAGGCGGTGGTGGTCGCACGCAACATGGATTGGATCGAGGATATGCGAACCAATCTGTGGGCATTTCCGCGCGGGGTCACGCACTCGGGGCTTTCCGGCGACGACAATTCGGTTCGATGGTCCTCGAAATACGGCAGCGTCGCCGCCTCTGCTTACGACGTCGGAACGGCCGACGGCATCAACGAGAAGGGGCTCGTCGTCAACGCGCTGTGGTTGGCAGCCTCGGACTACGGCAGGCGCGATCTCAAAGTGCCGGGATTGTCGCTCAGCCTCTGGACGCAATACATGCTCGACAATTTCGCGACCGTGGATGAGGCAGTCGCGGCGACCGAACGGCGCGACTTCCAGGTCGTTCCCGCGTCCTTCATGGTCGCTGGCGCCAAGCAGGTTGCAACCATTCACTTGGCGCTGGCGGATGCGGGCGGCGATTCCGCCATCTTCGAGATCACTGATGGCACGCCGCATGTCTATCACGGCCGCGCCTACACGGTCATGACCAATGATCCGCCTTTCGCCGAGCAGCTTGAGAACCTCAAGCGCTACCAGGGCTTCGGCGGCACCGAACGGCTGCCCGGCACGACAGAGGCGGCCGACCGGTTCGTCCGCGCGGCCTATTATCGGCAGCATCTGCCCAAGCCTTCCAATTACCGCGAGACGATTGCCGGCGTGCTGTCGGTTGCGCGCAACGTGACGCAGCCTTTCGGAAGCTCGGATACCGAGAATCCCACCAAACATCCCGATCTGTCGCACACGATCTGGCGCACTGCGGCCGATGCGACCGACCGCATCTATTATTTCGAATCGACGCTGAGCCCGAACATCGTGTGGGTCCGGCTGGACGCCTTGGACCTTGCGGCGGGCGCTCCAGTGCGCAAACTCGACCTCGTGCACAGCGGCGACCTGGTCGGCGACGTGACCGCGCAGTTCAAACCCGCCGCGCCGCTTACGTTCATCAAGGGCGGCTCGTGACGCCACGATACGCTGTGACAGCAATTGCTGGAGGATGAACAGGTGGAGCGCTGGCCAGCGCCGACCTTCCGATCATCCTCGACAGCCGTGCGTAGGGTTTCTCGCCGGCGCCAACGCCGTTGTGATCGGCGAGGCTCCCGGTCGAGGAACTCGGGACTCCCTATCGGCTCCAGGCGCGATCGACTTTGCGGCCGCAGAGCTGAAGCAGCGCGACAACGGCAGGACTGGCTTTTCGTGCCAAGCCGGATCGCGCAATACAGCTTGCTCTTGCGCGCGCCTCAACCAACGACTGCGCGAGTCTCACCCGGAAGCAGCCGGTCGCGGAAGCGGCCGGGCGACAAGCCGACATTGCGGGAGAAGAACCGGTTGAAATAGGCTGGATCGGCATAGCCGAGCGCCGCGCCGATCTCGTTCACGGTCATGTCGGAATAGAGCAGGTTGCGCTTGGCCTCCGTGAGCAGCCGGTCATTGATCAGCGCCAGCGACGACTTGCCGGTCGTGACGCGGCAACAGGCATTGAGGCGCGCTGCCGTCACGCCGAGCTTGTGCGCGTAGAAATCGAGCGGAGGGTGGTTGCGATAGTGCCGTTCGACCAGTTCGCGAAAGCGCATCACCGTGCCCGCGTCGCGCGCACTGGACATGGGACGGTCACGCTCCTGCTCGACCAGCCGGCGCACGGTGACCGCGAGCAGCTGCAGGTAGGCCTTGATGGCAGTGCGGCGCCCTGGGGCCGACCAGACGAATTCATGCTCGAGTGAGGCGAACAGACCGCCGAGGTCGATATCGCTGCCGATCTGCTGCGGGAGAAAGCGGACCGGTATGCGGAAGCCCTCGACGAGATCGGCATCGTCGTCGAGCGCGGATTGCAGGAAGCTTGGCGCCACGGTGATGACGTAGCCGTCGGTATTGGGCTTGAAACATATGGCGTGGATCGTGAGCGCCGGGATGATCACCAGGGACGGCGGTGACAGTTCCCAGCTCACACCTTCGACCTCGATGGCGCCGCCCCCCTTGCTGATTACCAGGATCTGGTGGTGATCGGGGTGTGTGTGAGTCCGGATTGTCCAATTGTGGCGGCCACTGCGTACCGGGATCGGCTCGATATGGAGAAACGACGGCTCGACCTTCGGAGCCGCCTCCTCGTACAAAAAATAGTGCGGGATCATGCCTATGGCTTCCTCGGCGGCGGCCGATTTGCGATGGCTGCTCGCTGCGCCGCACTTATGAAAAGTACAATACAAATGGAGTTTCGTCCATTGGCGCAGGCCGTGTCCGCCCCTATTCAGACCTTTGCGCATGACCTGACGCAACAACGGGACGGCGCGACAACGCCATGGGAGGAGACGTCGATGCCAGGAGCGGAGCGTGATCTGTCGTGCGACGTGCTGGTCGTCGGCTCGGGCGCCGGTGGATTGTCCACCGCGATCACGGCCAGAAAATCCGGCCTCGACGTCATCATCATCGAGAAGGATCGCTATTTCGGCGGCACCACCGCCTTTTCCGGTGGCGTCCTCTGGATTCCCGGCAACCGGCATGCCCGCGACGCGGGCGTAACGGATAGTCGCGAGGCGGCGCGGATCTACCTGCAGCACGAGACCGGCAATCATTTCGATGACGCGGCAATTGATGCGTTTCTCGACGTCGGCCCGCGCATGCTCGATTTCTTCGAGCGGGAGACCGAGGCGAAATTCGTTCTGTCCGCCTATCCCGACTATCATCCGGACGTCGAGGGTGGCGCATCGCTCGGCCGCTCCGTCACCGCTGCCCCCTATGACGCCCGTGCGCTGGGCGAGGAGATCCGCAGACTGCGGCCGCCGCTCGAGACCATCACCTTCATCGGGATGATGTTCAACTCGTCCAACGACGAATTGAAGCACTTCTTCCGCGTGACGAACTCGTTGACCTCGGCGATCTACGTGGCTAGGCGCCTCGCCAGCCACATCAAGGATCTCGCCCTCTATCGCCGCGGCGTCAAAATCACCAGCGGCAACGCTTTGGCAGCGCGTCTTGCCAAGACCGTGTTCGACCTCGGCATCCCGCTGCTCACGGCAACGCCTGCGCAGCGGCTGGTCAGCGAGAACGGCGCCATCACGGGCGCGGTGGTGAGCGATGGGCAGGGCGAGTACCGAATCACGGCGCGCCGAGCGGTGGTGCTGGCGAGCGGCGGATTCCCCCATGATCAGGCGCGGATTGCCCGCGCCTATCCGCATCTCGCTCGCGGCGGCGAACATCTGTCGCCGACGCCCGAGGCCAATACCGGCGACGGCATCCGCATGGCGGAGGAGGTCGGCGGCAACTGCGATATCCATTTCTCGAACGCCGCCGCCTGGATGCCGGTGTCGCGCGTGCCGCTCGGCAACCGCACCGGCGCATTTCCGCATCTCGTCGATCGCTACAAGCCCGGCGTGATCGCGGTGAATCGGAACGGACGCCGCTTTACCAACGAGTCGGACTCCTACCACGACGTTGGCGCCGCGATGATTGCCGACGGCGCCGGCGGCGAGGAAACCGTGGCCTGGTTGATCTGCGATCACGCGACGATCCGGAAATACGGCCTGGGCTACGCCAAGCCGGCGCCGGTGCCGGTCGGTATCTTCGTGCGCAACGGCTATCTGATCCGCGGCACGACGCTGCGCGAGCTTGCCGCGAATGCGGGCATCGATGCCGATGGCCTGGAAGAGACGGCTCGCGAATACAACCAGGGTGCAGTGCAGGGTGTGGATACCGCGTTCAAGCGCGGAAGCACGGCTTTCAATCGCTATCTCGGCGACGCCGAACACAAGCCCAATCCGAATGTCGCTCCGATCGGCGCCGGGCCCTATTACGCGCTGAAGATTATCATGGGCGATCTCGGCACCTTCGATGGATTGACCACCGACGTGGTCGGCCGCGTGGTACGCCACGACGGCACGGCGATCCGCGGGCTGTACGCCGTCGGCAACGATCGCGCCTCGATCATGGGCGGCAACTATCCCGGAGCCGGCATCACGCTCGGACCGATCATGACCTTCGGCTATATCACCGGCCGTCATCTGGCTGGCCAGCAGGCCTGAACGCACATCGTCCATCTTGATCAACGAAAGCGCGCGCCGTCATGGCGAGGCTATTGAGGGAGAAACGACATGAACATCACCCGACGCGGTTTTGTCGGTGCGGGCCTTGCGGCAACGCTGGCGCCGCGGCTGGCGAGGGCGCAGTCCGATAACACCATCCGTATCGGCGTCATCACCGACATGTCCGGCATCTATCGCGACGTTTCGGGGCCGACCACGGTTGCCTGCGCCCAGCAGGCCGCGGCCGAGTTCATGGAGGCCAATCCGTCCATCAAGGTCGAGATCCTGGTCGCCGACCATCAGAACAAGGCCGATGTCGGGCTTGCGATCATCCGCAAATGGTTCGATCAGGACGGCGTCGACATGATCGAGAATGTCGGCAACAGCTCGATCGCACTCGGCGCGAAATACCTGATCGAGGACAAGAACAAGGTCGCGCTGATCACCACGGCCGGCTCGTCTGACCTCACCGGCAAGAGTTGCAGCGCGAACCTTGTGCACTGGTCTTGGGACTCCTGGTGCCTCGCGCATTCCACCGCGACCTCACTGGTGCGCACGGGTGGCTCGAAATGGTTTTTCGTCACCGCCGACTATGCCTTCGGCCATGCGGCGGAGGCGGATGCGGCGAAGTTCGTCAAGGCGGCCGGCGGCACGGTGCTCGGCTCGGTGCGCTATCCCTTCGGATCGACGTCGGACTTCTCGTCGTTCCTGCTGCAGGCGCAATCGAGCGGAGCCAACGTGATCGCCTTTGCCAACTCGGGCAACGAACTGATCAATTGCCTGAAACAGGCGCAGGAGTTCGGGCTCGACCATGGCGGAACGCGCATGGCCGCTCTGGTCGGCTATGTCACCGACGTCGTCGGCATGGGCTTGTCGACGGCGAAGGGCCTCTCGCTGACCGAGACCTTCTATTGGGACCTGAATGACCGGACCCGCGCCTTCATGAACCGGGTCAAACCGCGCCTCGCCGCGAATGTCTATCCCAACATGAGCCAGGCCGGTGACTACGCCTGCGTGCTGCACTACCTGAAGGCGGTGAAGGAACTTGGCGTCGAGCGGGCCAAGCGCAGCGGCCGCGACGTGGTCGATCTGATGAAGAAGATGCCGACCGATGACGATTGCTTCGGTGAGGGCTCGATCCGTGCGGACGGACGCAAGATCCACCCGGCCTACCTCTTCGAGGTGAAGAATCCGGCAGACAGCAAATCGCCCGGAGACGTCTACAAGCTGGTCTCGACGATCAGCGCAGACGAGGCGTTCCGGCCGATCGCGGAAGGCAACTGCGCGCTGGTGCGTAGCTGATATCGAGATCGGGAGAGATGCGATGACCGAGCCCGCCATCGTCGATTTGCGCGTTTATACCATTGCTCTGCGGAAAATGCCCGAGTTCATCGATGTGTTCGATCGGCTCGCGATGCCGGTCCAGCTTAGATATCTGGGACGGCCGCTTGGCATGTTCACGAGTGCGGTCGGGCCGTTGAACCAGATCGTGCACCTCTGGGGATTTCCCGACATGGGCGAGTTCGAGCGCCGGCACGCGGCACGCGACAGGGATCCGGACTGGCCAGCCTATCTGAGGGCGTCGGAGCAACTCATTGTCGCGCAGGAGAACCGGTTGATCCGCAGGATCGACTTGCCGTCGCTGGCAGGACTGGCCTCCTGATGCGCAGGCCGTCCTTTCTCAACGTACGGAGTCCTGCATGAGCTGGATCGATCTATCGTCGAACGTCGCCGTAGTCACGGGCGGCGGTGCCGGTATCGGGCGTGGCATCGCGCTTGGCCTGGCGGCGGTCGGCGCAAACGTAGTCGTGCTCGATCTGGATGAGGCCGGCGCGGCCGTCGTCGCTGAGATCCGTGGCAGCGGCGGACGCGCGGAATTCTTCGCCTGCGACGTCGCCAGCGATGACAGCGTCGCGCGTATCGCGAAGCAGATCACCGAGAAGGCCGGTCCAGCCGCGATCCTCGTCAACAACGCCGGCACCATGTTGCCTGGCGGCCTCGATGCCGTCAGCATGACCGACTGGGATCGCATTCTGTCGCTCAATCTGACGGGCTACCTGCGCTGCGCGCGGGTCTTCGGCGAGCCGATGCTGGAGCGGGGTGCGGGCGCCATCGTCCATGTCGCATCGATTTCGGCGTCGGTCCCGCAGAGCTACAGCGGCGCCTACAGCGTGAGCAAAGCCGGCGTCGTCATGTTGTCCCGACAGCTCGCCGTCGAATGGGGGCCGCGCGGGGTGCGCAGCAATGTCGTCAGCCCGGGCATGATCCGCACGCCGATGACCGAAGCGATCTACCAGGCTCCAGGCGTCCATGATGCGCGGCGGGCGCTGGTACCGGCGCAACGCATCGGCCGGCCGGCGGATATCGCCGATGCGGTTGTGTTTCTCGCCAGTGAGCGCGCAAGCTACATCACCGGTGAGGAGATCATCGTCGACGGCGGCTTCACCCGGACCATTATGGGTGTCATTCCGCGTCCCGGATTCGAAAGGAACTGAAGGCGGCCGAGAATCTGGCCGGGCAGGAGGGATTGGTGCTGCTGGAGGGAAAGGTCGGGGTCGTTACCGGCGCCGGCTCCGGGATCGGGGCCGCAATCGCGCGCCTGTTCGCAGTCGAGGGTGCGAAGGTGGTGCTCGGCGATCTCGCCGAGACTGGCGCTGCGCTCGCGGCCGAGCTTGTCGCCGAAGGCTTCGTGGCCGCGTTCGAGCGTGTCGACGTC